>CAIOGM010000110.1 GCA_903857795.1 uncultured Geobacter sp.
ACCGACTTCACTATCGACGGTTTTTTCCTGCTTTTGGGGTCGGGCTCTCCCTCGAGAAGGTTCGTGGTACGGGAGGCGCGGGCTGACTTCTCTGCGATGCGGGCCCCCTTGGGGAGCTTCTCCACCGCCCGCCATGGCTCGTCGAGGGCGCCGCTTTCCAGGAAACCATCGTAGAGGTGGAGGTAATGTTTCCCCTGAGCATCCTTCAGGAGGAGGAACCGGCTGTTGGCGACCCGCCAGAGGAGGGGGGATGAGCCCTTGACGGAGACGTACTCAGGGGGACCATTGATGGTGACAAGGAGGGCGGGGCGGGTGGCGATGATGATCTCGGGCGGAGTATCGGCGGCAACAGTGGAGAGTGCAACGGAGAGCGCAAGGAGTACGGCCATGAGCAGGGCAATCATGAATGGGTAGCGGTTCATAGCCGGCAGCATACCACAGGATGGCGGTCCGCTCAATAAACCTATAAATTCTGGCAATCGCGCTGCCGCTGTGCTATCTGAGAGGGCGAAGATCTTCTCTGGAGGTTTCATGGAAACCGTAACCCTTGACGGCATCACCCTCACCCTCTCTCGACCGGTCACCCTCTCTCTGAAGTGGGTAGGGCAGCAGGAGCTGCTTCGGCAACTTCTTGCCGCCTGGATGGTCATTGACGACCGGGACATCCCCTTTAACCCGCGTCTCATCGGCAAGCCCGGAGTGGGGAAGACCACCCTGGCCTATGCCGCGGCCCGGAGCCTGGGGCGGGAGGTCTATCTCTATCAGGCGACCATGGATACCAGGCCCGAAGACCTGATCATCACCCCGGTCATCGGCCCGGACGGGACCATCCAGTACAGCGCCTCATCCCTGGTGACCGCCATGCTCAAGGGGGGAGTGCTGATCCTGGACGAGGGGAACCGGATGAGTGAAAAGGCGTGGGCCTCCCTGGCGCCGCTCCTTGACGACCGGCGTTATGTGGAGTCGGTCGTCACCGGACTGCGCGTCCCGGCCAAGGCCGATTTCCGGATCGTGGTCACCATGAACGAGGACTCCTCCACCTTCGAGGTCCCCGAATACATCCACTCCCGGCTCCAGCCCCAGATCTACATCGACTTTCCCGAGGCCGCGGAGGAGTTGCAGATCCTCGCGGAGAACCTCCCCTTTGCCCCCAAAAAGATCCTCGATTATGTGGTCGGATTTCTCCAGCGTTCCCACAAGGCCGACGAACTCTACTCGGTGAGGGACGGGATCAACATCGCCCGCTATGCGCTCAAGATGATGCACGCCACCGGCCAGGAGCCCAAGTCTCTCCTCCCTCTGGCAGTGGAGCGGATCCTCGGCGACGAGGCGTTGCAGTACCTGAAGGAGTGACCCCTCACCCTTAACCCCCAAGTCCTAACCCTTCACCCTTCACCCTTGACTATCTATGCCCCTTCTTCATCTGGAAACCTTCGGCCCGGTTCATGCCCTCCCCATCCTCCACTACCGGATGGAGTTTGCCGCACTGGTGCGCCTGGCCTTCGAGACGGTCCGGCCGGACTGCATCGCCCTGGAGCTCCCCCCCACCCTGGAGGGGGCGGTGCTGCGCGGGATAAACCGCCTTCCGGAGGTCTCGGTGGTGATGTATGAGAGTGTCGTCGCCACTCCGTCCGGAGAAAAACGGGGGAAGATGGAGACGGTCTACCTCCTCATCGAACCGGCCGACCCTCTCTGCGAGGGGGCGCGGCTGGCCAGGGAGCACGACCTCCCTCTGGCCTTCGTGGACCTGGACCTGGACGACTACCCCTGCCATCAGGAGCCGTTTCCCGACTCCTACGCCGTGCAGCGGATCGGCCTTCAGGCCTATTATCAGGCCGTTCGGGAGAACGACACGGCCCCGCCCGATCATGACGACCTCCGCCGGGAGCAGGGGATGGCGTGGCGGCTCCAGCAGCTGGCAGCAAAACATCAGCGGATCCTCTTCCTCTGCGGCATGGCTCACCTGGCGCGGGTGGCAAAGCTCTTCGGGCAACCGTTGACCCGCCCTCTGGAGCGGCTTCGGCGGGACGGGGTCCGGGTTATGAACCTCCACCCCGACTCCTGCCGGGAGATCCTCGGTGAACCGCCGTTTCTCTCCGCCCTCTATGAACTTCACCGGGGAGAGCTCCCCCCGGAACCGCTCCCCGTAGCGTCGCTGCGCCGGAGTTTCGGCGCCCTGGAGCTGTTGAGCGGTGGGAAGCGGGAGATCCCCGAGGCGGAGGCGCTTTTGGAAGCGCTCCACCGCTCTGTCCGGCACGTGGCAGACAGAGGGTTGATCGACCGGCAGCGGGTCCTGCTACGACTCTTTCAGGAGGCAAGCAGGCATTACCGGCAGGAGAGCGGCGAACCGGTGCATCTCTGGCAACGGCGGGCTTTCTTCCGCTACGTCAGGAACCTGGCCCTGGTGGACGGGATGCTCCTCCCCGATCTCTTTAGCCAACTCGCCGCAGCCCGGGGGTGTGTTGACGACACCTTTGCCTATGCTTACTGGCGGCTGGCCGGCTTCACCCCCTGGCAGCGGGAGGAGTCCGACCTCCCCACTATCCATCTCAACCCCGAAGAGCTCTGGAAAGGGCGCCGGGTCATCCGGTTCCGCCCCCGTTCCCCCCGTGAGGGGCGCAAAGGGCTGGCCTCGCTCCCCTTCTTGAAACGCAAAAAAGAAAAGCGCCCCGGGGAGTGGTTGGAGGGGTTCGACAGCTCTTCCATCTGCTCATATCCACCGGAGGATCTGGTCATCGAGCAGTACGGCGCGTTTCTCATGAAGAAGGGGAGCCGCCAGCTCTCCGAGGAGCTGAGCCGGAGCGAGCCGTTCACCACGTCGCTACTTGACGGGATCGACCTGCGGGAGACCCTCCGGAACATCCATGAAGGGCGGATCTACGTGCGGGAGAATGCCTTGGTTACGGGCGGGGTCGGCGGGGTGGTGGTTATCTTTGACGAGGACCGGGAGGGGAAGAAGTTTCCTTATCTGATGACCTGGCTTGGCGAGCATGACCAGGAGTCGGACATGGCTTTCTACGGCACCCTTCCGGCGGAGAATGTGGTGGGACCGGGGATCTGCCGCTGTGAATACGGCGGCCTCCTCCTCTCGTCTCCCCCCCGGAGAGTGCGGGACGTCTGGCGCGACCCGGATTACGCTTTTGCCCGGAACAAGGGGGAGGTGCTTCTCTTGGCCGCGCTGGAGTACGCGCGGGAGAAGCATGTGGTTTACGTGGCGGCCCGTCCCCCCCGGAGTGTCTTTCGCGTCATCGCCAGCCGGCTGGAGCGGAAGATCATCCATATCCCTCTGGGGGGGCTTTCACCGGTGAAACTCAAGAAGATCAGGATCTTTCACATCCTGTTCGGTCACGATAAACGGGAGATAGCCAAGGAGTACGTCTGGTAGTGAACGGTCACAGTTCCCGGGCCTGTCCCATGGTGGAGAGGACACTGGACCAGAGTCCGCTCTCCGGGTCGATCTGCTTCCGGCCCGAGACGGCCAAGGGGATCGGCACATGGGTAAAGGCGCTGTGGGAGAAACCGACCACCATGTTGGTCCGCCCTGTCATCCCGGCGTGGACGGCGTTGTGCCCCAGGAGGAGACAGAAGGCTGAATCGTGGGCGTTGGCCGGCTGGCTCCGGATGATGTAGCTCGGGTCGATGTACTTCAGGTTGAGTTCGACCTTCTTCTCGCGAAAGTGCCGGGTGATGTTGTTCTTGAGGAAGACGCCGATGTCGGCGAACTTGACGTTTCCCGAGGCGTCCCGCTCCCCGGTCTCCTGGAGCAGTTCCTGTCCCGCTCCTTCCGCTACGATAATCACCGCATGGCCGCGCTTCTCAACCCGCTCCTGGAGGGCCGCGAGAAACCCCTCCAGGGTGAACGGAACCTCAGGAATGAAGCAGAAGTTGACGGTGCTGTCGCAGAGGACCGTGTAGGCGGAGATGAACCCCGATTCCCGTCCCATGAGCTTGAGCAGTCCGACGCCGTTGCGGGCGCCGGTAGCCTCCACGTTGGCGGCATAGGTGGCTCGTTTCGCCTCGGCGACGGCGGTCTCGAAGCCGAAGGATTTCTCGATGTAGAGGATGTCGTTGTCGATGGTCTTGGGGATGCCGATGACCCCGATCCTGAGACCCCGCCGGGTGACCTCTTCACTGATGGCCCCGGCCCCCTTGAGGGTGCCGTCGCCGCCGATGGTGAAGAGGAGACCGATGTTCAGCTGCTCCAGGGTATCCACCATCTCCCCCACGTCCTGATTCCCCCGGGAGGAGCCGAGGATGGTCCCCCCTTTCTCGTTGATCCCCTCTACCGTATCGGGAGTCAGCTCCACCAGTTCATGGCCGAAGCGGTAGGAGAGCCCCTCGTAGCCGAACTTGAAACCGAAGACCGTCTTGACTCCGTAATGATGGTAGAGGCTCAGGACGATGGCCCGGATGACGTCGTTGAGCCCGGGGCAGATGCCGCCGCAGGTGACGATGCCGCACTTGAGTTTGGACGGGTCGAAGTAGATCTTCTCACGCGGTCCGGCCACCTCCATGCTGGGGGGCTCTTTCCCGTCGGCCAGGCTGCTCTTCAGGGAGGCCAGGCCGGTATGGTAGAGCACCCGCTGCTCATCGGGGGTAAAGCGTCCCAGGGTGAGGGGGGAAGGGATGTGGCTCTCGCCCAGTCTGGCGATAGTGAAATCGGGATACAGCTCTTCGATCATGGTCTGCCTCCAGTTCTCCGCTCTCTGCCTGCGGTGACGTGTTGTTTACTCCGGTTCACCGATTACTACGGTCGCGGTAACGCCAATCTTCTTCCGGTGCCTTCGGACGTAAACCACGATGAGGCCGATGCTGAACAGCAGCACACCGAGCAGGGCCTGATGGGAATATTTCATGATGAGCCCCTGGTTTTCGCCGATGAAGTAGCCGATCCAGGTCAGGATGGTGACCCAGATCCCGGCTCCCAGGAGGGTGTAGAGGGAAAATTTCAGATGGTTCATCCCTGCCAGTCCGGCCGGAAGGGAGATGAGGTGCCGGACCACCGGCAGGAGCCGCCCGATGAAGGTGGAGATCTCGCCGTGGCGGTGGAAGAAGCTCTCCACCTGGGCGAACTTCTCCTCGGTGATCCAGACGTACCTGCCGTATTTGAGGATCAGGGGGCGCCCCAGGTAGTGGGCGGCGAAGTAGTTGACATAGGCCCCCACGAGGCTCCCCGCCGTTCCGCAGAGGACGGCCACCCAGAGATTCATCCCCCCCTGCTGGGCCAGATACCCTGCCGGCGGCATCACCAACTCACTGGGGATGGGGATGATCGAGCTCTCCATGGCCATGAGGAGAAAAATGCCGGGGTACCCCATGGCGCCGATGGTAGAGAGCAGCCAGTTGATCAGTTCATGCATGGAAGGGCTCCTTGGTGGTTACCGTCAGGGGGGGCATTGTAACGGCAATTCCCGTAAATTGCCAGAGAAAGCAGTGCTGACCCCATTGACACCCTTGGGAAAAACCTCTATTATCCGCCAGAAGTTTGTCATTAAACCGGCGCGAAGGATGATCGCCGCTCTCTTTGTGAGGTATGAAAAATGTTTGGAATCGGAATGCCGGAACTGATGATCATCTTCGCGATTGCGCTCATCGTCATCGGCCCGGCAAAGCTCCCGGAGTTGGCCCGCTCCTTGGGCAAGACCCTGGGCGAATTCAAGCGCGCCACCGACGACTTCAAGTGGAAGGTGGAAGAAGAGTCCCGCGCACTGGACGAGAAGGAGCGAATCGCCAAAGAGGTGGCGGCCAAGGAAGAGGCGCTCAAGGTTGAAACCGCCAAAGCCGAGGAGAGCCCCACCCAGGCGGCAGTGGAGATTCCCACCGCCTCTGTAGAGGTTCCCTCATTCTCCACCATCGGCACTTTCGCGGCCACCGAAATCACCGCAACCCCTGCACGACCGGTCGCCGAGGTGAAGGGGTAACACCGCTCTCCTCTCCATGCACCGATCTGTATCTGTGACGGAAGTGTAAATTATTTCGACAAAAGCGTCGGGATAGTTTACAGTTTCTGCTGCCCCTTCCTTTATCCAGAGATTCTTCCCCTGCCGAAAGCCTCTGCTTCCCTGACAGATGACGTGCGACGGTGTTGTGATCGTCGGGGGAATCGAAGCTAACCATCTAACGCCGAACGATTAATCCGGCTTGTTCCATGGGGTGCTGCCATGTGTGCTCTCTGTTTATCTTTTTCGACGGGAGTGAGGTGTTTTTGGCACATTTTTTGTAACTATATTGACAAGCCGGCGCTACTTCCGCAGCGGTTTAACACAGAGTAATCCTCAGGAGCAAAGGTCATGAAACCCACACAGAGTTCGGAAAAGATCTTCATTCGCACCTTCGGAGGTCTTACGGTCTATCGTCATCATTCCCCCGTATTCATCTCATGGGAGAGCCAGAAGGCGCGACTCCTCTTCTGTTACCTCCTGATAACTTCAGACCAGTGGGTACATCGCAACCAGCTCATAGAGCTGCTCTGGCCGGGGTGCGAGCCTGACAGCGGTTCGAAAAACTTCAAGACCACGTTGAGCCGACTCCGCAAGTCATTCCTGGGGGCGAGGAACCTGAATCCGGTCATCTCCCAGGGGGACGCCTACCGGCTGAATTTTGAATCCATCACCTGCGACAACGGTATGTTCAGAGAGGCCGCCGTCTCCGGCATCAAGCACATGACCCGGGGGGATGTGAAGGGGGCGCGGGAGCAGCTGGAAAAGGCCCAGGAGCTCTATGCCGCCGAGTTCCTTCCCGAAGAGCCTTCAGATCAGTTTATCGGAGAGGCCCGCAGGGAGCTGGCCGGTCTCTTCACCACCGCGCTGAACTACCTGGAGAGGATCTATGCCGCAGAAGAGCGGGCCGACCTCTTGGAGTCTCTCAAGAGCCTTTCCCATTTCCCCGCCTTCCAGCGCAACTGATTCACCACAAACGACAGCGAGGGGAGATTTATCTCCCCTCGCCGTCGCACCTTTCCTCACTCCTCACCACATATCCCTTCACATCGAATTTCCTGAGACAGCCGTTGTAATTCATGTAGCGAATCATTCCGAAGATCGACCGGTCTCCCCAGGGTCGGTCATGAACTCCGCCGATACTCCAGGCGATCCCGGCATAGCCGTTGGGGTCTCTTCCGTCCAGGGCGTAGCGGTCGTTGAGGTGGATTGCCGTGGCCAGCGCCTCCTCCGGTGAACCGCTCCACTCCAGGAGTTTCTTGGCCCAGTACATCCTGAGATAGCCGTGCATTCTGCCGGTGAGGAGGAGCCCTTTCTGGGCCGCGTTCCAGAGCGGATCGTGGCTCTCACCCCGCTCCAGACTCTCCGATCCATACCGGTACTCCCGGGGGTCGTCCCGGTGCTTGTCAAGACTCTTCCGGGCCCAGTCGGTGAATCCCTCCACCCGGTCGTACCGGTCGTTGTACCAGCAGAAGTTGTCCGAAAGCTCCCGCCGCACGATGAGCTCCTCCAGAAATGCCTCACGGGAGTCGGACGGTCCCCCTGCTGCCACCGCCAGAGCCGCCCGCTGGGGGGCCAGGTGACCGAAGTGCAGGTAGGGGGAGAGATGGGATTGCCCGTCCCGGTTTGGATCGTTGCGGTCTACGGCATACCCCTCCAGCCGCTCGTGAAGAAATTCCTCCAGGAGCTGATGGGCCGCCGCTTCTCCTGCTGCGCAGCCGTCAACGGGGGTCACCGTGCGATCCAGGGGAAGCCGGGCCAGGAGGTCGTCCCACGGCACCGGCAATACCGGGCAACTCCACGGGAAGGGGTGGGTTTTGAGAAGGGGGAACTCTTCCAGAAACTGGGGGAGGAGCCGGTTCAGCTTGCGCCGGAGGGTGGCTGCGCTGTATTCGAGCTTGGGGGAGGCATATCTGCAGGGGATGATGTTGTGGGCATCGACCTGGTGAACGGGGATGGCGATCTCCGCCGCCATCCCTTCGTGCCATCTCCGCTTGATCCGGAGCGGGTCGAAGTCGGTAACCAGGAGCGATACTTGTCCAGCCTGAACGAAGCGGGGGATCTCCTCGGCCGGTTCCCCCAGCAGGAGGAAGAGGGGGATGCCGAGCCGTGCCAGCCGCCGTTCCACCTCAGCCATCCCGTCCAGCATGAAGGCGTAGTGGCGCAGGGTCGCCCCGAGAAACGCAGGGACGAGGCAGAAGATGACCGCCAAGGGGGCCTGCCGGGCCAGCGCCTCCTCCTGGGCATGAAGGAGCGCCCAGTTGTCGGCCACCCGCTGGTCGCGGCTCATCCAGTAGAGCACCGGACCCGACTGGGTTTCACCCGGGGTGAGCGATACTATCCGTTCTTTTTGCACCATGGTTGACTCCTTACCGTTGACAGCCGGGGCAGAAGACTGTGGAGCGGTTACCGAGCCGGAGCTCTTCCAGCATCCCCCCGCAGCCGTAGCAAGGCTTCCCCCCCCGGCCGTAGACCCGGAAATTCAGGGGATGATACCTGAGCGGCTCCTCGGCCACCCGGAAATTCATGATAGTGCTCCCCTGTTCAATGGATTCGGCCAGCACCTCCCGGATCGTAGCGGCCAGGGCCTCGCACTCCACAAGGGAGAGGGCGTTGGCCGGCCGGGATGGACGTATCCCTGAGCGGAAGAGGGCCTCGTTGGCGTAGATGTTTCCCACGCCGGCCACGATGGAGGAGTTCATGATGAGCTGCTTGATGGCCACGGAGCGGGAGCGGCTCACCCCAAAGAGGTACTCCCGGTCAAATCCCTGCTCCAACGGTTCCGGGCCGATCTCCGCCAGGAGCGGGTGGCGGAGGGGGTCACCGGAGGTCCAGGCCACCATGCCGAACTTCCGGGGGTCATTGAAGCGGAGCGCCCGCCGGCCGCTGAAGAGGAGATCCAGATGATCATGCTTTCCCGCCTCGATGCGGGTGGGGAGTACCCGCAGGTGCCCGGTCATCCCCAGATGGATGATGAGGTGACCGTGGTCACAGGCAAGGAGCAGGTATTTCCCCCTGCGTCCCACCCCCCGGAGGATCTCTCCCGTCAGCAGGCCGGGGAGTTCGGCGGGGATGGGGAGCCGCAGCTTCGGACTCCGGATGATGACCCCCTCGATCCGGTCTCCGGTCAACTCCTGGGCGAGGGCCCGGCGGGTCACTTCTACTTCGGGAAGTTCGGGCATGATGCACTCCTGAAATTCACGGTCACAACCGTTCTCTCTCGGGGAGCTGCCGGAGCACCGTCCGGACGTAGCCGAGGGAGATCAGGGCGGCGCTCCAGGTGACCAGGGCGATCCCCCACCAGATTCCCCTGATCCCCATCCCCAGGTAGTTGGTGAGCAGCAGGAAGAGAGGGATCGGGGCGATGATCTGGCGGAAGCTGCCGATCACCACCGCGAAGAGGGGGCGCTTGAGCCCCTGGAGGGCGAAGACGCTGACATAGAGGATGACGTAGGCGCCGAAGACGAAGGCGGCGATCTTGAGGTAGCCGGCGCCGATGCCGACCACTGCGGAATCTTTCGTGAAGAGCCCCATGAGCCGCTCCGCGGCGAAGAAGACCGCCACCCCTCCGGCGACCATCATCGGGACTCCCACGGAGAGGGCACTATGAACCGTCTCCCGGACCCGGGCCACGAGCCCCGCGCCGCTGTTTTGGGCCACCAGCGCCAGGGTGGCGACGTTCATCCCCATGACCGGTAAGAGGACTATCTGCTCGATGCGGGTGGCGATGCCGTAGGCAGCCACCGCCTCTCTGCCGAACCGTCCCAGAAACCAGGTGATGACGAAGATCCCCAGGGCCACGGTGAGCATATTGAGGCTAGCGGGAAACCCCTGCGCCGCCAACTCCATGAAGCTCTCCCGCCGGGGGAGAAAATCCCCTGCCCGGGCCCCGGCGAAGAGGCCGCTCCTGGCGACCTTCCTCCCCAGGTAGAGATTCCCCATCGCCTGCACTGACACCGTGGCCCAGGCGATCCCCGGCAACCCCAGCGCCGGCAGGCCGAATCCTCCGAAGAGAAACCAGGGGTCCAGCCCCAGGTTGAGGAAGAAGCCGAACACGAGGAAGTTACGGAAACAGCGGGTGTTACCTGTGGCGTTCAGCGAGGCGTTCAGCGACTGGTTGAGGATGAAGCAGCTGGCGCCGGCGAAGATGGCGTTGATGTAGGAGAGGGTCAGGAGGAGATAGCCGTCACCGGCCCCCAGGAGGCGGCAGAGGAGAGGGGCGGCAGCCAGCCCGGCAGCGGTCAGGAGGAGACCGTGGCAGAGGGCGAAGGTGATTGCCTGGGTCGCGTAGCGCCGCGCCTCCTCCCGCCGTTCTCCGCCCAGGGCCGTGCCGATGAGGGCGGTGGCGCCGGTGGAGATGCCGCTTCCCACGGCGATTATGAGGAAGAAGAGGGGGAAGGAGAGGGCGACGGCGGCCAGCGCCTGGGTGGAGACGAGACCGGCGTAGAGGGTGTCCACCACATTGAACATGGTGTTGAAGAAAAAACCGATCCCCACCGGCACGGCGATCCGACGCAGGAGTTGCGGTATTGGTGTGGTGGTCAGGTCGCTGGCATGGTCCATGTGATCCCCGCAAAAAAGCCACCCGACCGGAAGGTACCGGCGCGGGCGGCGAGTGATTCAGGTCAGGCTCACGAAAAAAAATCAGAGGAAATAATCGAACTCCTGTTCCCGGTGGGACCAGCGGAGGAGGTGAAAGAGGTGTCCGGACTCGTTCCCCGGATCCAGTTTCACGAAGTTGCACTCCCCTCTCCAATAGTAGCGCCGTCCGGTGATCAGGTCGTGGAGCTGATAGGTCTCGTCCGGCTTGATCCCCAGGTCGTGGATCGGCACGTAGACCGCTGCCTCCTGAGCCTCGTAGGGGTTCAGGTTGATCACCACGAAGATATGGTCCCGCTCCTCTTCCCGATGCTTGCCGTAGAAGAGGACCTGCTCATTGTCGGCCCGGTAGAAGCGAAGGTTCCGGTTCTCCTGGAGGGCCGGGTGCTCGTGCCTGATCCGGTTGAGCCGGCCGATGTACTCCTTGATGTTGCCGGGACGGTCCCAGTCCCAGACCTTGAAATCGTACTTTTCCGAATTGAGGTACTCCTCCTTGCCGGGGAGCGGCGTCCCTTCGCAGAGCTCGAAGCCGTTGTACATCCCCCAGGTGGGGGCCAGGGTGGTGGCGAGGAGGGCGCGGATCTTGAAAGAGGAACGGGGCGCGTTCTGGAGAAACTCCGGCAGGATGTCCGGGGTGTTCACGAAGAGGTTGCCGCGGAAGTACTCGGCCACGTCACTCTGGGTCAGCTCGGTGAAGTAGTCGATGATCTCGTGCTTGAAGTTGCGCCAGGTGAAGTAGGTGTAGGATTGGGTGTACCCCACCTTGGCCAGCTGTTTCATCATCTTGGAGCGGGTGAACGCCTCGGCCAGGAAGATGACATCCGGCCCGACCTTCCGGACCTCGCCGATGAGCCACTGCCAGAACTCCACCGGCTTGGTGTGGGGATTGTCCACCCGAAAGATCCTGACCCCCTGCTCCATCCAGAAGAGGAAGATGTCCAGGACACCGTTCCAGAGCCCCTCCCGGTCCGTGGTGGTGAAGTCCAGAGGGTAGATGTCCTCGTACTTCTTGGGGGGGTTCTCGGCGAACTTGATACTCCCGTCGGGCCGCTTCTTGAACCACTCCGGGTGCTCCCGGACCCACGGGTGGTCAGGGGAGGTCTGGAGCGCCACGTCCAGGGCGATCTCCATGCCGTGGCTCCGGCAGGCCCGCTCGAAGATCCGGAACTCCTCCAGGCTCCCCAATGAAGGCTCTACCGCAGTGTGACCGCCGAACTGGTTGCCGATGGCGTAGGGGCAGCCGGGGGCGCCGGGGGGGCAGATGAGGCTGTTATTGGGCCCTTTCCGGTTGGTGAAGCCGATGGGGTGGATGGGGGGGAGATAAAGGACATCGAACCCCAGCCCGGCGATCTCGTCCAGCCGCAACTCCATCTCGGCGAAGGTGGCGGAGCGGGCCGGGTCGGTCCCCTGGGAGCGCCCCCACATCTCGTACCAGGAGCCGAACTCAGCCCTCTTCCGGTCGACTGTGACCTCAAGAGTCTGGTGATAGCAGCCGGAGTCGGTCCGGTCCGGATACTTGGCCATGAGGAGGCGGAGTTCGGTCCCCAGGACCACGTCGTTGATGGGGTCTCCTCCGGAGGCCGTCGACTGGCCGGCGGCAAGCCCTCTGAGCAGTCGGGAGATGTCGGCCAGGAGTTCATTCACCGGCTCATTGCGGGCCGCGGCCTCACTGACCGCCGACAGAAGTTCCAGCGCCCGCTCCGCGGAGGAGGCGCTCTCCAGCCGCTCCTCGAAACAGAGGAGCTTCTCACCGATCCGGGCAGCATCCGCCTGCTCCGCCCGGGACAAGGCTGCCTCGACGATCTTTCGCCCTTCCAGCAGGTCGCTGGTCAGCTCCTGCCCCGCCTCATGCTTCTTCCGGGTGTCGTGGGCCCAGGAGAGAAACGGGTCGCGCCAGGCAAAGACGGTGTATTCGTAGGTGCAGTTCTCCTCCAGACGGAGCGATCCCTGCCACCGGTCGTTCTCCCGGTGGGTCATCTCCACCTCGCGCCACTCGACCTCTCCACTCTTGCGCCATCGGGCCACGGCCCGGACCACGTCGTGGCCGTGGGTGAAGATGTCGGCCTCCACCACCAGCAGGTCCCCCACCACCCGCTTGACCGGATAGCGTCCGCCGCTGATGACAGGGGTCACGGCCTCGATGTTGACGGTATGAATCTCAGGAATCATCTGCCTGTTACCTCCCGGTAGAGTTCGAACACGCGCCCGGCGATGCTCGTCCATGAATAGTGCTCCTCCGCCCGGCGGCGTCCGGCCGCCCCCATCCGGTCCCGCAGGGGAGGGTCGCCGACGATCCGGTTGATCCCCGCTGCCAGCTCCCGGGCGAACCGTTCCGGATCTACCGCCTCAAAGGGAGCCGCGCTCTGCTGCTCGAAGGAGACCAGGAGACCGGTCTCTTCCGGGACCACCACCTCCTTGATCCCCCCGACGGCCGAGGCTACCACCGGGATGCCGCAGGCCATGGCCTCCAGGTTGATGATCCCGAACGGCTCGTAGATGGAGGGGCAGCAGAAGAGCCGGGCATGGGAATAGAACTGGATGGCGTCATGCTTGGAGACCATCTCCGGGATCCAGTAGACATGCTCCCGGCTCTTCCGGATCTCCTCCACCCCTTGCCGCATCTCTTCGCCGATCTCGGGGGTATCTGGCTGCCCCGCCAGGAGCACCACCCCGACGCCGGGGGCCAGGTGTTTGATGGCGCGTACCAGGTGGATGATCCCTTTCTGCCGGGTGATCCGCCCCACGAAGAGGACGTAGGGAAGTCCCTCGGGGATGCCGGCTTTCGCCAGGGCGTCCCTCTCCGGAGTGAATTGATACTGCTCCACATCGATGCCGTTGGGGATGATCCGAACCTTGTCAGGGGCGACGTTGAAATGCCGCAGGATATCCTCGCGGGTCTCGGTGGAGACGGCGATGATGGCGTCTGCACTCTCCAGGGCCGTCTTCTCGACCCAGGAGGAGAAGTCGTACCCGCGTCCCAGCTGCTCCCGCTTCCAGGGACGCAGCGGTTCCAGGGAGTGGGTGGTGATGATCAGGGGGGTCCCATAGAGGAGTCGGGCCAGGAGCCCGCCGGCCTGGGCGTACCAGGTATGGCAGTGGACCACGTCGGCGTCCACAGGATCGGCCATCCAGTTCACGGACCTCTGGAGCATCTCCACCGGCGACCGGAGTTGGGGAGGGGTGGAGGCGGTCAGCTCCTTGGGGACGGGGTATCCCTTCACGCGCAGCCGCTGGGAGGTTACATCCTGATCGCCGAAGCAGCGGACCTCGACCTCCATGAGGCGCGCCAACTCCCGCGTCAGGTACTCCACATGGACACCGGCGCCGCCGTAGACATAGGGGGGATACTCATTGGTGAGGAGCAGGGCCTTCATGGGACCTCCTGGGGATGGAATGCGAATTGCAAAATGAAAATTACGAATTACGAATTACGAATTGAGAATTACGAGTTACGAATTACGAATTACGACCGACCCCCGACTTCCGCCTTAACCAGGAGGGGGCGTCGAGGCAGGTACCTACTTCTTCAGCTGAAACGCTACTTTGAGAACTACTTGGTACTCGTTGACGATCCCTTCTTCGTTCACATGGCCGCGGACTTCGCCCACTTCGAACCAGGAGAGCTTCTCCAGGCTGGAGTTTGCCCGGGTCACCGCCGTCTGGATGGCGTCTTCGATGCTCTTCTTGGAGGTGCCAATGATCTCTACTTTTTTGTACACGCGATCTTCTCCGTACATGTTCTTCTCCTCTTGCATAGGTTGTGACGGGAATTACCTCGTCGATAATGTGTGAACTTCGCAGATGATACTATGTTGTCACGTCAAGATTCATACGGTACGTCTTACCCTATCGGTATCTCATCCTCGGGCTCATTCGCCTCCGGTTCGTCCTCCGGCTCGAAGTCGTCGTTCATGAGCCGCGCCAGGAACTTTTTGTTGTCGCTGATGATCCGGGCTATCCCCGCAGTCAGCTCCCGCAAATCATCCCTGGGTTCGGTCATGACAAACGGCGCCCCCGGCGCTCCTGTGCGGTCAGGTAGAGCTCCTCGTAGCGCTTCACCGGTAAATCCCACGACAGATCCGTGAGCATCCCCCGGCGGATCAGCCGTTTCCACTGCTCCGGTTTTCCGTAGAGCTCCACTCCCCGCAGGATCGTCGCCCAGAACGCTTCTGCCGTAAACTCTTCGAACAGGAACCCGGTTCCAGCCGGCTGCTCCGCATCGGTCACCGTATCGGCCAGGCCGCCGCAGCTCCTCACCACCGGCGCCGCGCCATACCGGAGGGCGATGAGCTGGCCGAGGCCGCACGGTTCATACCGGGAGGGCATCAGGAAGAGGTCGCTCCCGGCGTAGATCCGGTGGGCCAGCGGGTCGTTGAAGCTCCCGGTGCAGAACCTGACTCTGCCGCACCGCCCCGCCGCCGCTGCCAGCGCAGTCATATACTGCTGGTCACCGCTTCCCAGGATCACCAGTTCCAGATCGGTCGCCTCGAACCGGGGGAGAAGCTCCTCAATCAGGTGGAATCCTTTCTGGGAGACGATCCGGGAGACCATACCGAGGAGCGGAGCGTCCAGCTCCTTCAGCTCCAGCTCCTTCAGCCCCAGCTCCTTCCGAAGCTCCCGCTTGACGACTTTTTTCCCCGCCAGGGCGGCGGCAGAGTAGTTTCGGTGAAGATTCCGGTCGGTCTCCGGATTCCACCGCCTGGTATCGATCCCGTTGATGACCCCGAAGAGATCCTTCTCCCGCTTCCGAAGGATTCCCTCCAGGCCGCACCCCTGTTCCGGGGTCAGGATCTCCCCCCGGTAGGTGGGTGAGACCGTGCTTATCAGGTCGGCATTGAGGATTCCCCCCTTCATGAGGTTTACCTCTCCGTAATACTCCAGCTGATCCAGGGTGAAGTATGAGCTGTCCAGCCCCATCCTGGCCAGGGAGTCGCGGGGGAAGAGTCCCTGATAGGCGAGGTTGTGGATGGTGTAGAGTGTGGCGCAGTTGCGGTAGAAGAGCTCCCCTTTGAGCTCGTGACGGAGCAGGAGCGGGATGAGCGCCGTCTGCCAGTCGTGGCAGTGAATGATCTCCGGCCGGAAATCCAGCCGCTTGCAGAACTCCAGGGCTGCGCGGCAGAAGAAGGCGAATCGTTCCGCGTTATCGGGATACCCTGCCGGCCCGGTCCCGTAGAGGCTATCGCGGTCGAAATACTCCCTGTTCTCTATGAAGTAGAGCGGAACCCCCTCCAGCTCTCCCCCCCGGAGGAGCGCTCTCTTCACCACGCCGTTGAGCGTGATGTCGACGCTCTTGCGTCCCTTGCGGATGCCTGCCCCCAGGAGCGCCACCGACCGATGGAACGGCATCATGATTCGGACGTCGTGACCGAGAGTGCGCAGGGTGACGGGGAGCGACCCGGCCACGTCGGCCAGGCCGCCGCTCTTGGCGAAGGGGGTTACTTCAGACGCAACAAAGAGGATTTTCATAGGATTCCGGGTGATGCGGCAACGTATGGGCGATGTCGGGGCGACGCGTGCGTCGCCCCATGAATACGAGAGGTGTGAAGCTTACACCAGCTCTTTCTTCCAGCGCTCTACATTCCCTTTGTAGTCGGCCAAGAGCTGTTGGGCGCTTTTCGGGTTTTTGGACTCGGCGACGATGTGGACGCAGGGGTGATACTGATCGGGAAGCACCAGAACCCAATCTTCCCCCAGGTGAAGCTTTATCCCGTCGACGAAGGTCGCCTCTTTCTCCAGGCTCTCCTCACTCATCTTCCGCATGACCCCCCCTTTCATCTCCCAGACGCAGGGGACGCTGGCCTGAAGGAAGGTCCTGGCCGGGATGTCGTCCATGATCCGGGAGAGGGGGAGGCCGCTCTGGGCCATAAGCTGGATGGTCTTGGCGATGGTGAACATACCGTCAAAGGCGGCCTGGAACCGGGGGAAGGCGAAACGGCCGTCCATGGAGCCGGCCATGACCACCTCCTGGGAGAGCGCCCCTTCGATCATGGCCCGCTCGGAGCTCTTGGTCCGGGTCACGGAGCCCCCCTTCTCTTGGACCATCTGCTCCACCACCGACGGCGCCGAGACCGGGACTACGAAGACCCCCCGCCCCCCCGCTCTGAGGGTCAGGGCGGTCATGAGGGTGAGCAGTTCGGCGTCGGCGTGGATCGCGCCGCGCTCATCCACCAGGATGACCGCTTCATTGGTTGGATCGATCCAGAAGCCGGCCTGGGCGTCCAGGGTAGGAACGATCTTGGCGAGCTGATCCAGCCCCTGCTTCTTCTCCTCTTCCGGCTTGACGTCCCGCTCTTTTCCGATATAGGCGTTGAGGCCGATGACCTCGCACCCCAGTTCGTTGAGGATGTCCGGAAGGACCTGGCTGGCCGGGGAGTAGTTGAAGTCGACGACCACCTTGACATTCTTCTTGAGGGTCCCGTCAAGAGCGCGGAGGAATCCCTCCCGGTAATAGGTGAAGATGTTGCCGGTCACGTCGGCTATCCCCCCCGGTTCGGAATGATGGGCACGCCGGAAGTTCTCCTTATAGAAGATTCGCTCCACATTTTTCCCCATGCCGCTGGAGAAGTCCAGGCCATCGGCGTCCAGGAAGACCACCTCGGTGGAGGAGGGATCGTCGCTCCCCTGACGGAAGTGGACCCCTCCCACCTCGCCGAAGCTCTTGAGCTTGTAGCGGAGCACGGGGAGCGGCGTCATCTGGAGGTCGCGGACGTTGACCCCGGCGGAGAGGATGCCGCTCATGAAGCTTCTCTTGAGCATCCGGGAGGAGCGGAGCGGGTCTCGGCCGGTGAGGACATAGCTCCCCTTGGGGAGGGTGCTCCCGTAGGCGCACCCCAGCTTGGCCATGAACTCCGGAGTCAGCTCGATGTTGGTGAGCCCCTTGATCATCGGCCCCTCGAAGAGAGATTTCTTCCATTTTTCTCCCCAGATCAGGTTGCCGGAGACGATGGAGCCCCCTTCGATGACCTTTCTCGGCCAGATTTTCACATCCTGCCGGATGAAGGCATCTTCGCCGATGGAGGTGTCGTCGGCCACTATCCCCCCCGCCTCAATGACGACCCCCTGGCCCACCCGGACGTTGTTGCAGATGACACAGTCGGTGAGCCGCGCCCCCTTCTTGATGTAGACGTTGTCCCAGATGACACAGTTGACCAGCTTGACCCCGGCCTCGATAGTGCAGTTGCGGCCGATGACCGAGTCCTTGATGGCGGAGCTCCCGAGAATCTGGGAGTTGTCACCGATGATGACCGTCCCCTCCAGTATGGCGTTCTCTGCCAGCTTGGCGTCGACGCCGATCCGGAGGTCCTTGCCCACCACATCCTGTTTGGGCTCGTCGATTTTCACGTTGATCTTCCCCTTGAAGATCTCGTGGTGGGCCTCACGGTACGAGTCGGTGTTGCCGATGTCCCGCCAGTACCCCTTCACCGGGAAGCCGTAGAGGGGGGCCTCTATGGCCAGGAGCTTCGGGAAGAGATCCTGAGAGAAGTCATAGTTCTCCCCCACGGGAATCTGGGCAAGGACTTCCGGCTCCAGGACATAGATGCCGGTGTTGATGGTATCTGAGATCACCTCGCCCCACCCCGGCTTCTCCAGGAACTGGATGATCTTCTTATCCTTGTCCGTGATGACCACCCCGAACTGGAGCGGATCCTTCACGGGGGTCAGGGTGATGGTGGCCAGGGCGTGGCTCTCCTCGTGGAAGTCGAGCACCTTCTGGAGGTTGAAGTCGGTGAGGAGGTCGCCGCTGATGATGAGGAACCGTTCGTTCAGGTATTTCTCGGCGCATTTCACGGCTCCGGCGGTTCCCATATCCTCCAGGGGGGTGACATAGGTGATCCGGACCCCGAAGTCGCTCCCGTCCCGGAAGAACTTCTTGATCACCTCCGGCTGATGATAGAGGAGCATGACCAGTTCGGTGATGTTGTGCTTCTTGAGGAGCTCCACGATATGGAGCATGATAGGGCGGTTGACCAGCGGGATCATCGGCTTGGGCATGCTGGAGGTCAGCGGCTGGATACGGGTGCCGAATCCGCCGGCCATGATGACTGCTTTCATGGGATGAGTTCTCCTTTCAGGCGCGGTGAAGAGCGATGTTAGGGGATAACGGTGAACGGGAGAGGCTACCCGCGATGGGCTTTCTTGCCGAGGACCTTGCCGACTTCCAGCTTGAGCTCCTCAATGTTGCTCGACTTCACCACATAGCCGTCGGCCAGCCAGGCGGAGAAATCGTCCTTGTAGCAGGAGAAGGCCGAACAGAGGATCACCGGCAGGTTGTGCCGTTCCCTGACGATCTGCTGGAGGAGGTCCAGGCCACTCTCGCTCTTGAGCTTGATGTCCAGGATCACCAGGTCGAAGAGCTGTTCATCCAGGCGGCTGAGCGCTTCGGAGACGGTGGCTGCGGTCACCACCTCGTACCCGTCGTCACCCAGTTCCTGGGCGTAGAGCAGACGGATATTCGCTTCGTCATCTATAACCAGCACACGCGCCATCACTCTCTCCTTTCGATCGGGACCGTGATCTTGAAGCTGATCTCCTGGTCGCCGGTGGTTATGGTGAATGGGATTGACTGTTTTTCCAGGAGGTTGCGGCAGACCATTAAACCGAGTCCGGTTGCGGTATGTCCCGACGGGATCGGTCCGGCCGAGGCCTCCAGGAGAAGCCCCTCGGAGCTCTGCCGAGTGAAGAGGGTCACCGTGCTTCCATCGGAGAGGGAGTCCAGGAGGTTGATGATGATAGTCCTCAGACAGAAGGTGATCTGGCGGAAGTCGATGAACGCCATGGGAAGGTTCTGGGCCAGATCGAGCCGGAGGGTGATCTCCCGCCTGCTCAGCCGCTCCGCAAGCTCTTCGCTGACCCGGTAGACCAGCAGATTCAGGTCCCACTGGTCCCGCGCAGGATAGAGGGAGTCGGAGGAGGTAAGGATCTCGGTGAGTACGTCGTCCAGTTGCTGCGCCGCGGTGACGAGGGAGGTGAGATGTTCCCTGATGGGATCGTCACCCACACTCTTGCGGAGCAGGGAGCGGGCAAAGCCGCCGATGGTCATGAGGGGGTTTCTGATGGAGTGGGCGATGGAGGAGGTGATCTCCCCCACCAGGGCTAGTTTCTCCATCCGGACGATCTGCTCCTGTTGCTCAAGGAGCTGTTCATTAACCTCCACGAGCCGTTCGACCTTCTCCTGGAGTTGATCGTAGAGGGAGGCCCGCTCGATGGCGAAGGCGACAGTGTAGCCGAAGGTCTCCAGTGACTCCAGGTCCTGGCGGGTGATCATCTTGTGGGTCACATAGTTGTCGGCGAGGATGACCCCCACCGGACGGTTCCTGCAGACCAGCGGCATGATGAGGTAGCTCTCCACATCCAGAAGCTCGGTGAGCCCGTTGTCCCCCACGCTGCTCCGGAGCTGTTCGTCCACCAGAAGCGGTTTGTGTTCACCCAGCACCCGGTTGAGGAGGTGTCCTTCTTCGGTGAGGTGCGCCTCCAGCAGAGTGAGGATCTCATGGAACTTGGCTTTTTCCGACCGGAGTTTGGTGTTGAAAAACTGGGAGGCCATCTCGGTGAGAGAGTAGTTGTGGTGGGAGATCTCATCCCAGGTCTGCCACGCCTCCTGAAGGTTTCTCGGTCCGATCCCCAGGTTGTGCTGGCGTTTTTCGGTGAGGAGGAGGAAGGCCCGGTTCATTCCGAACCCCTTGCCGGCGGTGATGGCGGTCATGGCCACCGACAGCACCTCGTCCAGGTTCATGGTTGTCTGGAGGACCTCCGCCAGTTCGTGGAGGAAGCTGATCTCCTGGTTCCTGCTGTCCAGAGAGCCTGCCATGGCGGAAATCTGGTTCTTCTGGTCGCGCAGCGCCTCCATCAGGAACGGGACGATCCGCGCCAGGGGGAGTTCTTCCTGTGAGAGCCGCCGGAGGTCATCACGGAACCGGTCGCAGTAAAAACATTTTTCGACGATACGCCGCGGGAGGAGGACGAGGAGCTCTTCCTCTCCCTCCCTGATGTACGGGCAGTCGCCCCGCTCAATCTGTTCCTTGGTCCAGCAGCAGTTCCAGTCCACGGTCCCTGTCAACCTTCCTTCCCCCGGGGAGGCCCGGGGCCCAAAGCGCGGCAATTATAGCAGGTGAAGCAGCATTATCAAGGCAAATCGGCAGAGACAATCGATATAGCTAATGAATTTAAGTTGTCCCGGTATTGCCTCTGCAATTCTCTTATCTCGGAGCGCGGGCTCTGCCACAGCCGCGTCGCACGTCAGCCGTGGCGGAGCCGGCGGCGCCCCAGGAATGCGCAGAGAAAGAGGAGAAAATTGATCAGGATGATGGTCGCTCCGGCGGGGATGTTGAGGCCGAAGGAGGCGATGATCCCCGAGATTACCGACAGCAGGGCACAGCCGGCGGCGAGGAGCAGGGCCGTCCGAAAGCCCGAAGCGATCTGGAGGGCGGTAACGGCGGGGAGAACCATGAGGGAGGAGACGAGCATGATTCCGGCGACCTTCATGGCCAGCACCACGATGAGAGAGGTAAGCAGCACCAGGATCATGTTGATCCGTCCGGTCCGGACCCCCGAGGTCCGGGCCAGATCCTCGTCGAAGGTGACGGCCAGCAGCTCGTTGTAGTAGAGGGAGACCGCGGCGATTATGAGGACGAAGAGGAGTGCGGCAATGATGACCTCTTCCCGGCTCACCGAGAGGATGTTGCCGAAGAGGTAGCTGAAGAGGTCCACGGAAAAACCGCCGGAGAGCCCGGTCAGCAGCACCCCCACGGCGATCCCCAAGGAGGCGACGATCCCCACCGCCGCATCGCCGAAGAGTTTGGCCCGCTCCATCAGCTTGAGGATTCCCAGGGAAGAGAGCATGACCAGTGGGATGGCGGCGATGGTGACGGCAAGAGGGGTTATGTTGACGAAGAGCGCCAGGGCCACACTGCCGAAGGCCACATGGGCGAGACCGTCACCGATGAGCGACAGGCGGCGGAGCACCAGGAAGACCCCCAGCACCGCACAGAGGACGGCGATGAGCGACCCGGCCAGAAGTGCTCGCTGAATGAAGCCATACTGGAACATCTCAACAATGGTCATGGGATTGCCTTGTCTCTCGATCAGTGCCGGTGGCAGATCAGGTGCTGGCTGGCTTCGCCGAAGAAGGCGGTCATCTCCGCGGAGTGACAGAAGTCATCCAGAGTACCGTCGAAGATTATCTTCCGGTCCACATAGATGAGGCGTGAGGCCATGGAGCCGATGGAGCCGGTATCGTGGGTAACGAGGATGATGGTCGTTCCCCCCTCCCGGTGCAGCTCCTCCAGGAGGGTGTAGAACCGCTCCCGGGTTTCCGGGTCCAGGGCCGTTGTCGGCTCGTCCAGGATGAGCAGCTCCGGTCGGCCGACGATGGCCCGGGCCAGCAGGGCCCGCTGCTGTTGGCCGCCGGAGAGCTCTCCGATGAGCTTGCGGCGGATGCCGGCGATCCCCAGCGCCTCCAGCGCTCGCTCCACGGCTGGGGTGTCGCGGCGCCCTCCCACCCGGCGCGGGAAACGCTTGTGCGGCAGGAGCCCCAGCCGGACCACCTCCTCCACCGTAGCGGGAAAGGCGGGGTTCAGCTGCCGCATGCTCTGGGGGAGGTACCCCAACCGGCGCCACTGGCGAAACGATGCGGCCTCGACTCCGAAGAGGAGCACCTGACCGGCGTCGGGGGGGAGCAGCCCCAGCGCGGCCCTGATCAGTGTGCTCTTCCCCGAGCCGTTGGGACCGACGATCCCCAGGTAATCCCCCGCTGTCACGGAGAAAGTAACGTCGGAGAGCGCCTCATGCCCCTGGTAGCGGCAGACGACGTTCTTCATGGCGAGAAGCTCTAGCGACATAGGAGCCCCTGTCGAAGGTTTTCCAGGTTTTGTTTCATGAGATCAGGGAGGGTTACCCCGCGATCCAGGTCAGCCCGGCTGACGTTATGGGCGGCATTAAGCATCAGCAGCCGTGCCCCGGTCTCTCGCGCCAGGGTGTCTGCCAAGCGCGGCGACACCAGTTCCTCGTAGTAGACGACACCGGCGCCGGAAGAGCGGATGAGGCCGACCATTTCCGCCATCTGCCGGGCGTTGGGCTCGCTGTCGCCGGAGGGGGGGAAGGCGGAGAGATAGCGGAGCGAGTACCGCTTTGCCAGGTAGCCGAAGGCGAAGTGCCCGCCATGGATGATGGTCCTGGTTTTGCAATCGGCGAGTCCGGTCCGGTAGGCGTTGTCCAACTCCTCCAGTCGGGCCCGGTAGCCGGCGGCATTGTGGCGGTACAGTTCGGTATGGGCCGGGTCTCTCTCCACGAACCCCGCGAGGATCGTCACCACCATGGTCTGTGCGTTGCCGAAATCCAGCCAGATGTGGGGATCGCCCCCTCCTTCATGATGGTGTCCGGCAGTATGCCTCTCCTCTTCACCCTGCTTCAGGAGGGGAATGCCGCGACCGGCGTTGACGACCTGGAGCCGGGGGGAGTCGATTCCCTTGAGCAGCGACTCCGCCCACGGTTCCATGAATGGGCCGGTGTAGACGAAGAGGTCCGCCCTGTTCAGCCTGAGGATATCTCCCGGTCGGGGTTCAAAGCTGTGAGCCTCCGCGCCGGGAGGGAGGAGGAGGGATACCTGAGCGGAGGTGCCGCCGATGGCGCGGGCCATGTCGTAGAGGGGGAAGAGGGTGGTGACCACCTGGAGTTTCCGGTTCTCCGTTTTCTGCTCCCGGGGGGTGCAGCCGGCCAGCGCCAGAAAGAGGAGTGCGACGAGAGCCGCTCCCCTCGTCACTCAGTCACCCCGGCGAGGCAGTCGGAGCAGAGACCGTTGAGTTGGACGATATGTGAGGTGATGGCGCCGCCGTTTCGGGCGATAATCTCCCCCTCCATGGCCGACACCGAGCACTCCGGGATATCCTCCACCCTGCGGCAAGAGGTGCAGATGAAGTGATGATGGTGTCCGTTCACTCTGGTGCAGAAGTAGTAGTAGAGATGTCGGTTGGGATGGATGATGGTGGAGATGACACCGCCGTCGGCCAGTTCCCCCAGATTCCGGTAGACCGTAGGGAGTCCGATGGTGGCGAAGCGCGCCTTGAGGGTGCGCCAGAGCTCCTCCGGGCTGAGAAAGCCGGGTTCAGCGGCGAGAATCTCCAGTATGGCCCGTCGCTTGGGGGTCTCTTTGAGGCCGAGCTCTTTCAGGATGCTGCTGAAATCAGGGTTATGCCGGTTCATGGTGAGTCGTTCCGATCCTAAAGGGAAATCATTTCGTTTTGCGCAGTGTACCGGCACCGTCGTTTTTGTCAAGGAAAAGGGTGAAATCGAAAAAACTGTTTACTTGCAGAAAGAATTCACTTATTAGTATAGTTTCTCGAATCTGCTACCCTAGCAGGATTCGTGACAACCCGCCTGGCGCTGTATGAAAACGTTTCCCGTATCAGGAGAAATGGCTTGTGGCGTCGGTTCGGGGAGAGAAGCGAGGGAGATTGATCATGGATTCCGAAAAACTTGCCTATTTTCGTACGGTCCTGGACGAAGAGATGAAGCAGCTCCTTCAAGAGGCGGGAAAGACCGTCTCCGAGATGACTTCCGATACGACCAACTTCCCCGACCCCACAGACCGGGCCACTCAGGAATCGGATCGGAGCTTCGAACTGCGAATCCGCGATCGGGAACGGAAGCTGATCAACAAGATTACCGAAGCCTTGGAGCGGATTGACAGCGGTATCTTCGGCGTATGTGAACTCTGCGAGGAGGAGATCGGTGAGGCCCGCCTCCGGGCCAGGCCGGTGACCACCCTCTGTATCGACTGCAAGATGGAGCAGGAACGTCAGGAAAAGCGCCCGTAAACTCTCCGCAAGAGGTTGCGTGTCCGGAGCCGTCGAGATGCCCCTGTCAGACAACTATTCGGTGTTGAGCAGTGCGGTGCGGGTTGCAAGCTCCGGTAAACTCTCCTATGAGGCCCGGCTCCGGGCCCTCGTCGAACTTATCTTTCGCACTTTTTCCCTCTCTTCCCTGGCGGTCTATCTGGTGGACGAAGATCGTCGCCATCTCACCCGCAAGATTACCGATGGCGCCGACTCCGCTCCATCGGGCTGCTGTATCCCTTTCGGCGAAGGGGTTGCCGGACGATGTGCCCAAGAGAAGGTGCCGGTCACCCTTGAAGCTGCCTTGGCAGTTACCGAAGAGTGGCGCCGGGGGGGGGAATTGGCATTTGTCGCTCTTCCTCTCCTGGACGAGAGCCGTCTCTACGGTGTCATCTCCCTGGGCACGGGGGAGTCCGGCGTTCTCTCTCATGGAGAGATGATGCTGTTGAACGATCTCATCCCCGTGTTGACCGGAGTCGTCAACAGTTATGGCGTCATCCAGTGGGCCGATCGACGCACCATGATGATGGAACAGATCGCCGACTTGGCCAAGGTACTCAACCGCTCGCTCCACCCCGATCTCCTCGTCCCGCAGATTCTGCAAGCCAGTCACCGCGTCACCGACTCCTGCTGTACGGTGCTGCGCCTCTTTCCCAATGACGCGGGGATTCCTCATGGTGTTTTTCACAAGGTCAAACACCGGTTTCGCGCCTGGATCGATACGTTCCTCGACATCGAAGCGGCCTGTTACGGGAGAGTGGCTGCCACCGGCTTCCCGCACCTGGCAATCGACCTGATAGCCGACGAAGATATCCCCCCCTCCTACATCTCTGTGCCGCTGTTGTTCGAATCTCGCCCCATGGGAACACTTACCTTCTTTGGCAAGGCCGGAGTGGGGTTCCCCCCCTGCAATTATAACGAAGAGGAGCGGGAGCTCTTCTTTAATCTGGCGACCCTCATGGCTAACGCTCTGGAGAGCGGGGCAAATTACCGGTCGATGGTGCTTCTGACCAGAAATAATCAGGAGAAGGTTGATGAGCTTCTGCTGCTCTACCGGGTGGGGAAGATCATGCTCTCTACCCTCAATCTCAACGAACTGATCAGCCTGGTCCTCTCGGCTCTTACAGCCGGTTGTTCCCCCTATTTTGACCGGGCTATGATCTTTCTCATTGATGAGAAGGGGCAAAATATACAGGGGATGTTCGGTGTAACCAAGGAGAGCGTTGGGGAAGGGATTCTTCTCCATGATGAAAATGAGCGGTGCGCCTGGAGTCACTCCACAGGGGTTCAGGAGATTATTGACCGCCAGTCAGGTTCGGCGTTCTGCGTCCAGGTCAAGGGGACGAGGCTCCCCCTGGATCCCCTCAAGAACATCTGCTCCCGGGCTGTCCAGGATAAACGGCTGTTCCATGTCTCCGATATCAGCCAAGAGGAGATTCTGGACCGGAAAATCATCGAGCAGTTTGGAGTCACTGAGTTTGTTGCGGCGCCGCTCATTGCCAAGGATCAGGTGATCGGGATACTGCTGGTGGACAACGCGTTGAGCGGCAGGGCCATGGCCGAAGATGAGATTCGTTTCCTGCAGCTCTTCTCCAATCAGGCGGGAACCGCCATAGAGAACTCGATCCTTTACAACCGGCTGGAAGCGGCCAACCGTGAGTTGAGCGAGACGCAGGAACGGCTCATCCAGGGTGAACGGCTGGCGGCAATCGGAGAGATGGCCGCCAGTATTGCCCATGAGGTAAAGGGGCCTCTGGTATCCATCGGCGGTTTTGCCCGACGACTGACGAGAAAAGCGGTCCAGGAGTCTGACGAATGGCGCTGCGCCGATACAATCGCCCGCGAGGTCTCCCGGCTGGAAAACCTTCTCACCGACATCCTCTCCTACTCCAAGAAGAGCACCATCTGCTACAGCGACTGTTCGATTGTCGATGTGGTGGAGGAGGCGCTGGAACTGGTGGGCCACTTGTTCCAGGAGGTGGGGATCGTGATCAGGAAAGAGCTTGCACGAGATCTTCCGCTCCTTTTGGGGGACGGTCAGCAGCTCAAACAGGTCTTTATTAACCTTTTCATGAATGCCCAGGAGGCGATGAAGGGGGGGGGGGAGATGAGCGTCACGGTCCGTTTATCTGCTCCTCATGATAGGGATGCGGTAGTGGTGGCGATCAGTGACAGCGGTAAGGGAATCCCCCCTGAGATACTGCGCAACATCTTTAATCCATTCTTTACCACCAAGGCAACCGGTACCGGCCTGGGACTTCCCATCGTGCACCGGATTGTAACCAATCATCTTGGCCGAATCGAGGTAGCTAACCAACCGGGGGGTGGTGCGGTTTTTACCGTCATATTGCCGTTTCATCCCTGATCTCAAGTAACTTTCTTCTTTGCAACGCGGACCGATTGCGCTATGATGCGCACGCAGTAAGGGTTAAGGGGCTGTAGCTCAGTTGGGAGAGCGATGCGTTCGCAACGCATAGGCCAGCGGTTCGATCCCGCTCAGCTCCACCAGTAAAAACAAGGACTTAAGCGAATTGCTTAGGTTCTTTTTTTGTTGTCGCTAGGTTTTCGTTGCCGTTTCGTTGCCGTTTTAGTATCTCTAGTACCCCGTCCAGCTTGAATCGTCGCAAAGTAAGCCGGCATAACGGCTCGATTCTGACGCTTTCGTCATCACCAAGATGAAGAAGCGCCAGAAACTTTAAGCAGGACAAGGTACTAGCATTCGTGGCGTAGTATTACTAAACGTGGAATGCGTCAAAAGCCCCGCAGCCATTACTGATATGGTTGCGGGGTAACGATGGTCAGGCTAGGGGTGTAGAAGTGAACGACCTCAGGAGAGGCTGTCCGCTTACGGTGTCTCGTGCTCCCGCCCTGACTGTTTCCTATGTCTACTTGTGAACAGATGTGGTATGACGGAGTCTCCTTAACCCCTCCTCTCGCCTTCTGGGTGAGCTTCAATTGGGTATAGGATGCTCCCCGCAAGTGATCCTCATACCAACATAACGAACTAACACAGTCGTCGCTCTCGTCATCTCCAGCCACTTACCCTCAACCAAGGAGAAGTATCAATGAAGAAAGTTCTGTCCTCATGCCACTCCTACCACTGCTCCTGCTGCTGTTTCGGCTGAGGTCGCTCCTGCTGCTGCCAAACCTGCCAAGGAGTGCGAGTGTAAGCCTGTGAAGAAGTGCAAGTGCAAACCCGCTAAGAAGTGTGAATGCAAGCCCGCTAAAAAGACAAAGAATTCAAAGAAGGGGAAGAAGGCTAAGAAGCCATCAGATCATGCGGCTCCTCTCTCATAGAGCACCAAGTAGGAGAAATCCACCGGACAAATAGTCAGGTCGAAGAGTTAAGATGAACGGAAAAGACCGTCAACAAGGAAAGTAACTCCTATTGACGGTCTTTTGTTGTTTGAGTTCAACGTGCTCCGTAACTGCCATGCCTCTATATGCAGCGCTGAAGGCATATTCTAGCGAAATATCTAATTACTATGTGCCGTGATCGAATTCACGACGACCGCCAACCTTATCTCTTCCGAACGGCTTTAGATTGGCATCTTCAATGATGACGTGGTGTAACAGCCATTTGCTTATGAAATCTATCAGTTCGTTCTGGTGTGACTCATCGCCATCACTAAATTCAGACCTCATCCTCGCTACCTGTTTCGTAAACTCATCATGCTCGGCAATATGCCTCATCATACCCATGTAACCATTGTCCAGCATCAGTATTCGTTCTAATCTGAAGTGGGTGTTGGAGAAATGTTCAAGTTGTGTGATGTAGTAAGAGTTGTATTCACTATCATTGACTCCACTGCATCGAGAACGAATAAGACTCAGAAGGTAAAACAGACCTTTATGGTGCATGTCAAGTTCTTCGTCATCTACTGAGTATCTTTCGTCCCATTCAATATCCATGGTGATCACCTTTCGACAATGTATAAAGAATGATGGGCTTGATCATTGAGGCTATAGGCGGTCAGCATAAAATAATACTACAGATATACCATGTTGTTGAAGAAGTTATACTTATGAACTATGAGTTTACTTCAGTATGCCAACAACTTAACTGTTGTTATAATTTGCCTACATAGTTGTACTGAAATTCACTGCGCGAACAAATCGTATACGGGAACTTATATCTAATGTTAACCTGTTATAATAAAACTCGTTCGCATGCTGGCGATCAATCATCTATAATCGAAGGTCCTACCACGTCTCAATTCTTGATTATGGATATTTACCAGAGAAAGGCCCGTCGCTATTTCGAGTGGGTAGTTCAAAGACGGACTGTAGCGAAATGAAGCGTATCAGATGGACTCGGTATTCGGCGAAGTGTGTCTGCAGCTTCTTCAGTTGATAAGCTATACGGTGAATTGCAGCCAGTAACTAGCTGTTATCAAACCATTTAGATCCAAAATCAGAGCAGAGCGGTCGTAGGCAGGTTTTACACAGGGCGTTCGTCTCGCCGAGCGCTCCAGTCTGGCGCGCTCGACTCACGCCCTATGCAAAACCTACGACCATAAGGATTACCCACTCAAAACAGCGACGGGGCCAGAGAAATCGCTCGAAGTCCACAATCAATCGTTATGATCTGACGCACATATAGACGTATGCCGTATACGCATAGTTATAACTTTGTGCAATGAATACTCAGTTAGTGATCACCGATGGACATAGCAGATGTAAATGACAATACGGCCACAGGATGAACTCTTTCATCCCCGAGGAAAGGTTCAACATGACCAAGAAGAACTTCGCATTTCTAATGGAGTGGCTCCGGCCAACGGGAATAGGCCTCGCCATTTTCTCCGCCTACTAATTCAGCGGAACCCTGTAGAGCAATTCCATCTGATGGGACCATTCGTCGTAATCATCATGTCCGGCACTGTGGCATTTGAATCCTTGTTCTTGGGTGAGGCAGCGTCTGAGAAGATCGGTTACATGCCCAATCGTGCCTACCAGATCCAGTCCGGTCTCGCCAATGCCGCCATGACCGTCACAGCGATTCTTGTATATGTGCTGGACTGGGGGAGATTCATTGGCGTGGTCATGCTGCTGTTCTTCGTCTTTTCCGCAGGGAACCATATAGCGACAGGTATCAGGGCAGGAAATACAAAGACGATCAACCTGATGCGCCCCGTCATGGTCTTGTTCTTGGTTGGTCTTCTATTTCCACATCTGATCAATGCGGTGAAGCGGTAGGCCTAGCCCGGTCCGGTTTGATCGGTTACTGGATCATGCCGAATCCACGGTTATCAAGGAGGAGTTCTACGGGAAGGATCAAATCGAAGAGTGGAGAAGCACGACAAAGACCGCCGATACATGGGAAACCCACCTGCCGACGGCCTTCTTGTGGAACATCTTCAGGCGGCGAGTTTACCGGATTTCCACGGAACCGCGCACCTATATGCGCGAAACCCGATACTTGATCAGACTCGTGGAGTGATTGAGGGTGGGGTAGCTGACAGGGAACCCGAGGTAACAGGGGAAGCCTGGTGCCTTTATTTTGTTGCAGAATCAGCCGATAAGATTGATAAGTTATTCGGTCAGGTTGAATGTTTTTGTGGAGGATGACAGGTGTCATGAAGTTTCTCTTCAGTATCAGAAATAAAATGGTGCTCTCAAGCAGCCTGTTCATCATACTGCTTCTCGGTGTAATCGCCGCAGGAACTTACGCCTATTTCCGTGACACGACACGACAACTTATTTTTGATCAGCAGTTTTCAATGATTACAGCTAAAGCGCACGACCTTGACAATGAGCTTCTAAGAGCCCAGAAATCGCTGGTAAACGTGGCAAAAGTGGCTCCTGCCGCCATTACGGGCAATCATCATGATGCGCAAAAATGGCTGGATGACCGCGTGGGGCTCCGTACGTATTTTTCCAACGGTCTGATTATCCTCGATACAACAGGGACAGTTATTGCCGCGATTCCGGCCATGACAGACAGATACGGCTTCTCTTCGGCGCAGCAGAGCTATGTTGTCGATAGCTTGACCACCGGCAAACCATATATCTCCGCACCGCGTGTGACGAGGACGACTGATCACCCGGTTATTACTATGACTGCTCCCCTCAGGGGGAAGGATGGTTCGGTCATCGGACTGCTCTGCGGATCCATCGACCTTCTGGAAAAAGAGGGGATCATCGGAGCACTGAGGGATATCCGTATCGGCTCGTCCGGCTATCTGTATCTGTTCACCACCGATCGTACCATGATCATGCACCCCGATGCGTCACGAATCATGAAGCAAGATGTCAATCCAGGTGCAAACAGGCTGTTTGACAAGGCTCTGGCAGGTTTCGAGGGCTCAGGCGAGACGATCAATTCCAAGGGGCGGCATTTTCTTACTTCATTCAAGCGGCTTCAGAGTACCGGCTGGATTTTGACCGCCAACTATCCTGTCGAAGAGGCGTATCAGCCGATCATCCTCTTCAGGAATTATTATCTGCTGGGGATGTTCTTGGTGCTGCTTACGGCTATGGCGCTGGCTTGGAAATTTGGCATCGGGGTTTCCGGTCCGTTGAATGACTTTACCCGGAGTATTATCGATCTTGCGCAACCGGGGTCAGACAAAAGGCAACGGCTTGAAGAAGATTTCAGCGATGAAATTGGGTTGTTGGCGAAATCATTCAACGCCCTGCTGGATGAAGTCCAGCGGCGCGAACTTGAACTGCAGGAAAGCGAAGAGAGGATCCATCGCATCACCTTAACCGCCTATGATGGAATTATTATGATGGATGGATCCGGAAATATCGAGTTCTGGAATGAAGCTGCGGGAAAAATGTTCGGCTACGCCCGGAACGAGGTCTTGGGCTGCAATCTGCACTCTCTGTTGCCCCCCATCTCCTTCAGGGAGGCATACCGTCGCGCCTTTCAACAGTTCCAGCAAACCGGTCAGGGTGCTGCCATCGGACGGACCGTCGAACTCGCCGGGCTTCGCCGGGATGGGAGTGACTTCCCCCTGGAGTTGTCACTTTCTGCGGTGCAGGTCAAAGGCGTCTGGCACTCCATCGGCATTGTCCGCGACATAAGCGACCGCAAGGAGGCTGAGAACGCTCTGCGGAAAAGTGAAGAGACATTCCGGACAGTGGCGGACCATATCTACGAGTGGGAATATTGGAGAGCTGTCGACAGGAGTCTGATCTATTGTTCTCCATCCTGCGAGCGGATCTCCGGTTATACGGCAGAGGAGTACCTGCAGGATCCGGGACTGTTGACTAGAATCATCCATCAGGATGACCAGGATAGCTTCGCGCACCACCATGACGTTAATGCTTACGGCATGGCATCGGCTGATTGCCTCCCAACCGACTTTCGCATCCGGACCCGAAGCGGAGAAGAGCGCTGGATTGCCCACGTTTGCCAGGAAGTCTTCGATGCAGAAGGCAAAACAGTGGGGCGCCGTGCTTGTAATCGAGACATCACTGCACACAAAAAAGCAGAGGAAGAGCGGACACTGTTCCAGAAAAAACTACTCAAACTTTCCAAGGCGGTGGAAAACAGTCCCGTAACCGTCATTATCACCGACCATCTCGGTCGGATAGAGTACGTTAATCCTAAGTTTACCGAGATCACCGGCTACCTGCCGGAGGAAGTCGTCGGCCAGAATCCGCGCATACTCAATGCCGGAGTACAGCCCAAGGAGCTGTATCGGGAGCTGTGGGATACAATCCTCGCTGGCCAGGAGTGGCGCGGCGATTTCTGCAACCGGAAAAAGAGCGGTGATATTCACTGGGATCATGTCTCTATCTCGCCTATCAGGGATGAACAGGGTACTATCACCCATTTTGTCGCCATCAAGGAAGATGTGACTGAGCAAAAACGGATAGTCGAGGAACTTCTTGTGGCTCAAAACGCTGCTCATTCAGCCAACCTCTCCAAGAGTGAGTTTCTGGCCAACATGAGCCATGAAATCCGGACTCCACTCAATGCTATCATCGGTTTTTCCTCGGTGGCAATGAAGAGCTCCCTGCCGCCTCGTCAGTATGAGTATGTCCGGAAGATCAACATGGCGGGAGAGTTGCTCCTTGCTATTGTTAACGACATCCTGGATTTCTCCAAGATAGAAGCCGGCCGAATGATAATGGAGCAGATTCCGTTCCGACTGGAGAGTGTGCTGGCCAATGTCTTCAGCCTGATACAGCAAAAAGCAATGGATAAGGGGATAGAGCTGAGTATAGAGAACTCACCTGAAGTCCCATCGAGCCTGGTCGGTGACGAGCACCGTCTTGGCCAGATTATCGCCAACCTGTTGAGTAACGCCGTTAAATTCACGAAGCGCGGAGAGATCACGCTGGAGACTGTTCTGCAGAATAAGGAAGAAGAGCGGTTGCAGCTTAAATTTACGGTTACCGATTCCGGTATCGGTATTTCAGCCGAACAGATCAACACGCTCTTTCAACCTTTTACTCAGGCAGACGGAAGTACTACCTGTCGCAGTCTATAATTCAGCAACAGGAATCGCTGGGAAATTCCTGACATGAAGGTCACCGAAGCACCCGGTTCCTCTCATCAACCGCACCGCGAAGAGGGGGGTACTGACGATGAGCGAAGTAATCGGTGGAACCGCAG
>CAIOGM010000111.1 GCA_903857795.1 uncultured Geobacter sp.
CGCCAGATACGAGTGGTTGATGAAAATATCCAGCACCGACAGCATGAACTCCTGCTTCCAGGGGGTGAGTTCGTGAAGATGCTTGAATTTATGCATATAGAACTTCTGCGCAGCCTTGCCCAGTTCCATTTCAAGCTCTTCAACCGACATATTTTTCGGTTTTATTACCGCCTCAACCAGGTTGTATTTACTGTAATCTTTCGTAAACACATATGGTTCAAGCTGAGGATAAAGATCCGCGTAGGGCCAGGGGGCAATCGCCAGGAAGAAGGCCATGTCGGGGTTATAATGCATGGCTAGTTCAACCGTCGTCGCTATTGACTCGGGGGTATCGTCGGGGAGCCCAAGCACGAGGGAGGTCTCTGAGACGATATCGGCGGCGTTGATTATGTCGATGGCCTGCTTAGAGTGGGAGACTTCAGTCTCTTTGTTGAAGAGATCCAGGGTTTCCTGAGATCCTGCTTCAACACCCACATAGATATGCTCGACACCGGCTTTCTTGTATTTCCACATGATATCGGCATCGCGAAGAATATCATCTACACGGGTTTCCATCAGCAGCTTGACCGGGACATGACGCTCGATCATCAGATCGAGGATCTTCACCCAACGATCACGATCATACGTCGGCAGTTCGTCGGCAAGCATCGCCACTTCCACGCCATATCTCTTACTCAGCATCTCGATCTCGTTGACCACGTTCTCCGCAGAACGGGCGCGCCACGTCTGCGCCCAGAAAAGCTGCTGGGAACAGAAGGAGCACTGGGACTTGCAACCACGCGCCGTGGAGATGATCGCCAACCGGGCATTATTCTTGGCGCGATAGGTATATATCGGCCACTCCACCAGGTCCCAGGCCGTCGGGAGATTATCCAGATCATGGATGTAGGGCGCCTTCGGGGTAACCACCACCGCATCATCCCGCCAGAACGCAATTCCTTTGACCGAAGAAGGATCACCGGCGGCATTAAGACAATCCAGCAGTTCGACGAGTGTCACCTCTCCTTCACCGCGAACGATGTAGTCGAGGACCGCGTGATTCTCCTGAAGAAGTTCATCGTAGCAGAAGGCGGAGTGAACATTGCCCAGCACCGTCACTACGGAAGAGTTAACCTGCTTGGCCAGATCGCACAACTCCAACGCCTTGTAAATGGAGGCGGTATAGGAGGTGGTCGCAACGACATCCGGCTTGAACGCCTCGATCCGGGCCTTTATTTCCGGCCACTTGTGCCAGAGAGACATGGCGTCGTAGTAGTCGACCTCGTACCCGGCGGCGCGCAGCGAACCGGCAATATAGACGAACCCGACGTTGAGCCAGGTCCCCGCCGATTCCACGACCCCTGAATGATACGGTGGGGTGATTAAGGCGACTCTCTTGATCTTTTTCATGGTTTTACCCCTGGATAGTTCCCGCGGCCCCTGCAGGAGGATGTGTTTCCTGACCGCCACTCTTTTCATGAGAGCATAACGCCATAATCCTAAAGGAAAAGGTGTGGCAAGTCCAGTTAAAAAGCGGAGGGTCTCGCCAAAAAATCAAGTAAACAACAGAATAATGACAAAAGTCAAGAGACGCGGTCAAAACCGTTCATTACGACTATCTCCCGGATGAAGAGACAGGCCGCAATCGGATACAGGGCTCCAGCTTCCCGAACATCCGGCGATCTTCATCCAAAACAACAAAAGCCCCCTCTTACCCGTACCAGTTAAGGCACAATGCAGGAGGGGGCCCGGCATACCACTATTCAGCCGCAGTCACTGGCAAGAAATGCCCTTTCAGTGGAATGTCTTGGACCAGACAAAAAAGTAGCCTGCGGCAAAAACAACGGCCAGTATCACATGTTTCGTGATCAGCATCTTTCGCCGAACCCGTTCCGCATCCGGACCATACCAGTTCTCCACATAGGTAAAAGTCCGCCCCGCTCCGGTAGCCATGATGGTCACCATGGCTCCGACACTCCACCAGAAAAAGAGCCTTTCCAGGCTATTAAGCAGTGCCACTACTTCCGGATGCGCCACATGGGCGTTGTGCAGCAAGACGATGGTGACCATGGCCGCCAGCCAGATGCCGGCGGCAAAGTCATGGAGAAATCCGTTGAAGATAATCGCACTCTTCTTGATATTCATAAATCTCACGTCCCGTACAGCAGTGATCTCTACTCGCCGTGGTGCGCTACTCCTTCCCTGCCCCCTTGGGCACAACGCCCGGCCCAGGTTTCTCCGACTGCAGGCCGGTGGGATGATCCTTCAGGAGCTGCCGGTCAGCCTCTTCCGTATACCACTCCATCGGCCGGTCGGTCTGATCCCTGAAAGTATTGAGCGCCTCGTCGCGTAGCGTGGCGGCCTCGTCGTCAGCCTGGGCGACCAGGATCTCATCCACCACCTGGGGACAGGAGGCCACCGACCCCGGTCGGGCCTCGATCTCCTCGCGAACACTGGGTGCAACCTTCTGGTCCTTGGCGATCCGCATCTTCAGGTCGATGGAGAAGTTGACATAGGTCTCCAGCATCCTGAAGATCGCCGAATCTCCCATGGCGCTGATGGGACGCTCGTCCGGCAGGGGTGAAACCTTGCCGTTCTCTATCTTGGCCCGTCCCACCATCTCGCAACCGGTCCCGTTGTCGGTCATATACCCCAGGTTATCGGTGATGACAGCCATGACCGTCGGCACGTTGGCCAGATCCCAGTGAGCCAGCAGGCCGACCTCCCCGTCGGGAAGCGGCCTAAGGTCGTCCACATGCATGGCCAGCACCCGCGACCAGGGGGGGACCGGACGGGTTCGCTTCCGTGGAGGGAGCCCCTTCGCGTACCGGCGCAGGGAGTCGTCGAACAGGTTGGTTGCGGTCTCCGCCTCACCGAGGACGTTAACACAGTGGGAGTTCGGCACATCCAGGATCTCCGTGACCATGGCGTAGTAATCTTCCCGGGTCACGACTCCGAACCTCCCCCGGTAACCGCCGCCGTCGCAGACCCGGCTTCCCGGAGGAAGGTTGAACTTCATCTTCTTCCGGCGACAGGCCTGGAAGAAGTAGACATAGGCCGAAGTGGCGCCGATGAGCGCCACCGGCACACCGCTGGCCTCGGATTCGCGGAGGGCCTTGATGAGCCCCTTCACGTCGATTCCGCTCTTCCCCAGGAGGAACATACTGTCAGGCGTACCGAATGCCTGGCGCGTCTGATCCATGCCGATGGCCATCCCCATGGAGGGAGCCAGCTCCGGGCTCGGGGCAAGAATCAGTATCCGGCACCGCTTCCCCTCCTCGAAGTCTGGGAAGAGATATGATCCGGTCATCATCCGGTTGGCGGCGAAAACAAGTCTCTTCCCGTCTTCATCACGGAAGATCCTGCCGCGCTGTGTCAGGCTGGTGGTGCCACCGGTGAGACAGGCCATGACCGACTGCTCCAGCGGGAAAGAAGCCACCAGATGAGTCTTAAATACGTCATTATAGACCATGGGGACATCTTCCCACCGGGTGACATCTTCCCGGCCGACCTTCTTGGCGTCGCAAAACTCGCGGAAGATCTTGTTAGTTTCAAAATGCAGGGCAAACAACCGCATGGCATAGTCGTTAAAATTGGGAAGTTCGGCATCAACCCCCGCGGCAATGATATCGAGGATCTCTTCGGTCAGGCGATGGCTGGTATCGGCGCTGGTGGACATATCCTTACTCCTGTTCAACCTGCTGGTTTTAAAGCGTTAAGGTGACTTATCCGTCGGCTTCCTGGTGCACATTTCGCGCCAACAGTTCCCGATGGCTAACGGATGGAAATGACGGGATATTGAATTACAGGGACTTATCCACAACGTCACGTTCTGCCTTTATTTTCGGCAGAGTGCCCAAATAATCTACAGCAGCATCTTCGACTTCCTACCAGAGACGGGGATTATGAAACGAGCTGTTTGTGGCGCACCGCCCCCTTGTCCGCCTTCCACTGCTCGTAGGCGATCTTCAGCCCCGTACGCACCGGCAGCTGATTCATCAACGATAACAGGTGCGCGTAGGGAAAACCGGAGAGCGGCACCTTGAACATATGACGCAGCACCCGCCCCAGGCTCAACAGCTCCAGGGAGCTCTCGTAAAACTGCTCTTCTCGAACCTCCGCCGTCATGGCCGGATCCGGATGATCAAACAGGGCGTAGGCCCCGGTGTAGTACTCCCACCCCAGCTCCTTGTACAGGTACGGCTCATACTCACGGCGCAGTTCGGTCCCCGGGTACGGCACCACCAGGGACGGGTGCATACTCACCCCCAGACGGTCGGCGACCTCCACCGAGCGTTTGAAGTCGTCCAGGGTGTCGTTGCGCCCCCCCAGCATGTAGAAGAGGGAGACATCGATCCCGTGGTCCCTCAGCGTCCGGATCGCCCGCTCCCGATCAACTCCGATCTTGCCGTTGGCCTTGTACCCCATCAGCCCCTCGTCGGAGATGGCGTCCCATCCCACCCAGACCGTCAGCATCCCGCTCTCCCGCGCCGCGTTGAGCATCCGCGATCCAGCCGGGGAGAGCACCGGCCGCAGGCTCCCGAACCCCATCCACTTCTTCTTCACCCCTTTCAGCTCCGTGAACATGTCGATGGCCCGCTGTTCGAACCCCTGCCACCAGATGTTCTCGTCGCCGTTGATGTACATCTTCTCCGGGATGGCCGCGGCATCCCGCACCACATGGTCGATGGGGCGAAACCGGATGTCGGCTCCCATGAACGGCTTCACCGAGCAGAAGGTGCAATTGTAGGGGCAACCGCGGGAGGTGTTGAGAATCCGGAACTGGTGACGGTCCTGCAACTGACCATAGAGCGGGGTCGGCATATTGTCCAGCACCAGCCGCTCTCCCTGGTAGAACGGCTGGAGCGTGCCGCTGCGGAAATCCCGCAGCACCTGGGGCCAGGCCGACTCCGCCTCACCAATCACCACCGAATCCCCGTGCTCTTTCGCCTCTTCCGGCATGGCCGAGGCGTGGAAACCGCCAAAGACCACCTTGATCCCCCGGGCCCGGAGCTTGTCGGCGATCCGGTACCCCGGCACAGAGGTGGGGGTCAAGATGCTGATGGCGGCCAAGTCGCACTCCAGGGTGTCGAAGGCGTTGGGGGTGGCGCTGGCGCTGATCAGGCGGATCTCAATGGTCGGATCTTCCCGTCGAGTCAAAGCCGCCAGGTATTCCAGTATCGGCGGGGCGACCGGCGTCCAGCCGAAGGGCAAGGGGGGAAATATTATGCAGAGTTTCATTGTCTTCCTGTATTAGGTATGCTCGATCCGGAAACCGGAGTGGAAGGTCTCTACGGTGAAGGGGATCCCCCAGTAGCTGACGATCATGGCGATGAGCGCGATGATCGCATACCAGGCCAGTCTCTTGCCACGCCAGCCGAATGTGATCCGTAGATGCAGGTAGATGCCGTAGGTGAGCCAAGAAACCAGGGACCAGACCTCGACCGGATCCCAGTTCCAGTAGTCTCCCTTCACCTGATTGGACCAGAAGCAGCCGGAGACGATCATGAGGCCGTACATGATGAAACCGGCTGAGATGTAACGGTAGGAGTAGAGGTCCAGGGTCGCCAGCTCAGGCAGCCGGGAGGAGATCCCCCCGGAGTTCTTCTCTTTCAGCAGATAGAGGAGTCCCAGGCCGGCGGCGATCAGCACCGACGCAAAGCCGACGGTGGCGCCGACGATATGCACCCAGATCCAGCCGCTCTGCAGGGCCGGGGCCAGGGTCTTGGCCACCTCTTTCAGGAGCGTCCCCGCCCACCCCAGGAGGATAAAGGCCACCGGCATCACCAGGACCCCCAGGGGGCGCAGCCGCTTCACCGTAAACTGAGTGATCAGGAAGATCAGCACCGCCATCAACACCCCCAGGGTGAGGGATTCGGAGATGGAGATGAAGGGAGAAATCCCGGTGGCCGACCAGCGCAGGGCGATGACGGCGACCTGGGGGATAAAACCCAACAGGGCGCTGTAGAGCCCCACGGTGAAGAGCTTGTCCGAGATGGAGATGAGACCGAAGATGTAACTGAAGGCGCTCACCCCGTACAGACCAACTGCAATCCAAAACAACATCAGTTCAGGTTTCATGGCAACTCCTTGTCAATAAAGTGTGGTGTCTGAGTCACCTATACGCTGTCATCTCAGGAGAAAGCAAGAAAAATTACCTTACACGCCGGAACAGCTAACGAATCGAATGTGTCATAAAAAACGCAACAGCATGAGCAGTCTCCTGCCAACATATGTGCGTCGAAAAAAAGCCCTGCCTTTTCGGGCAGGGCTTTACTATATCAATTTTCAGACAGTTGTACTAGTACGAACCACCCGGGGTGTAGGTCCGGGTCGAGCCGTCGCCGACCTGACCGCCATTGCCGCCCGTTGGGCACGTTCCAGCCCCGCAGGTGGCGCTGCCTGTTGTGAATTCGCTTGCGCGTAACGGTCGGTGATAGGCGGTGCCGCTCCAGGCTCTGATGAACGCATACGGCCGGGAACTTACGGTCGGCCAGAGACCGCCCCCTACCAGGGCATTATTCCCATGATAGTTCTGCGCCGGGATCGGCCGCGCCGGCGCCGCCGCGGTGGAGATGTAACTGCCGTGACAATCCTGGCAGTTCCGCGATACGTTGTGGGAGGATCCCGTTGTCGTCCACGCGGTGCCGGAACTGGCGGCGCCGTGTGTTCCGGAAACGGTGTAGCCGGAGTGACACGTGGTACAGAGCGTTGAGACCCCGCCGAAGGTATAAATTGTGCCGCGGAGTTCTGCCGCATTGCCGTGGGCGCTCACCGTCCGGCGCGTAAGCGGCGTCGTCGGCGTGTTGTGACAGTCAAAGCAGTTCATGACGACGCTGAGGCTCTTGGTCCCGCCGGCCGCAACCCTGCCCGCGGCCTGGTTGTTGTATGGTGCAATCAGCCGGGTCGCCAGAGGGAAGTCCCGATTCAGCGGACCGGTAACCGGATGGTACGAGGAGTTGGTCGTGGCAAACTGGGTCTTGACGTCAACCAGGCCGCCCGTTGCTATGGCCGCTCCGTTGGCCACGGTGTAGTTGGTCCCAAGGGTTACCCCGCCGAACGGCATCTGTGCGGTGCCGCCGGTGGTCCGGGCCGTGGTGTTAGTGGCGCCGTTGCTGTCATGGCACGCCATGCAGAATTTCTGGGTGATGACGTTAGCAATGTCGGTGTCGGAGGTGTGACCCGTGGTGGTCCGGGACCCCGCCGCGTAGGAGGTGGAGAACCGGGCAAAGGTGAACGCTGCGCCGGAGATGTTGGTGATCGGCGCGTCACCCGTTCCGTCAGGGTTACGCAGGTCGATGTAGCCGTTGCGGTGGTAGGCCGAGTTGAGCGTGATGGCTCCGGCGGTGGAGGCGGTCCCTTCCAGGTGGCAGACGCAGCAGTCGGCATCAGTGACCGCGGCCCGGCCGCTCTTCTTGTGTCCGTAGGCAAGACCGAATTCGGCGGTGACCGCCGCACGGGTCAGCCCTTTGCCGGCCAGCGGACCCATGGTAATGGTCTGGGTCGAAGCGTGACAGCTGAGGCAGCTCGTGCTCTGCACTCCCCATGTCATGGAGGTGGTGTGACAGCCGCTGACCGCGGCACCGGCGTTGGAGCAGGTGCTCCCCGTGGTGGCGTAGGTGTAACCCATGGCCGCTTTGACGTTGTAGGCACCGTTGGCGTGGAGCGTGGCGCTCGGGGTGTAGGCCAGGGTGGTGGCGTTGTAGGTGACGCTGTCGTGACAGATGTCACAGGTCTGGGCCGCGTGGGTAGCCCCCTGGTGACTGTTGGCCTTGGGGCTCCCGCTGGTGTAGGACGGCGGATTGCCATGGCAGCCGTTACAGCCCAGGGTGGTCCCCCAGGTGGCGGCCGGTGCGGTGCTGGTGGTCAGGGCGGCAGCGGTGGAGACGAAGGTCCCGTCACTGTGGCAGTGGAGGGTGCTGCAGGAGCCGTAGGTGGTGGAACCGGCGGCGGCCGCGGTGCTGCCGGAGACCGCTCCGTTGTAGGTTGCTCCGCTTCGGATCATCCCGGTAGTAGCGGTACTGAGACGCCACTGGACCGAACCGTCCACGTGGGCGTAGTTGACGCTGGCAGTGGTGCCGGCGTTGGCATGGCATTTGGTGCAGGAGAAGTTGTAGGTTCCCACATGCTTGGTGTGGCTGTTGCTCTTGCCAACGGCCCCGGGGACGCTGGCGGAGGTGACGCCGTGGCAGGAACCGCAGGCCCGTTCGGTGGCACCGGCGACCCAGGAGGCGGCCGGTGTGGCGGTGGTCCCCGTCAGGAGGGTGGACCCGTGACAGTAGACGGCACAGCTGTTGACGCCGGCGGCGGTGGTGACGGTGGTCCCGGCGGAGGAGGTGGCCCAGGTGGTGCCGGTCATGGCGCTGTTCCCTACGTAGGCGCCGCTGCTGATGGTCGGCTTGAAGCCGGGGGCGTTGGTCGGGCTGATGGCGAAGCCAATCTCCAGGGATCCGCCCGGCATGGCCGAGGCGCTCCCATTATGACAGAGGTTGCAGGTGAACCCTTCGGTGGTGACGTGGATGGCATGGGCCCCTGCCTGGCCGGTGGCCAGGGCGTTGGTGGCCAGGCCGGTGGTCCCGCCGGTGGTGGCGGTGGTCGGGGGGTTGCCGTGGCAGCTGTCGCAGGCGCCGCTGCTTGATGCCTTGAAGCCGACGTTGTGGGCGTGGCAGGCGGTGCAGTCGGCGTTGTTGTTGTGGGTGAGACTGGTGCTGCTGGCGCTGTTGCGGTTATGGTATTTGGTCAGGGTATGGCAGACTTCGCAAACCTTGGTGGAGGTAGCGTGGGCAGCGGAGTCGTCACCGAAGCCGTTGGGGGTGGTGACGCTCTTGAAGTTGACGGTGGAGACCGGGGCGAAGACGGCCGGCAGTTTGGCCACGACCCGCTTGATGTTGCTGCTGTTCTGGTTATGGCAGGTGCTGCAGGTGAAGGCGCCGTACTGGCCGCCGGGGATTCCCCAGCCGGCTGCCCATTTGGTGGAGGTCAGGTTGGTGCTGTTGTGCAGCAGTTTGCTGTTGCTCCAGACCGCGGGGATGGCGCTGCCGGTGACCGGGTTGGTCCCGGTGACGCCGTCGGCGTCGGTGAAGGTCGCCTGGAAGTAGTAGGTGGTACCG
>CAIOGM010000112.1 GCA_903857795.1 uncultured Geobacter sp.
CCATCGTTCCCACGCTCCAGCGTGGGAACGCAACCGGTGACGCTCCAGCGTCAAACGGTGATAGCGTAAAGTATCTGTCCGCAGCGTAATCCGCCGCTGGAGCGGCGCCGTTCCGGTTCCCACACTGGAGCATGGGAACCATGAAAAAAAAGCGCCTGATTTTCAATCCCGCCAATCCATAAATCCTGAAAATCCCGGTTCAGACCGCATCTTTGTTTCATAAATTGGTTAATCATTAAAACACGAGGAAAAATATATGGCAAGATTAAAGGGGCGGGAAAGACGGGGGGGGGGGGGGGCGGTGAGGGACCGAGTCGGCCGGATCAAGTAACTGTCTGAACAGAGATTTTTCATCATCGTTCCCACGCTCCAGCGTGGGAACGCAACCGGTGACGCTCCCGCGTCAAACGATAATGACGTGAAGAGTGTGGTCGCGGAGAATCCGCCGCTGGAGCGGCGCCGTTCCGGTTCCCACGCTGGAGCATGGGAACCATGAAAAAAAAGCGCCTGATTTTCAATCCCGCCAATCCACAAATCCTGAAAATCCCGGTTCAGACAGTTGTGATTTATTTCTTCTCTGCAAAATCCTCGATTTTGGAGATGACGAACTGCCGCTCGGGGGCGTCTTTCTGGTGACACTCGAAACAGTTCTTCACCGGATCGATCCCGCTGGGCTTGCCGTCCGCGCCGTATCCGGCAAAGAGCCACCCTCCGGTCTCTTGCTGCTTCTTGTCCCGCTGCATCAGGACGACCATGTTCTTCTTCCCCTCCACCTGCTTCCCACCCTCGTTCTTGAGGCTATAGAAGACAACCACGAAGCGGCTCCCCTCGGGATAACTCCCGCCTCCCTTGTACACCTTCATCGCCTTTTTGTCGGGATAGATATAGTGGACGCCATAGAAGAGGGACTTCTTGTCATCCACGATCTTCTGCCGGCTCTTCTCCCACGACTCATATCCCTTGGGAAGCGAGACCACCGGCGCAGCCAGCAGACCGGAAGCCAGAGAGAGCACGACCAACCCCAAAATCCCTGAAACAATCTTCTTCATATGACCCCTCTCCCATAGACCCGTAACGAATAGAGTGTAACGATTAGTATCAATTTTCAGCTACCAGTTTCACAACATCACCTCTCCATTAAGACCCAAGAGACGGCCCTAAAGGAGATTCCTCGGGAAAAGTCGGAATTCCATGGCACGGTCCCCCCTCATCCGGCCTTCGGCCACCTTCTCCTTCAGGCCCGCCATTGGGTCCTCAGGGAGAAGGGATTGACTGAAGCGAAGCAGTAATCGAATTGAACCTCGAACCTAGAACATAGAACCTAGAACATAGGACCTAGAACCTAGAACATAGAACCTCGAACCCTGAACTCAAGCCTTAGCAGCCTTGGCCACCTCCGCCTCCGACGCCCGGATATAGACCGGGTCCAGCCGTTCCGGCGCTCTCCCCTCCCCTCTCAGGAACGCCTCGTGGGAGAGGACGATCCCGCACCCCCCCCGGGGATAGGAACAGGAGGGAGGGGCAAACTGCGTCAGGTCGCCGCAATGGGCCACGATGAGCTCCCGATAGACCGCCGCCCCGTCCCCCACGAAGATGGTCGGGGAGCCGATACTGTCCAGGAGCCGCTCCGGGGAGATGACCTGCTCCGCTCCCAACGCAACCGGCAGCGGGTCGCAGCGGAAGAGTCCCGCATAGACCTCCTTCTTCCGGGCATCCATGAGGGCGCAGAGCTGATGCCTGGCATAGGGGACGTTGGCCGCCAACAGCGCCAGAGAGGAGACCCCCACCACGGGAAGTGAGGCGGCCAGCGCCATCCCCTTCACCGTCGCCATGCCGATCCGGACCCCGGTGAAGGAGCCGGGACCAACGGCCACGCCGATACCGTCCAGCCCCGCCACGGTCATCCCCGTCTCGGCCAGGAGCCCGTCGATGACGCTCAGCAGCCGAGTGGAAAGCCGCCGGTCCAGGGAGAGATTCGTCTCGGCGACGATCTTTCCCCCATCCCCCAGCGCCACCGACGCCATGGCGCCGCAGGTATCGACAAACAGAAGTCTCATCCCTACCCCTGCTTCAGAAAATAGCGGACGATGTCGTTGTAAAACGCCAGCACCATGAGGCTGATGAGGAGCACGAGCCCCACCTGCTGGGCGATCTCGCGGACCTTCATGCTGACCGGCCGCCTGAAGATCATCTCCATCGTATAGAAAAGGAGATGTCCGCCATCCAGCACCGGAATGGGGAGGAGATTCAAGACCCCCAGGTTGATGGAGAGGAGCGCCATGAACGCCAGGAAGCTCACCCCCCCTGCAGTCGCCTGCTCCCCCGCCATCTTGGCGATCATGATCGGCCCGCCGATGGAGTCCAGCGGCACCACCCGCTCCACCATCTTGGCCAGGGAGACGATGGTGAGGTCGATGAGATTCAGGGTCTGCAGCGTCCCCTTGGTCACCGCCTCCACAGGGCCGTACCGCTCCTTGAACAGTTCACCTGAGGCGACGATGCCGACCACCGGAGTGGTGGTCGCCTCGCCGAAGACATTCTTGGTGGCGCGCTGCTCCGGCTTCAGGGAGAAGACGAGGGTCTCGGCACCCCGTTTCACCTGGAGGGTAAGCGGCTCACCCTTGCCGCCGGCGATGGCCTTGGAGAGGTCGTCCCACCGGACCACACTCTTGCCGCTCACCGAGGTCACCAGATCCCCCGCCTTGAGCCCGGCCCTGGCCGCCGGTTTATCCTTGATCACCTCGCCGATCTTCGTGGTGGCCGACGGCACCCCCAGGAGATAGATGACGATCATCACCAGCCAGGCGAAGACGAGGTTGAAGAGCGGGCCAGCCGCCACGATGAGGATCCGCTTGATGGGCGGCTTCCCCATGAAGCTCCGGAGACGATCGGCTTCCGACAGCTCTTCGCCGGTGTCGGTCTCGCCGAGCATCTTCACATACCCACCCAGAGGGAGAGCGGAGAGGAGGTATTCGGTCTCCCCCTTGCGAAATCCCACCAGCTTCGGCCCGAAGCCGAGAGAGAACTTCTCCACCCCCACCCCCAGCAGCTTGCAGAAGAGAAAATGTCCCAGTTCGTGGACAAAGATGAGGATGCCGAGGACTACCACTGCCGATAGGACACTGACCATCAGGTAACTCCAGGTATTTCAGGAATGGAGGGCGGCAATCGCTTCCGCCGCCCTGGTCCGGCCCCAGCGGTCGGCGCGGAGCACATCTTCGATGGTGACCAGGGGGACCCCGCCATGGGCGGACATGGTCTCTTCGATGACCGTCGGGATGGCGGTGAAGCCGATCCGCCCCTCCAGGAACGCCGCCACGGCGACCTCATTGGCCGCATTCATCACCGCCGGCATACTCGGGCCGCAGGTGAGTGCATCATAGGCAAGCTGCAGGCAGCGGAACTTCTCCAGATCCGGTTTGAAAAAGGTCAGCCCGGAGAAGAGGGTCAGATCCAGCGGCTTGACCCCGGTGGATACCCGCCGGGGGTACGACAGGGCGTAGGCGATGGGGGCCTTCATGTCCGGGGTCCCCAGCTGGGCGATGACGCAGCCGTCGATATACTCCACCATGGAGTGGATGATGCTCTGGGGATGGATGTTGACGTCGATCTTCTCCCCCGGAACGTCGAAGAGCCAGCGGGCCTCGATCACCTCCAGCCCCTTATTCATCATGGTGGCCGAATCGATGGTGATCTTCTTCCCCATGCTCCAGTTGGGATGATTGAGGGCGTCGGCGATGGTCACCATCGCCAGCTTTTGTGCCGGCCAGTTCAGGAACGGCCCCCCCGAGGCGGTGAGGATGATCTTTTCGATATCCTCGCTCCGGTGCCCTTCCATGGATTGGAACACGGCGCTATGCTCACTGTCCACCGGGTAGAGCGCCACCCCGTGCTCCCGCACCAGATCCATGATGATGGCGCCGGCGCAGACCAGGGTCTCCTTGTTGGCCAGCGCCACGTCCTTGCCCGCCTTGATAGCGGCGGCGGTAGGGACCAGCCCGGCCGCCCCCACGATGGCGGCCACCACCATCTGGCAGTCAACGGCGGTGGCCGCGGCGATGAGCCCGGGAACGCCGTACATGATCTCCGGCTTATGACCGGTAAGCATCCGGGAGAGCTTCCTGGCCAGCTCTTCGTTGAGGACCGACACGAGCCGAGGCCGAAAGCTCTCGATCTGTCGTGCCAGCAGCTCGAGATTGACGCCGGCGGTCAGCGCCGTGACCCGGAACTTGTCGGGATGGGTCGCCACCAGCTCCAGGGTGCTGACTCCGATGGAACCGGTGGAGCCGAGGATACTCAGGTTTTTCATATAATGCCTCGAAAGACCGCATAGTAATAAATGGCGGGAGCTGCAAAGAGGATGCTGTCCAGCCGGTCGAGGATCCCGCCGTGACCGGGGATGATGCTCCCGGAATCCTTCACCCCGAAGCTCCGCTTGAGGAGCGATTCGAACAGATCCCCCATCTGCGCCAGCGGGCCGATGAGGAGGGGGGCCAGGAAACAGTCGGTAACGGTCAGCTCGGGGAAGAAGCTCCAGCGGGCCAGGGTGACCCCCAGCAGGGAGCCGGCCAGACCGCCCAAAGCCCCTTCAACGCTCTTGTTGGGGCTGACCAGAGGGTAGAGTTTGCGCCGCCCCAGGATGCGCCCCACATAGTAGGCCCCCGAGTCGCCGGACATCACCAGGACGAACAGAAGGAGTATCCACTGGATGCCGTGGGGAAGCTCCCTCACCAGGATGAGATGCCCCAGCAGCAGCGGCACATAGAGGAGTCCGGAGAGGGTGAGGGCGAATTCGGGGGCCGAGCCCTTGAGGTCATCCACGGAGAAGAGATAGAAGAGGGCAAGCCCCAGGGTGGCGGCGGTCAGCCCCGCCGGGAGAAAGGCGGCCGAACGCCAGAGGAAGAGGAGCGGGAGGAGCGCCCCGACCCCGGCGGTCAGCAGGAGAGCGCCTCTCCTGCCGGGGAGCGCCATCCGGTAGAACTCCTGGAGTCCGATGGCGGAGCAGAGGACGATCAGTCCGGCGAACAGGGGGGGGGCTGCCTTGAGGACGAAGAGGATGAGGAGCGGCAGGGCAATGAGTGCGGTAAGGAGTCGCTTGATGTCAGCCCCTCCCCTTCACCTGGTCGCTGGTCTTGCCGAACCGCCGCTCCCTGGATTGATAATGAACCAGCGCCTTGTGCAGTTCGTCGCGGTCGAAGTCGGGCCAGTTCTTCTCGGTGAAATAGAGCTCCGTATAGGCAAGCTGCCAGAGGAGGAAGTTGCTGATCCGCATCTCCCCACTGGTCCGGATGAGAAAATCGGGATCAGGCATATCCGACGTATCCAGGAATCCTGCAAAGGTCGCTTCATCGACGCCGTCGGGGGAGAGCCTGCCGCCGGCGATCTCCACCGCGATCCGTCGGGCCGCGGCGGCGATCTCCTGGCGGGCCCCATAGGAGAGCGCCAGGGTCAGGGTCATGCCGCTGTTCCCCGCAGTCACCCGGGACGCCTCGTCCAGGTGATGAAGGACATCGGGAGGGAGCTCCGGCCGGTTACCGATCACCCGGAACCTGATATTGTCATTAATCATCCGGTTGGTTTCCGCCATGATGTAATGCTTGAGCAGCAGCATCAGGGCCTTGACCTCGGTCTTGGGACGGAACCAGTTCTCGGCGGAAAAGGCGAAGAGGGTCAGGTACCGGATGCCGAGGTTTGAACACTCCTCCACGACCCGCTTGACCGTCTCCACGCCACGCTGGTGCCCGATGATCCGCTGGAGCATCCGCGCCTTGGCCCACCGGCCGTTACCGTCCATGATGATGGCGAGGTGAGCCGGGACTTTGCTGAATTTACTCTGGTGAGACATCATGACCCCGAAAAAAAAATCCCCTGCAAAGGGGCAATTAGAGCTCGATTTAACCACAGCAGGCCGAATTCCGCAAGTGAAAAAGGGGCTTCGCGCCGCAAGGCTCAAGGGCGCGGGAGCGCCACATCCTGCGCCTTTTTGCCCCTCATGGTTCCGGCCGGCTGCTCGGCATAGGTCTCGAACGGCAGACACCGCCGCTCCGAGATGTCCCTGCCGGCGGCGACATTCGTCCAGATTTTCTGGGCGCAGAGCTGCATCCGTCCGGTGGCCGTATCCAGAAGAATCAGCTCCTTCTTCGTCACGACGACATCATTTACCAGGTCATGGGAGCTGAATTCCACGGGAAGCAGCTGATATCGTCCGCTCCTGGGAACCTCGCCCTCCTTCTTCGGGACGACGACCACTGCCGCCTTCTTCACACTCTTGGCGGCAGCCTCTCCCGCACCGCAGAGGGGTAACAGCAGCGTCAGAGACAGCATGATGCGCGCAAGGACCATCGCTCTCCTCCTCACCACAAGAGTTCTCTCATGGCGGCTCCTACGGTTCGACGACACTCTCTTCACCTTCCGGTGACTGCTCGGACTCTTCCTCGCCCGTCCCCTTCTTCTCCAGCTTCCGCTGCAGCTTCTCTTCGGTTTTTTTCTTCTTTTCCAGCTCTTTCTGACGCTTCTGAAACGCAAAATTCGGTTTTGCCATGGGGTCACCTCGTGTCGATAGTAATTGAATTTGGAAAAACATGCATCCACGAAGGACACGAAATTCACGAAGAAGGACCAGGTTGATCGGCTCCGGACGGCACACTGAACAGGTGACCGTTTTTTACCGGATATCTTCGGCGGCAGTATATGCGGTTAACCGGCCGCTGTCATCATTTTTTCCGCCGCACTTTTCCGGCTCTCCCAAAGAGCAACGGACGGTTACCCGTTCCCGCCACCCCGTCGATGGCCGCTCTCACCGGCCTCTATGTCCCTGAGGAGCTCCCGATAGGTTGCGTAGCGCTCCTCCGGGATCCTCCCTTGCGCCACCAGCGAGATCACGGCACATCCCGGCTCGCTGCGATGCCGGCAGTCGCGAAACCGGCACCGCTGATCACTGGCCGGTTCAAACCCCGGGAAATGTTCGGAGAGTTCCCGTGCCGAGATCTCCACCAGGCCGAAATCCTGGAACCCGGGGGTATCCACCAGCTCCCCACCAGCGGGGAGCTGGTGCAGGGTTGAAACGGTGGTCGTGTGGCACCCCTTGCCGTTATAGTCATTGAGCGCCCCGACCCTCAGGTCGATCTCCGGGCAGAGGGCGTTCAAGAGGGAACTCTTGCCGACCCCGGAAGCGCCGACGAAGGCGCCCCGATGCCCGTCGGCAAAGAACTCGCGCAGCGGGTCGAGCCGCTCTCCCGTCGCCGCGCTCAGGGAGAAGAGGAGCAGTGATCCGCCATACACGGAGTCAACAACGGAGACGAACTCTTCGGCCCCCTCAAGATCGCACTTGCTCACCACCAGAAACGGTCTCAGACAGGCCACCCGGGCCGCGACAATGGCCCGATCCACAAACCCGGGCGGGGGCGCAGGAGAGGACGAAATCACCACGCCGAGGACGTCAAGATTGGCCCCCACCAGATGAATCCCCCCCGTGGCGTCCCGTCGGCGCAGCTCCGTTCGGCGGGGGAGCCGCTCCAACATCTCACCCAGGACATTGACATCGTCGCCGACCACATGGCCGGAGCGACGCTTCACCCGCACCGGTTCCCGCGCCCCGTCGACGAAGAGCACCTCCACCGCCACACCGTGATGAGCGACGATTACCCCATTACGGGAGGGAAGGGAAGTGCCATGGGCAAACGGAATGGTCATGGTTTTCGATCTCCAATCCCGGTCGGTCCGGGCGGCAAGGGGGTCTGTCCGATGGCGGCGTCTAACAACCTCGCAGTGTACAGGAAGCCGTGAGCGGTTCAATGTATTTTTTCCGTAAAAGAAATACGGCGCGTTAAATTGGTTGACATCCTCCCTGCAAGCCTGTACGGTGCTTACATGTTCGAGGGCAACCCCGGATAAAACACAAATCGTAGTTCAGGAGAAAGAAAGCACATGGCAAACGGTACGGTAAAATGGTTTAACGACAGCAAGGGGTTTGGTTTTCTTGAGCAGGAGAATGGCGACGACGTATTCTGTCACTTCTCCGCAATCGCTGGCGACGGCTTTAAATCCCTTGCAGAAGGCGATAGGGTAACGTTTGATGTAGTCAAGGGTCCGAAAGGGCTTCAGGCCGCGAATGTAACCAGGATTTAAGCAGTACGCAGGTGTAACGAAAAGAGGCTCCGAAGCAATTCGGGGCCTCTTTTGCGTCCGGGGTACGACGTCTCGGGTGCTTCGCCGTCGAGGACACACGAAACTAAGAGGGGACCGGCTCAGCCGGTCCCCTCTTAGTTTCGTTTATATCCGGAGAGGTTCTCAGACCTCCAGCACCTCTTTCTCCTTGTGACCAAACACCTCGTCGATCTTGGCGGAGACGGCGTTGGTTACGTCCTGGACCTCCTTCTCCGCCCGCTTGAGATCATCTTCGGTAACCTTCTTATCCTTCTCCAGCTTCTTGATCCCTTCGATGGCGTCGCGACGGATGTTGCGGATCGCCACCTTGGCGTCTTCGGCCTGCCTCTTGAGCCCCTTGACGAGCTCTTTGCGCCGCTCTTCGGTCAGCGCGGGGAGCATCAGCCGGATCGTCTTGCCGTCATTCATCGGGTTGAGCCCCAACTCTGACTTCAAGATGGCCCTCTCGATGGCCGGGATCAGCTTCGCTTCCCACGGTTGGATGGTGATGGTCCGGGGTTCAGGCACCGCCAGAGTGGCGACCTGGCTGAGTCCGGTGGGGGTGCCGTAGTAATCGACCTTGATGTCATCAAGCAGGGTAGAGGACGCCCGGCCGGTCCGGATCCGCTGATACTCTTTCCTCAGCGACTCCACCGACTTGTCCATATGGAGCTTCATGTCGACAATGAGCTCTTTGGTCATGCAGATTCTCCTCTCACGATAGTGCCGATCTTCTCCCCCGTCACCACCCGTTTGACGTTGCCCGGAGTGGTGATATCGAAGACGACGATGGGAAGATTGTTGTCCATGCAGAGTGAAGTGGCTGTCGCGTCCATGACCTGAAGCCCCTTGCGCAGGACATCGATATAGGTGAGTTCTTCGAACTTGACTGCCGTGGGGTCCTTCTTGGGGTCGGCGGTATAGACACCATCCACCTTGGTCCCCTTGAGGATGACGTCGGCGCCGATCTCCATGGCGCGGAGGCTGGCGGCCGTATCGGTGGTGAAGTAGGGATTGCCGGTGCCGGCGCCAAAGATGACCACCCTCCCCTTCTCCAGATGGCGCATGGCCCGACGGCGGATATACGGCTCGGCGACCTCGGACATGGCAATGGCCGACTGGACCCGGGTAAAGACCCCGATCTTCTCCAGGGCGTCCTGCATTGCCAGGGAGTTGATCACCGTGGCGAGCATCCCCATGTAGTCGGCGCTGGCCCGATCCATCCCCTTGGAAGAGGCGGCCAGTCCGCGGAAGATATTCCCCCCCCCGATGACCAGCGCCAGTTGCACCCCCAGGTCAACGACCTCCTTGACCTCATGGGCGATGGCCGTCAGGATCGCGGGATCGATCCCGTAGCCCAGATCACCGGCGAGAGCCTCGCCGGAGAGTTTCAACAGTACCCTGCGGTAATATGGTCCGCTCATGTAACCGCTCCCCTGGAAACAGCTGTAAAGTAACCCGCCATGGACAGAAAAAAAGCCGACCTGTTAAGGTCGGCTGTTCCGTTATTCCTAGACGCCGGCGGCCGCGGCTACTTCGGCGGCAAAGTCGCACTCTTTCTTGGCGATCCCCTCGCCGAGAACGAACTTGGCGAAGCGGCGGATGGTCATGTTTTCGCCGATGGTAGAGATGGTCTCGTTCAGGTAGGTCTGGATGCTCTTGTCCGTATCCTTCACGTAGGTCTGTTCCATGAGACAGATGTCGGCATAGAACTTGTTGACCTGCCCCTCGATGATCTTCTCGATGATGGCTTCCGGTTTGCCGCTCTCACGGGCCTTGGCGCGATAAATTTCCTTCTCCCGCTCCACCACGTCTGCCGGCACTTCATCGCGGATGACATAGGAGGGAGAGGCGGCGGCGATATGCATGGCGATATCCCGCAAAAACGTCTGGAACTGCTCGTTCTTGGCCACGAAGTCGGTCTCGCAGTTGATCTCCACCAGAACCCCGATCTTCCCTCCCGCATGTATATAGGAGCCGACAGCCCCTTCACTGGCGACACGACCGGCCTTCTTGGAAGCGGCCGCAAGCCCCTTCTTCCGGAGATAGTCGATGGCCTTTTCCTGATCGCCTTCGGTTTCGGTGAGGGCCCTCTTGCAGTCCATGAGGCCGGCGCCGGTTGCTTTTCTCAATTCATTTACCTGGGCAGCGGTAATGCTCACGTTCATTCTCCTTGGAATTCAGGGAACAGGGACCGGAGACCGGTATCAACTTCAGCTGGTCACGTCCCTGTACCCATGAGTTTAATGTTTTACCGGTCCCTGGTCCCAGGGCCCCGTCTTTATACCTCGTAAAGTTTCTCGGCCTCGTCGGAACCGGCGACAACGTCGGACCCTTCGGAATCGGTCCGGAGCTGCAGGTCGCGGGCGGCGATCCCTTCGAGGACGGCATCGGCGATCTTGCCGGTCAGGAGCCGGATGGCCCGGATGGCGTCATCGTTACCGGGAATCACATAGTCGATGTAGTCCGGATCGCAGTTGGTGTCGACGATCCCCACCACCGGAATACCAAGCTTGCGGGCCTCGGTGACAGCAATCTCCTCGTTTTTCGGATCAACCACGAAGATCATGCCGGGGACCTTGGTCAGCCCCTTGATACCGCCCAGGGTCTTTTCCAGCTTCTCCCGATCCTTGCTCAGCTTGAGGATCTCTTTCTTCGTATACCCTTCGGTGGCGTCGTCATTGAACATGGTGTCAAGACGCTTTACCCGGTCGATGCTCTGCTTCACCGTGGCGAAGTTGGTGAGCATCCCGCCGAGCCAGCGATGGTTCACGAAGTACATACCGCAGCGCTGCGCCTCTTCGGAGATGGCGTCCTGCGCCTGCTTCTTGGTCCCGACAAAGAGAATGGTCTCGCCGGCTTGTGCCGATTCTTTGACGAAATTATAAGCGTTTTTGAAGAGTCGAACCGTCTTCTGCAGGTCGATGATATAGATGCCGTTACGTGCGCCGAAGATATACGGTTTCATCTTCGGGTTCCATCTCTTGGTCTGGTGGCCGAAGTGAACCCCAGCCTCCAGCAGTTCCTTCATGGTAATGCTTGCCATGCTCTTTTCCTCTCTTGTGTGGTTTTTTCCCTCCGCCTGCCAATCAGACCGGAATCCGGACCATCCGGACACCACCGATCGCTGGGACAGACGTGTGAAATGTTAACAGCAGGGTTCTATACCATATATGGGGAGAAGAGTGCAAGATGAAATCCGGGCGCGGCGGGGTAAAAAGTAGTTGACTCTTTCCATCGGCAATGATAGCTTAACGTTCAACTACACGACATCAAATGAAACCCTGAGTGGACCCAATATGCCCGAGCGCCCGACGGACCTTCCCCTCAAGACCTACACCAAGCTGATGCGCGCGGCGGAGACGGTCACGAGCAGGGTTCATCGCCCGCTGGCGCTGCACAATCTCACCATCAGTCAGTTCTCTGTTCTGGAGGCGCTCTATCACAAGGGGTCACTCTGTCAGCGCGACATCGCTGCCAAGATTCTCAAGAGCAGCGGGAACATCACCATGGTGATCGACAACCTGGAGAAACGAGGGCTGGTGAGACGGGAGCGCCACAGCGAAGACCGTCGCTACCTGACCATTCACCTCACCACCGAGGGGACGACGTTGATCGCTCAAGCCTTTACCATGATTGCGGCGACCATCTCCTCGGAAATGGCCGCGCTTACCCCCCAGGAACAGACGCTGCTCGGCACCCTCTGCAAAAAACTGGGGTTGAAAGGAGGGACTAACTGACTGAACTTACTTGCATATTAAGACGTTATCAGTCTCTTTAGTGTCTCCGTGTTTCAAATTCAGCCGTTAGTTTTGAAGTCGTATCTTATGATTAGCCATCCAACCCACCACGAAAAGGAGAAACACCATGAAACGGATCATCGCAGCCATCGCCACCATCCTCGCTCTTGCCCTGCCGCTCATCGCCTCGGCAACCACCTGGACCATCGATCCCGACCACTCCAACGTCGGCTTCAAGGTTCGCCATCTGATGATCTCCAACGTGAAGGGGAGCTTCGAGAAGCTTACCGGGAGTGTTGACCTGAACGATCAGGATGTCACCGCGTCGAAGGTGTCGGTGTCCATCGACACCGCGTCCATCAACACCAACGTCCAGAAACGCGACGAGCATCTGCGCAGCGCCGACTTCTTCGACGTGGCCAAATACCCTACCATGACCTTCGTCTCCAAAAAGGTGACCAAGGCCGGCGCGGACAAGCTGAAGGTCACGGGCGACCTGACCCTCCATGGCGTGACCAAAGAGGTGGTGCTTGACGTGGAAGGGCCGACCGCGGAGAGCAAAGACCCCTGGGGGCATATCCGGCGCGGCGCTACGGCCACCACCAAGATCAACCGGAAGGATTTCGGACTGGTCTGGAACAAGACCCTTGAGAGCGGTGGCGTCGCCGTGGGTGAGGAAGTGACCATCACCCTGGAAATCGAGCTGCTCAAGAAATAGCCTGATTTCATGTAAAACAGGGAGCAACTGACAGTTGCTCCCTGAGGAATTCCCCGCTTGACAAATCGCGCTCATTCCTCTTTAGTGGCTCAATGAGAAAAGAACCCGTGAAACCAAAAATCGCCTCCAAGGCGCCGGCCCGCGTTCCCGCGGGAACGCTCCTCGACTTCACTATCTCCACGCTGGATCCCGAAGGGTTCGGCCTGGCTACCCACGAAAATCGCCAGGTCCTGGTCTCGGGTGCGCTCCCCGGGGAAGTCGTCCGGGCCAGGATCACCCACGTGGGGGCCCGGACCTACTTTGCCGAGACCGTGACCGTGCTCCGCCGCGCCCCCCAGCGGATCACCTCACCCCCCGGCTCTCATCTCCCCCACTGCGACGGCTGCCCCCTCATCTCCCTGCAGTATCCGGCGCAGCTCTCCTGGAAACAGTCTCGAATCTCCGATGTGCTGGCCCAGTACACCTCACTGGCCGCGGCGGAGTGCGGCGAGGTGATCCCCTCGCCTCAACGGCTGGGGTACCGCTCCACCGCCAAGCTGGTCGTCGCCGGCAAATCCGCCGACCCCATTATCGGCATCTACCGCCGCAACAGTCACGACGTCATCGACATCTCCGCCTGTCCGCTCCACCACCCGATCATCAACCGGGTGGTCGCCGCCGCAAAGGAGGCGATCAAGAAGGGGAAGCTCCCCATCTACTCCCCCCGGAGCGGCAACGGACTCCTCCGCTACCTGGTGGTCCGGGTCGCTCCCCACGAGAACCGGGCCATGGTAGTTCTGGTCACCACCGAACGGGGATACAACGCCATCCACCATCTGACCAAGGCGATCAAGGCTGCGGTCCCCGAGGTGGCGGTGATCGTGGAAAACATCAACAACAGCACCGGCAACGCCATCTTCGGCACCCGGGACAACTTTCTCACCCCGGAGCAGGCCCTCACCGCCGTGATCGGACCGGTTCGCTTCACCCTCTCCCCCCGCTCCTTCTTCCAGGTCAATGCCGGATCAGCCGGGGTCATCTATGAGACGGTGCGGCAGTGGGCGGCTCTCACCGGCCGGGAACGGGTGGTCGATCTCTACTGCGGGGTCGGGGGGCTGGCGCTCTTCCTGGCGGACAAAGCGGCCGAGGTGATCGGGATAGAGACGGCGCCCAGCGCCGTTGCCGACGCCGAGGAGAACGCCCGGCTCAACGGTTTCACCAACTGCCGCTTCATCGCGGGTGACGCCTCCGACCATCTGGGAATGCTCCGCGCAAACCGGCAGAAGGTGGATCTCATCACCCTGAACCCACCCCGGAAGGGGTGCGACGAATCGGTCCTCAGGGATGCGGCCGCCCTTGCCCCGGCCCGGATGATCTACGTCTCCTGCTCCCCCGAGAGCCTGGCCCGCGACCTGGAGCTTCTCTTCGGCCACGGGTACCGGACCGTCCGCGTCCAGCCGGTGGATATGTTCCCCCAGACCGCCCATCTGGAAAATGTGGTCCTGCTGGAACGGATCTGAACTCTGAAAACATCCTTTAGAACTGCGTAGGAAACCGGATGGCGCGTCGTGGGAATAAACGGCGCGCCACTCGTCATATGTAGCGGTTCCGTCGCATACCACGGGCAATTCGACGGTTTTTTCTCTCCACCCTCTCGGCATCGTCCCATTTTATCCATTTTTATCAGCAAGTTGCGCCATAATACTCCGAACGACTCATTCGGCACGCTAGTTGCGTCGGAGGTTCTCAGCAGAACATGATCGCGTCCATGTTCGGTAGTATGCTGAAGCCTCCCTCCCTGGAGCTATCATGGTCACCCCAACATATCACGTAAACGGCGGGCTCACCATTGCCGGTGGCCTGGCGCTCTTCCTCCTCCTCTTTGCCCTGATCCGTTCTCTGCTGAACAGCCGGCGTGTGGCGGATAAACTGACTCTCGCTCTGCAGGAGAGCGAACAGTTCTCCGCCGCTATCCTCGATTCGCTCCCTTCGAACATCGCCGTGCTTAATGCAGAGGGGATCATCGTCGCGGAGAACGACTCCTGGCGGAAGTTCTCGGCTGAGAACAGTGACTCCGGCGCCGTGACAAGCTACCTGGGGAGGCAGTACCTGGATCCGCTCCGCAACGCCAGAGACAGAGATGATCAGGAAGAGGGTGGTACGGCTCGGAAAGGGATACGTTCGGTATTGCGGGGGGAAGAGGATCTTTTCACCATGGAATACAGCTGTTCTTCTCCGGTTGAACAGCGCTGGTACGGTATGCTGGCATCGAGGTTGAAGGGCTCTCAGCGCGGCATTCTTATTGCCCATACGGATATCACCGAACGCAAACAGCTGAAACAGGTGCTGCGGGAGAGCGAAGAGCGGTATCACGCCATTGTCAGAGCTTTCGACGGGCAGGTGTACATCTGCAGTCATGATTTCCGTATTACTTTCATGAATCAGCAATTGATCGAACGGACCGGCCACAATGCCGTCGGCGAACTCTGCTTCAAGGCGTTGCATGATCGGGATGCGGTCTGCCCCTGGTGCGTCAACGAACGGGTGTTCCAGGGGGAAACTGTCCGGTGGGAGGTCAAAAGCCCCAAGGATCGTCTCTGGTATGCCGTGACAAACTCTCCCGTACTCAATGCAGATGGAACCGTCTCAACGATGGCGATGCTGCAGAACATCACCGAGCGGAAAGAGGTAGAGGCGCGGGACCAGCTCAACCAGCGTCGCCAGCAGGCACAGATCCGGCTGCACGCCATGGGAGAGGTAACCTATCAGGAGGTGATGGACTTCGGCCTTGAGGAGATCCTTGAACTGACCGAGAGCCTCATCGGCTACATTTATCTCTATGACGAGGAGAGCCGACTGTTCACCCTCTACTCCTGGTCAGAGGAGGTGCTGCCGGCCTGCGCCATCATGGATAAGCAGTCAACTTATCGGCTGGAGCAGACCGGTCTCTGGGGCGAGGTGGTCCGGCAGCACTCACCCATCATGGTCAATGATCTCAGCCTCCCCAACTGCCACCTGAAGGGGTATCCGGCAGGACATATCCCCCTGACCCGGTTCCTGAGCATCCCGGTGACCCAGCAGGAGCGGATCGTGGCGGTGGTGGGAGTCGGCAACAAGGCGCTCCCCTATACGGAAGACGACATTGTGCAGCTCAAGCTTTTCACGGATGGATTGTGGCATATCGCAGAGCGGAGGCGGATCGAAGAAGACTTGAGGCTGGCCAAGGAGGAGGCGGACAGCGCCAACCTGGCCAAGAGCGCCTTTCTGGCCAACATGAGTCACGAGATCCGGACCCCCATGAATGCCATCATCGGCCTGGGGCGGTTGGCGCTCCTGACCAACCTGACCGCACAGCAGCAGGACTACCTGGAAAAGATCGACTCCTCCTCCGGGACCCTCCTGCACCTCATCGACGATCTTCTGGACCTCTCCAAGGTGGAAGCCGGCAAGCTGACCCTGGAGAGCATCGAGTTCTCCCTCGCCACCTGCCTGACCATCGTGCAGAGCGTCATCCAGGTCAAGGCCCTGGAAAAGGGGCTGAAGTTCCGGATCACCGTCGCTTCGGAGGTCCCGACGCAGGTGATCGGCGACCCATTCCGCCTGAACCAGATTCTGATCAACCTGATGGGAAACGCCGTCAAATTCACCAACCGGGGTGAAGTCTCACTGGAGGTGACCGCCGCTCCCGCTCCCGCCGGCGAGACGTCGCTGATTACCTGCAGTGTCAGGGATACCGGCATCGGCATGACCGCCGGACAGATGGCCGACCTGTTCCACCCCTTCACCCAGGGGGACAGCTCCACCACCCGCCGGTACGGCGGCACCGGCCTGGGGCTCAGCATCTCCCAACGCTTGGTGGAGCTGATGGGGGGAGAGATCGGGGTGGAGAGCGAACCAGGACGCGGGAGCAGCTTCACCTTCACCGTTTCCCTGGGCCGGAGCCGACTTCCTGAAGAGCCGGCAAGGCCGCCTCTCGACCCGCGCCTCGTCACGTCAGCCCTCAAGGGGCGCCGGGTGCTGGTCGTGGAGGATAACGGCATCAACCAGCAGGTGGCGCGGGAACTGCTGGAACGGGTGGGGATGGTGGTCGTCATCGCCGGCGACGGTCGGCAGGCGGTTGCCGTCACCAAGAGCGGAGAGAAGTTCGATATCGTCCTCATGGATCTCCAGATGCCGGTCATGGACGGCTACGAGGCGACCCGGCTGATCCGGGAACAGCAACCGCCGGAGCTCCTTCCCATCATCGCCATGACGGCCCATGCCGGCCGCGGAGAGCTGGAGCGCTGCCTGCGAAGCGGCATGAACGATCATCAGACCAAGCCGATAATCCCGGACAAGCTCTATCTCTGCCTGATGAAGTGGGTCCGCCCGCCCGCCGGTTCGCCCCCTCCGGCGGTTCTCCCCGGCAGCGGCAAGCCAGAGGAGGAGCCGCCGCCGGGACAGTTCCCCGGTCTGGATCATGAGCTGGGTCTGGCGCGACTGGTGGGCAACGAAAAGCTCTACCATCAGCTGATCATCGATTTTGCCCGGGAGAGTCAGGAGGTGGCGCCAGAGATCAGAAGAGCAGTGAAGGAATCCGACCTGAATCGCGTCCGGTTCCTGGCCCATACCCTCTGCGGGGTGGCGGGCAATCTCGCCGCCATCCCCCTCCAGGCGTCCGCCGCCGGTCTGGAGAGCGCCGCTGCCCGGGGGATGGCGGAAGAGGCGAGGCTCCTCCTCCCCCTCGTCGAGGCCCGGCTGGCCGAAATCATCGCCACCGCCGCGCTCCTCGCCGCAGAGGGGGCAACCCGGCCGAGGGTCGTGCCCCCCTTTGATTCCGACCGGGCTCTGCTGCTGCTCCAGGAGCTGACAATCCGGGGACGGCGGCACGATATGTCGGCCCTGGAACTGGGCGAAGAGCTCTCCCTGCTCCTGGCCGGCACCGGCCTGGCGTTGCAGGCCGGCAACCTGGCGAACACGGTCAACCGGTCCGACTTCCCGGCGGCACTCCGGCAGGTCGAGGAGCTTACCCCTCTGCTTGCGGAGTATATCAATGCCGTAAAGAGTTGACCCGGCCGGCTCCCTGCCTGGGTACAAGACCGGAATTTTTTGCATAGATGAGGAAAATCATGACCGAAACAAAGAGCTCGCCCCCGAACATCCTGATCGTGGATGACACCCCGGCCAATGTCCTGCTCCTGGTGAAGATGCTTACGCGGCAGGGATACCAGACGAGGGCGGTTCTCAGCGGCAAGCTGGCGCTGGAGGCCGCTCGGCAGGAACAGCCCGACCTGATTCTGCTGGACATCAACATGCCGGAGATGAACGGGTATGAGCTCTGCGAGCAGCTCAAGGCCGACGCGCTGCTGCACGATATCCCCGTCATCTTCATCAGCGCATCCAACGAAACCATAGACAAGGTTCGGGCGTTTCGCGTGGGGGGAGTGGACTACCTCTCCAAGCCGTTTCATCTGGAGGAGGCCCATGCGCGCGTGGAGGCCCATCTGAGAATCCGTTCGCTGCAACGCCAGCTTGGTGACCAGAACGAGACTCTTGAGCGGTTGGTGACCAAGCGGACCCACGAACTGGCCAATGCATACGAACGGTGCCGGGAATTGGGCCGACTCAAGGATGATTTTCTCCGGATGATTTCCCACGAGATGCGCACCCCCGCCAACGGCGTCCTGGGGGTCGGCGCCCTGTTGCTGGAACTCTGTCCCCCCTCCAGGGATCGGACCCTGTACGAATCACTCTTCGCGCAGAGTTCGTTGCGTCTGCACAATCTCATAGAAGACGCCACCATGATTGCCGAGATGGAGCAGCTGACCAGGGGAAGCGGTGCGACAGTCTCTTTCGCAGAGCTCGCCGCGGAGGCCGGGACGTCGCTGCCGGGGATACGACTCTCCCTTGAACTGTCGACGGCTGCGGGAATGTTTCTCCCCAAAGGAGATCACCCGCTACTCAGGAAAGCCATGGAATCGATGATTCTTCTCACCACGTCTCTCTCCCGGGATAAGCAGATCACCCGGATGACTGGCATCGTCGAGGAGGAGACTCTCCGGGTGCGGCTTGAGGTTGACGCCCTGTCACTTTCGGCTGAACAGGCTGCCGGTTTTTTCGAGATCGAATCCCAGGCAAGGTCGGCCTCTTATGCCGAATCGCTGGGATTGGCGCCTGTTGTCGCCCACCGGATCATCTCTGCTTTTGGCGGCACGCTGCGGCTGGTCAAAGGGGAAGGGGATAACGGCTATGTTGAGGCGCTCCTTCTTGATGAACGGCTTTCAGCGTGAGCAGCAAGCGAATCAGCAGTGAAAGAGGTTACTAATGCCCGATAAAGTTGACTGTTCCACCATTCCCGAACCCATCTCGGACAAGCTGCTGCTTCAGGCCATCCTGGAGAATGTACCGGCCCGCATCTTCTGGAAAGACAGTGAGTTACGCTATCTGGGCTGCAACGGTCAGTTTGCCAAGGATGCTGGCTGTTCCAGCCCGGGCGAACTGATCGGTAAGAGCGATTTTGAACTGGTATGGAAGGATCAGGCGGAGCTGTACCGCGCCGATGATACGTCGGTGATGGCATCGGGCGTCTCCAAGCTGCAGTATGAAGAGCGGCAGACAACTCCTGACGGCAAAATAATCTGGCTAAGCTCCTCAAAAGTACCACTGCGCAATGAGAGCAACCGGATCATCGGTATCCTGGGCATCTACGAAGAGATCACCGAGCGCAAACGGATGGAAGAGACGCTGCTCAAGGCGGGTGATCTGCAGACCGCTATCTTCAACAGCGCCAATTTCTCCAGTATCGCCACCGACGCCAAGGGGGTCATCCAGATTTTCAATGTGGGGGCCGAACGGATGCTGGGGTACGCGGCCGCCGACGTGCTGAACCAGATCACCCCGGCCGACATCTCCGATCCCCAGGAGGTGATCGCCCGGGCCAGGGCATTGAGCAGCGAACTGGGGACCCCCATCACGCCGGGCTTCGAGGCGCTGGTGTTCAAGGCTTCCCGGGGGATCGAGGACATCTACGAGCTGACCTACATCAGGAAAGACGGGAGCCGCTTCCCGGCGGTGGTCTCGGTCACGGCCCTGCGCGATGCTCAGGACAACATCATCGGCTACCTGCTCATCGGCACCGACAATACGGTGCGCAAACAGATCGAGGAAGAGCAGAAGCAGCTGGCGCAACGCCTGCGCGACCATCAGTTTTACACCCGCTCCCTGTTCGAATCCAACATCGACGCGCTGATGACCACCGATCCGTCGGGGATCATCACCGATGTGAACAAGCAGATGGAGGCGCTCACCGGCTGTACGCGAGACGAACTGATCGGCGCACCGTTCAAGGGGTTTTTCACCGATCCCGAGCGGGCCGAGACGAGTATCAACCTGGTGCTGACCGAAAAAAAGGTCACCAACTATGAACTCACCGCCCGCGCCAGAGATGGTAAGGAGACGGTGGTCTCCTACAATGCGACCACCCTCTACGATCGGGAACGGAGGCTGCAGGGGGTCTTCGCCGCGGCGCGGGACGTTACCGAGCGTAATCGTCTGGATCAGGTGCTGCAGGAGAAGAACTGCGAACTGGAAAACGCCAGGTCCGTGGCGGACAAGGCGAACCTGGCCAAATCTGAATTCCTCTCCAGCATGAGCCATGAACTGCGCAGTCCGCTCAACGCCATCCTCGGCTTTGCCCAGCTGTTGGAGTCCGATTGCCCCCCCCCGACGCCCGACCAGAGTGAAAACATCGCCCAGATTCTTCAGGCGGGGTGGCATCTGCTTAAATTGATAAACGAAATCCTCGATCTGACAAAGATCGAATCCGGGCAGGTGCCGCTTTCGCCGGAACCGGTCTCCCTGACCGAGGTCATCCTGGAATGCCGGGGGATGATCGAACCCCAGGCGCAACAGTACGGTGTCCAGGTAGTCATTCCCCCGGCGGATGCCCCCCATTTTGTCCATGCCGACCGGACCAGGGTGAAGCAGGTTCTCCTCAACCTGCTCTCCAACGCCATCAAATACAACCGTAAGGAGGGAATGGTCGAGGTGCTCTGTACCGAGAACAGGGGAGGACGCACCCGCGTGAGCATCAGGGATGGCGGTCAGGGATTGGATTCGGAACAGGTGTCACAGCTCTTTCAGGCGTTCAACCGGCTGGGACAGGAGGCCGGCAGCAAGGAAGGGACCGGTATCGGCCTCGTGGTGGCAAAGCGGCTCATTGAGCTGATGGGAGGGGTCATCGGCGTGGAGAGCGCCATCGGGGTGGGGAGCGTGTTTTGGTTCGATCTCGTCACGGTTGCCGAGCCGTATCTTCCCCTTGAAGAAGACGACGCCGAAGGCACGCCCCGCCTGCACGCGATTCCGGTAACCCGGCCCCGGACCCTGCTCTATGTGGAGGACAACCCGGCAAACCTGAGGCTGGTGGAGCGGATAATCAGCCGTCACCCGGAGATCTCCCTGTTGACCGCGGTTGATGGGTGTTGCGGCGTCGAGATGGCCCGTGAATCTCACCCTGATGTCGTCCTGATGGACATCAACCTCCCCGGCATCAACGGCTTCGAAGCCTTGAGCCTCCTCCAGTCGGACCCGACCACGGCGCGGATTCCGGTCATCGCCCTCAGTGCCAATGCCATGCCCCGCGATATCGAGAAAGGGGTGCAATCCGGCTTCTTCCGCTATATCACCAAGCCGATCAAAGTTAATGAATTCATGGAGGCGCTGGAGGAGGCAATGGAGCATGCAGGGAGCATCACCTCATGACGGCCACACCATCCGATCTGACGGAGGATATGAGCTATGATGAACGACCCGAGAGAACTTAAAAAACTGCTCATCGTAGATGATGAACCGAAAAACCTCACTATTCTCAACGAGACACTGAGGAGTAGCTACCAGATCTTCTCGGCAAATAACGGACAGGATGCGCTGAAGGTTGCCGCACTGGTTCAGCCTGATCTGATGCTCCTGGATATCACCATGCCGGGGATGGACGGGTATGAAGTCTGTCGGGCCATGCAGGCCGATCCGCTGCTGCGCCCGATTTCGATTATCTTCATCACCGCCCTGTCCGGCGAAGAGGACGAGAGTACCGGCCTGGCGCTGGGGGCGGTGGATTACATCACCAAACCGTTCCGGCCGGCCATCGTCAGGCAGCGGGTCGGTATCCATCTGGAGCTGAGACGGCAGCGGGACCAGTTGAGCCGGTTGTCACTGGCAGACGGGTTGACGGGAATCCCCAACCGCCGGGCGTTCGATGAACTCCTGGAGTTGGAGTGGCGGCGGTCGGTACGGACGGGTGAGCAACTTTCCCTGGCCATGATCGACATCGACCGGTTCAAGGAGTTGAACGACACCTACGGGCATCAGGCCGGTGATGACTGCCTGCGCCAGGTAGCCCAGGCCCTGAACGACTCCCTCTCACGGGCCGGAGATTTTGTGGCGCGCTACGGCGGTGATGAATTCGCCTGCATCCTGCCGGGCAGCAGCGAGTCGGATCTGTCAGCCATTTCCGAGAAGGTTCGGACAGCCGTCGAGGATCTCCGAATTTTCCACAAAGCATCCGGAGTGAGTCTGAAGGTAACAATCAGTGTCGGCGCGGCACGTTGCACCCCGACCATTGAGACGTCACCGACGGCCCTCATCACCCTGGCCGACGAGCAGTTGTACCTGTCCAAGAAACATGGCAGAAATCGGGGCAGCGTGGCCATCGACTGAATCCGGGCAGCCGCCG
>CAIOGM010000113.1 GCA_903857795.1 uncultured Geobacter sp.
CATGAAGATCCTCAAGTCCACCAAAAGCAACAAGCCGAACTATTCGGAGATCTTCATGGACACGCCGTTCGGGATCGGAATCGGGCGGCTGGCCGTTGATCCCTTCTCCTACTATGTCTTTACCTCCGATGCCAGCGAGATTGCCGAGATCGAGGCGATGGTCGACGGCGGAGTTAGTTACGAGGATGCGATCCGTGAGATGGTCAAGAAGTACCGCTCATAGTCTGCTTATGGCCGTAATGCTGGGGAACGCCACCATGGCCCAGGCCCTGGATGCCAGGACCGCCGGACAGGATGCGGGGCGAGCCGTCCTGCGGACGTTCGGGACCAGGGACGCCCTTAACCGGAACCTCTCGCAACCGATGACTGATCCGGCCGTTTCTCTAAAGACGATCGACGGCGTTACCAGCTTCCAGGCGAATCTGACCGCTCCGTCGTCAGCCAAATTTCTCGAACTCCTGATCCAGCCCTCCGGAACCGGCGACCTGCAGCAGGTCCTCATCAGCCAGGATCTCAATACCGACGGCGCCATCGACAACGTCCACGTGGTGCCGAACCTGGTCTCCGGCGTCTGCGCCAACGGCTATATCTCCTGTAACGCCGGCACTTGGGACAACTGTCTCCCGTTCCGCTGGACTTCTGATGCCGCCGGCCGGATCACCGAGGCGCCGGCAGCCATCACCGACCTGGGGGGCTGCTACTGCATCAACAGCAGTTGCGGCAGCAACCTGGTCTGGATGAACAGCGGCATTGTGCTCAAGGATCTGGGGGGCGGCATCGTCAACGCCGTTCACGACAGCAATCCGGATTTCACCATCACCAGTGTCGCCACCGACCTGACCACCATCAGCTACTTCGGCCAGGTCACCGGGAAAGCGGCCACCGCCGCAAACAGCGTTGCCGCCCTTACCGGATCACCGGCGATTGCCACCCTTTCCGGCTATTACCGGAACTGGCCGCTCCTGAGCGCCGGTCGGGATACCGCGGCGCTCAGTCAGGCGAATGACCCGACCAGCCTCTACTATTTCGTGGCCAACTCCGGCGCGGCCCGGCAGGCCCAAGGGAAGCTCACCACCTGTGTCATTGATCGGGTCGGCCAAATCGCGACCACCGTGACCCCGTACACCGATTCCGGCACCGGTTCGATCTGTACCGACCATTTTCTCTATATGCGGATCCGTCAGGTAACCGACAGTTTGTACCGGCTCCAGATTCTTGATACGTCGCCGCTGGGATTGATCTTTCCCCATAACAACTGTGTGTGGCAATCGGCCGATCCCGACGGCTGGCATACGATCAAGGACATTGTGCTCCCCGCTCCCGATCCGTCCCGGTTGGGGAAGATCATGGCGGCGACCTTCGAGCTCAAGAATATTTCCGGTATCGGCTGTTTTTCCGGGGTCGGATCGGTGGACGGGATCATCAACGGGTTCGGCACTGCCATCCAGACCAGCCTGATCTGCCCCGCCAAGGACGCCCAGCTCCCCTCGTATGACTGGGACTCCTATTTTGAGTACAAGGTGGACCAGTATACTGAAGCGGTGGATGACCGGTGCACCCTGCTGGCAGCTAATCCGGAGTGCCGGCTCAAAGAGGAGGAGATCGATGGAGTCCTCACCTCCCAGAACTTCAATCCCACCGGGCTTACGCCGCTCCCCTCCTGCAAGAACTTCTCCGGCCAGGTGGGGACCAACAGAATCTGCCGGAACTGGTGGCGAAAACGGCGCACCTATGTCTGCGACAGTCAACCATACGATTTCTCGGCGGTGGGCAAACGGTACGGCCAGGTCACCACGACCACCGCTGATAACGGCGGGACGCTTGATTTTCAGGACCTGCGCCTCGGGGCCGGCGGCTGGACGCCGGCGGCGGGTTCCCTCGTCCTCCCGCAGCGCGATCCGGTGGCGACCTGTGAACCGGCCTGCAAGACCCGCCAGGCCAAGCTCGATACCCAGGTGACCACCACCGGGACGGTGACGGAAATGCGGGTGCCGGCTCAGTCCTATGACATTTTCTACCGGAGCTGTGTCGATAACGTCTGTCCCGCCGAGGCCGGGGAAGAGATCCTGAAGGAGTGTCAGTGTCTCAACGAGTTTGTCGAGGCCGGCGCCACTCTCCAGGCCCTCCGACTGGCGGGCAAGGACAGCATCTGTTCCAGCAACCAGAAGAAACCGATGCAGTAGATGGAGCCGCCATGACCATGCGCCTTCTCTGTTCATTTCTCTACGCGCTACTCCTCCTCTCCCTCTCGGGTCTCCGGGAGACGGCGCTGGCCGTGGTCAGTTGTCAGGACCAGATCACACCGGGCGGCGCCTACCGCTACGGCGACGCCCTGGCGCTCTTCACCGAATACCAGGGGAAGACCTACGCCATCGCCAAATCGGCCGTTACCGGCGTGACCACCCTCCCGGACGGCTACTTCAATCTCTCGGCCAACATCAGCCGGGAGTACGCCATGACCGGGGTCGATACGGCCTCGCTGAAAGCGCTCCTGGCCCTGGGGAACTACGGAGCGGCCCGTCCGGTGACCATCGACAGCGCCGCGCTGCAGCAGTTTCTCCTGAAACGCTTCGGCGCCTATCTGGGGACCGCCGCCGATCCGGCCAGCAGCTACCTGAATGTCTGGAAGGGGTTCGGCCCGGTCGGCTTCACCACCATCGACGGTCTCGCGCTCCCCTACACCAACTGGGGCGGTCCGCTCTTTACCGGACCGGAACCGCAGGCGGTGGTCATGGGGAAGGACGGGATCTGGACCAGCGGTCTCGACGGCCCCCGGACCGCCCAGATCGTGGAGTTCCCCGGTCAACTCGACTGCGCCCTGTCGCTGACGCCGGTGGTGATTCCCGAGCCGCCGCCCCCGCCTCCGCCGCCACCCCCTGTTCCCGGCACGCTCCCGGCGATCTACTGCGGCCAGGACCTCAACAACAACGGCTACACCGGCGATGCCGGCGAAGTCCTGAACTGCGTCCAGACCGCTCAGGGGCAGTTCTGTCCCGTGGGGGCAAAGGAGTGCACCGCTACCTATCAAGCCGCCGTTTGTCCCACCGGAACCGCCCTTGACCCCCAAGCGAATCACTGCCGGGCCGACCCGGTGTACGCCTGTCCCGCCGGGTACAGCTACAACAGCACGACCGCCCGGTGCGAACAGCCGGTAGGGTGTCCATCCGGGGCGCTGTACCAGGCAACGACCGGCCAGTGCGAGCAGACAATTGTAAGCAGCTATCAGGCATCGCCGCTCCTCTACTACAACCTGATTCCGGTCAGCATCTTTACGGCATTTCCTGATATCTCCGTCCCGTTTGTCTGGGCCTTTCTCGGAGTGCGCCCGGCCACCCTGATTCAGCCGGCCTATATCGCCTCCTCAACCGCCTATATCGATCCGGCAACCTGCGCCCCGTCGGGGCTCCCCGGCTGGAGCAGTTGCCTCTCCGCGATTGCCGCCTATACCTGCCTCTCGGGCGGGACCCTTTCCGGTGATCAGTGCGTGACCTCGACGGTGACCGGCACGATTCCGACCTGCACCGGTGGCACCCTTGACACTACTGCCGGTCTCTGCTGGACAACGGCGCCGGCCCCCTGTCCCGGCGGCACAGTTCTCGACCCGCTCTCCGGCACATGCCAGGCATCTCCGGGGTGCGGCGCCGGGAGCTATGATCCGGTTACGGGCAGCTGCTTCATGGGGAATACAACCTGCCCCTCCGGCAATCAAGCTCTCTGCATGGAGTATCAGGGGCGGATGCAGTGCTCGCCCAATCCCTGCTTTGACCCTGCGGCACCCGGCAATCAGCAGACCACGACGCAGAATGACGCCATGCTCCA
>CAIOGM010000114.1 GCA_903857795.1 uncultured Geobacter sp.
CATGAAGATCCTCAAGTCCACCAAAAGCAACAAGCCGAACTATTCGGAGATCTTCATGGACACGCCGTTCGGGATCGGAATCGGGCGGCTGGCCGTTGATCCCTTCTCCTACTATGTCTTTACCTCCGATGCCAGCGAGATCGCCGAGATCGAGGCGATGGTCGACGGCGGAGTCAGTTACGAGGATGCCATTCGTGAGATGGTCAAGAAGTACCGCTCATAGTCTGCTGTTGGCAACGCTGCTCTGGAGTTCTGTAGCTCTGGCCCTGGACGGCAAGACCGCCGGACAGGATGCGGGACGAGCCGTCCTGCGGAATTTCGGGACCAGGGATGCCTTCAACCGGAACCTCTCGCAACCGCTGACTGATCCGGCTGCGTCCCTGAAGACGATCGACGGCGTTACCAGCTTTCAGGCGAATCTGACTGCCCCCTCCTCAGCCAAGTTTCTCGAACTCCTGATCCAGCCCTCCGGAACCGGCGACCTGCAGCAGGTCCTCATCAGCCAGGATCTCAATACTGATGGCGCTATCGACAACGTCCATGTGGCGCCGAACCTCGTCTCCGGCGTCTGCGCCAATGGCTATATCTCCTGTAACGCCGGGAGCTGGAACAACTGTCTCCCGTTCCGCTGGACCTCTGACGCCGCCGGCCGGATTACGGAAGCACCGGCAGCCATCACCGACCTGGGGGGCTGCTACTGCATCAACAGCAGTTGCGGCAGCAACCTGGTCTGGATGAACAGCGCCATCGTGCTCAAGGATCTGGGGGGCGGTATTGTCAATGCCGTTCACGACAGCAATCCGGATTTCACCATCACCAGCGTTGTCACCGACTTGACCACCATCAGCTACTTCGGTCAGGTCACCGGGAAAGCGGCCACCGCCGCGAACAGCGTCGCCGCCCTGGCCGGTTCACCGGCGATCGCCACTCTCACTGGGTACTACCGGAACTGGCCGCTCCTGAGCGCCGGTCGGGATGCCACGGCGCTCAGCCAGGCGAATGACCCGACCAGCCTCTATTACCTCGTGGCCAACTCCGGAGCGGCCCGGCAGGCCCAGGGGAAGCTCACCACCTGTATCATTGATCGGGTGGGCCAAATCTCAACCACCGTGACTCCGTACACCGATTCCGGTACCGGTTCGATCTGTACCGACCATTTTCTCTATATGCGGATCCGTCAGGTAACCGACAGCGTGTACCGGCTCCAGATTCTTGATACGTCGCCGCTGGGGTTGATCTTTCCGCACAACAACTGCGTGTTACAACCGGCTGACCCCGACGGCTGGCATACGATCAAGGATATCGTCCTCCCGCAGCGCGACCCAGTGGCGACCTGTGAACCGGCCTGCAAGACCCGCCAGGCCAAACTCGACACCCAGGTGACCACCACCGGGACGGTGACGGAGATGCGGGTGCCGGCTCAGTCCTATGACATTTTCTACCGGAGCTGTGTCGATAACGTCTGTCCCGCCGAGGCGGGGGAAGAGATCCTGAAGGAGTGTCAGTGTCTCAACGAGTTTGTCGAGGCCGGCGCCACTCTCCAGGCCCTCCGGTTGGCGGGCAAGGACAGCATCTGTTCCAGCAACCAGAAGAAACCAATGCAGTAGCGGGAGCCGCCATGACCATGCGCCTTCTCTGTTCATTTCTCTACGCGCTACTCCTCCTCTCCCTGTCAGGTCTCCGGGAGACGGCGCTGGCCGTGGTCAGTTGTCAGGACCAGATCACACCGGGCGGCGCCTACCGCTACGGCGACGCCCTGGCGCTCTTCACCGAATACCAGGGGAAGACCTACGCCATCGCCAAATCGGCAGTTACCGGCGTGACCACCCTCCCGGACAGTTATTTCAACCTCTCGGCCAACATCAGCCGGGAGTACGCCATGACCGGGGTTGATACCGCCTCGCTGAAAGCGCTCCTGGCCCTGGGGAACTACGGAGCGGCCCGTCCGGTGACCATCGACAGCGCGGCGCTGCAGCAGTTCCTCCTGAAACGCTTCGGCGCCTATCTGGGGACCGCCGCCGATCCGGCCAGCAGTTACCTGAATGCCTGGAAAGGGTTCGGCCCGGTCGGCTTCACCACCATCGACGGTCTCGCGCTCCCCTACACCAACTGGGGCGGTCCGCTCTTTACCGGACCGGAACCGCAGGCGGTGGTCATGGGGAAGGACGGG
>CAIOGM010000115.1 GCA_903857795.1 uncultured Geobacter sp.
CGGACTCCCTTGAACGCCATCGTCGGCTTGGGACGACTGACGCTTTTGACCGAGCTGAGCGCCAAACAGCGGGACTACCAGGAAATGATTGCCTCCTCCGCCGGGACGCTTCTGCACCTCATGGACGATCTTCTGGACTTCTCCAAAGTGGAAGCCGGCAAGCTGACCATGGAGGCTGGCAATTTTCCCCTCGGTACCTGCCTGAGTACCGTGCAGAGCATCATCCGGGTCAAGGCCGAGGAAAAGGGACTGGATTTCCGGATCAAAGTCGCCCCGGAGGTCCCGGCGCAGGTGATTGGTGACCGGTTCCGGCTGGAGCAGGTCTTGATCAACCTGCTGGGAAACGCCGTAAAATTCACCGATCAGGGAGACGTTACCCTGGAAGTGACCGCCGTTGCCTCAGGGGCCGCCGAGGCGGTACCGGTCACCTGCACCGTCAGGGATACCGGGATAGGAATGACCGCCGCCCAGCTGGAGAACCTGTTCCAGCCCTTCACTCAGGCGGACAACTCCATCACCCGCCGTTATGGCGGAACCGGGCTGGGCCTCAGCATCTCCCGGCGGCTGGTGGAGTTGATGGGAGGAGTGATCGGGGTGGAGAGTGTGCCCGGCCTGGGGAGTGTCTTCACCTTCACTATCCCCCTGGGTCGGGGGGGCCTGCCAGATGAACCGGTGGAGTTCCTTGACCCGGAGTTCGTCACAGTGGCCCTGAGAGGGCGACGGGTCCTCGTTGTGGAAGATCACGCCATCAACCGGCAGGTGGCGCGCGCCTTGCTGGAACAGGTTGGCATGGTGGTCACCTTCGCGGGTGACGGCCGGGCGGCGGTGGCCGCCGTGACCGAGGCGGAGCCGCCGTTCGAGGTTGTCCTGATGGATATTCAGATGCCGGTTATGGACGGGTACGAGGCGACCCGGCTGATCCGGAAACAGTGCTCCCCGGAGCGGCTCCCCATTATCGCCATGACGGCCCATGCCGGCGGGGAAGAGCGGAAACGGTGCCTGAAGAACGGCATGAGCGACCACGTGGCCAAACCGGTTACGCCGGACCGACTCTATGCCTGTCTGGTGCGGTGGCTTCGACCCGCAGCCGGGGAGAACACCGCCCCGGCTCTGCGCTGCGCCCTGCAAACCGGGCGCGGCGACCTGCCGGAGCGCCTCCCCGGTTTGGATCAGACTCTAGGGGTGGCGCTGCTGGCCGGCAACGTGGACCTCTACTCCCAACTCATTATCGATTTTGCCCGGGACAACCAGGGGCTGGGGTTAGAGATCCGGGCCTCCCTGGCGGAACCCGATCTGAAGCATGCCAGGGACCTGGCGCATACCCTCATGGGGGTAGCGGGCAACCTCGCCGCCGTCGCTCTCCATGCCGTAGCTCGCGACCTGGAGACCGCCTGTGTTGAGGGGCGGGTGGAACAGGCAGGAGTGCTCCTCTCTCTGGTGGAGGTCCGGCTGGCCGAACTCTCCGCCACCGCTCAGGTCCTTAATGATCAGTCCAAGGTTCGAGAAAAGCCCGTGACACTGATTAGTCCGGACCGGGCTCTGCACCTGGTTCAGGAACCGGCCGTAACGGTCCGGCAGCATGACCATGATGCTTTGGAAAAACTGCTCATTGTTGATGATGAACCGGCAAACCTCAGGGTGCTCAGCGAGACCCTGCGGAGTTCCTATCGGATATTTTCCGCCAACAACGGCCGCGAGGCGCTTGAGATTGCCGCGCAGGTCCGGCCGGACCTGATCCTGCTGGATATCCGGATGCCGAAAATGGACGGTTATGAAGTCTGTCGGCTCATGCAAGCCGATCCGCTCCTCCGCCGGATTCCGATTATCTTTGTCACGGCCCTGGTTGGCGAAGTAGACGAGAGTCTTGGCCTGGAACTGGGGGCGGTTGACTACATCACCAAGCCGTTTCGCCCGGCCATCATCCGGCAGCGGATCGGTGTTCATCTGGAACTCAAACGGCAGCGTGAGCAGCAGTTGCAGCGGGTGGAAGATGAGTTGCAGGAGAGTGAGAACTTAACAAGGATGGTTCTCGACTCTCTGCCGGCAAAGATCGCGGTTATCGACCGCCTGGGGATCATTGTGGCGGTCAATCAATTCTGGCTGCAATTTGCCGAAGAACATGTCGTGCCGGACAGTCAGATCGGCCTCGGGGCCAACTACCTGGGCGTGTGCCGCACTGCGGCCCGGAACGACCCGTTGGCGCGGGAAGCGCTGGATGGTATCGAGGCGGTGCTCTTCGCCCGGCGGAAAAACTTCACCCTCGAATATCCGTGCCACTCACCCACCGGTCACCAGTGGTTTCTGATGACGGTGGTCCGCCCCAACGACGTCAGTGCGAAGGCAATCATCAGCCATTTTGATATCACGGAGCAAAAACTGCTGCAGGATGAACTGTCCCGGGCCAAAGAGGATTTGGAGCGGCGGGTTGAAGAACGGACCAGCCAACTGACAAATGTCATGCATGAGCTCAGCATTATTTTGGGGAATGCTTCGGTCGGAATTACCAAAATGATTGACCGAAAACAGGTATGGTTCAACAACAAGACTGAAGAGCTGTTTTTGTATTCAAAGGAGGAGATGGCCGGTCAGACGACTCGGAAGCTCTACCCTTCAGATGACGCCTACGAACAACATGGTCGGGAGGCATATCCGATTCTGGCGCAGGGCCTGGTATTTGAGACAGTACAGGAATTGGTCCGAAAGGATGGTGCTCACATCCTGGTCAGGTGCATCGGCAAGGCCATTGAACCGCCGGACATGGCCAAGGGCACTCTCTGGCTGATGGAGGATATCACCGAGCAAAAGCGTAATGAAACTAAATTGCTGGAAGCGAATCTGTTTAACGAACAAGTCATCCGCAGCGTCCTGGAGGGGATAATTGTCTATGACTTTGATCTGCACATTAAGATCTGGAATCCTTTCATGGAAGCAATAACCGGCCTGACGGCCGATGAAGTACAGGACAGGCATCCGTCAGAGATCTTTCCCTTCATGAAGGATTTGGACTTTATGGCGCGTCTGAGTAATGTGCTGGCCGGCACGGCGCAGCCCACCCTGGACTTCCCGTATTATGTGCCACAGTCAGGGAACTCCGGGTGGGCCTCAGATTTGAGTGTTCCGTTACGGAACCCGAGAGGTGAGATCGTCGGGATCATCTCGACTGTTCGTGAAATAACGTGGCGCAAATCAATGGAGACTAATTTACGGCAGGCTCTGCATACTGCTGAGGCCGGCAAGAACACCATGAGCCGGTTACTGATCACCGTTGCTCACGAGTTTCGTACCCCCCTGGGGTTGCTTGTCATAGGCGCCGATATTCTGGATCGTTACGGTGATCGTTTGACCAAAGAAGAGCGTAACGAGCAACAGGGACAAATCCGGAGTGCGGTGCATCAATTGGATCATCTGCTGCAATCGGTGATATCGTTCAACCAACAGGGAACGAGATCCGGGAACCCTCCTCAGCTGCTCGATATCGGGGGGATGTGCGGCACCATTGCCGCAGGAATCGAAACAGTCTGGAGTACCGGACAAATATTTCACGTTTCTATCGCCGCCGATTGTGGAACTTCTCTGCTGGACCAGACATATGTGCGCCGGATACTGGAGAACCTGCTGACCAATGCCTTCCGGTATACACCGTCCCGCGGGACCATATCGTTACGTGTTCGCAGAGCTCAGAACCGGTTGTTGATGGAGATAACTGACACCGGGATAGGGATTACGGAAGTGGACCAGGCATTAATATTCGAGGCCTTTTATCGCGGCTCAAATGTCGAGCAGCGCCGCGGCATGGGGTTGGGGCTCTCCATCGTCAAAGAATCTCTGTCGCAGTTGGGCGGAACCATGTCGGTGAACAGCAACGTCGGCGTAGGGACCACCGTGCTCGTAGAACTCCCTGTTATCGATCCGGCATAGGAGACTCTCATGATCTCAATTCTTGTCATCGAAGATGACGCCGCATACCGCACCTCAATGGAGCTGATCCTCAGGTTGGAAGGATTTTATGTCCGTCTGGCCTCCGATGGACCATCAGGAGTTGCCGAAATCCGGGAAAAACGCCCGGATCTGATTCTGTGCGATATTATGCTGCCGGGAATGGACGGGCATTCGGTATTGGAGATTTTGCAGAGTGAACGCACTCTCTCTGACATTCCCTTCATCTTTGTTACCGCCATGGGGGACCGCGACGCGGTCCGCCTGGGCATGTCAGCGGGAGCTGACGACTACCTGTCCAAACCATTTTCGTCGGAGGAACTGCTGGCCGCTGTCACCGGTCGGATTCGGCGCCATGAGAAGCTGAATTTGCCACGAGACAACCCGGCTTTTGCCAAGGAATACGCCACCATCCGCCGGAAGCTTACCAAGCGGGAACGAGAGGTTCTGGAGTTGGTAGGAAAAGGCGCCACCTCCCGAATGATTGCCGAATATCTGGGAGTTACCCCGCATACCGTAGAGGTGCACCGGGTCAACCTGATGAATAAACTTGATGTCGTCAACGCCGCCACTCTTGCGCGCTGGGCGGTCATTGCGGAGCAGATGGAGCGCGAATCATAACTACCACTGTCAATTTCATTTCAAAACAGCCCTTCTAGTAGTTTCCTGCAATAGATTCGTCGGCAGGTCCCTCTTATAATCCCGCGCAAGAGAAAGCTCCAGGATCCAGGGCGCAAACCCGGGTCAACCCATCAATCAGTATTGAGGGCGTCATGTCGCAGGAAGCAGTGGAAAAACTTCTAGGGCGCTTGATCACCGATGATGTTTTACGCGTGCGAGCCCATATATCCCTGCGTGCAGTATGCCGAGAAGAGGGGTTTTGTCTGAGCGAAGAGGAACTTACCCTGGTGGGGCGACTCGATGTGAAAAAACTTGACGGTATTGCCGAAACCCTGCATGAGGGGATCAAAAGATTCAACGGCAGACTCAGGGATGTCTACCTGACCTACTATGCCGGGAGCCCTTGACCGTGCACGAGATGATCATGACTGTTGCTAATGCGCTACAAACGACAGGTATGCCCCCGGGAGGTTTCATATGCAGAACATGAACATCAGCGTTAAACTGCTTGGCGGATTTTTCGTAGTGGCGCTGTTTGCCGCCATCGTCGGCGGAATCGGGATTATCAACATCAGGGCCATCGACGCCGCCGGCGACAAGTTAACCGAAAAAGTGGCGGTCCCCCTTGGGGAGATCGGCGACGTCTCCACCTCATTCCAGCGTCTGCGCTGCAACCTGCTGGAGATGCAGTACGCCTCACCGGCGGTGATGAGTGATCTGGAAAAGCGGGTCGCGGACCGTCAGGCTGACATCGCCAGGAATATCACGAGCTATGAAAAGACTCTGGTCACCGAAGAGGGGAAAAAACGGATGGCTCTCCTCAACGAGGGGCTCGCCAAGTATGAAACCGGGATCAAACAGTATGTAGCCATCATGACCGGCGGCAAAAAAAGTGACGCCCTAAACTTCTTGACGGCGGTCATGGAAAAGGACCGGAAACCGGTCCAAGAGCAGATAGAATGGATGTTCAAAGCCAAGGTCAGGATCGCCAAGGAGATCGCCGACGGTAATGACGCCCTGGCCGGACGCGCCATCATGCTCATGGTGCTCTTCGCGGGAGGCGCGGTGCTGCTGGGCCTCGGCATCGGCTGGTTGATTACCCGCGGCATCAAGACGCAACTGGGCGCCGAGCCGGCGGATGTTGTCACCCTGGCGAGCAAGGTGGCGGAGGGCGATCTCTCGACCCGGATCGACATCGTGGGCAAGGACCCCAACAGCATCATCATGGCCATGCACAAGATGTCCGAAACGATCAAAGTCCTCATAAGTGACACAGGGGAACTCTCTGCCGCAGCGATTGACGGCAAGCTCACCATTCGCGCCGACGCCGACCGACACCAGGGTGATTTCCGGAAAATCGTCATGGGAGTCAACTCTACCCTGGACTCGGTTATCGGCCCCCTGAACGTGGCCGCCGCCGCCCTTCACGATATCGGCGCAGGGATCGCGCCCGCGATAATCACCAAAGAGTACCGGGGCGACTACGAGCGGATTAAGAGCGGAGTCAACAACATCGTAAAGGTCGTGGAAATGAGGGGCCAGGACCTCGAACTTCTCAGCAACGCCGCCCTGCAGGGAAATCTGTCCGTGCGCGCCGATGTATCCAGGTACTCCGGGTTCAACAGCAAGCAGCTCAGCGTTATCAATGAAATTCTCGACCGGCTGACCCATCCGCTGAACGTGGCCGCCACGTACGTTGACCGAATCTCCAAAGGGGACATGCCCCCTCTTATTACCGACATCTACCAGGGAGATTTCAACGAAATCAAGGATAACCTGAACGTTCTCATCGAGGTGCTGAATCGGATCACCGCCGGGGCCAAGGAAATCGCCGGCGGCAACCTGATGGTGGAACTCACGGAACGCTCGGCCACTGACGAACTGATGCAATCCCTCATCGGTATGGTTCGCCAGCTTACCTCAGTGGTCGGTGAAGTCAAAATCGCCGCGGACAATGTCGCTACCGGATCCCTGGAAATGAGTTCCGGGGCCGAGCTTTTATCCCAGGGGGCTACTCACCAGGCGGCAGCAGCGGAGGAGGCCTCCTCCAGCATGGAGCAGATGACGTCAATCATTCGTCAAAACGCCGACAACGCTCAGCAGACCGGCAAGATCGCCGTCAAGGCGGCTGAGGATGCCCAGGTCGGCGGGAAAGCCGTGGTCGAAACCGTGGTCGCCATGCGGGCGATCGCCGACAAGATCACCATCATCGAAGAGATTGCCCGCCAGACCAATATGCTGGCCCTGAACGCGGCCATTGAGGCGGCCCGGGCCGGAGAGCACGGCAAGGGGTTCGCCGTGGTGGCCTCCGAAGTGCGCAAGCTGGCCGAGCGAAGCCAGAAGGCGGCCCGGGAGATCTCCGAACTCTCCACCACCAGCGTGAGTGTGGCCGAACGAGCCGGGGCGATGCTGGCAAAAATCCTCCCGGACATCCAGAGAACCGCCGAACTGGTGCAGGAAATCAGCGCCTCCAGCAAAGAGCAGGATTCAGGGGCCGGGCAGATCAACAAGGCAATCCAGCAACTGGACCAGGTCATCCAGCAGAATGCTTCGGCCTCCGAAGAGATGGCCTCCACCGCCGAAGAGCTCTCAGCCCAGGCTGAACAGCTTCAGGCCGCCGTGGCCTTTTTCAGGACCAGCACCGTCAGAGCCACTGCCCTGCCTGCCCGGACAAAGCCCCGGACTGCGCTGGTTCCGACCAGGACCACTGCACATTCATTTCAGCAGTTCTCCCTCGGCAAGGCCAACGGCTACGGGCTGAAGAAGGTCATCGGTCATGACCTGGACATGAACGGCGGTGACCGCCTGGACAGTAACTTCGAGAAGTTTTAGGAAGACATCATGAGCGTCAGCAGCATCGCGGACGAGGCCGCTCAACCATAAGCGGGGGATCGAGTATGGAAATGGCCACGTCACGGACTATGCGCAGAGTTATCCCCCTCAGGTTGTTCATCTTCGGCTCTTCCCTCATGGTTTCGATGCTCAGCTTCGCTTGTGTGCTGAGTATTTCGGTGGTCATCTATGTGAAGACCATTGAACACAACGCCATGCGAATCGCCGGTGAGATCTCTCGCCAGTTCGACCACTCCATCGCCCTGCTCATGGCCAAGGGTTGGAGCAGAAAAGATCTGTTGACCCTCTACAACGACCCTCGCCAGGCTGCCTCGTCCGTGGTCCAATCCGTGCAGATTTACCGCACCGGGCTGGTCGAGGAGCTGTATGGGAAGAGTGACCTGCCTCCCGACTCTGTCGTTACCACTGCCTGCCGGACCCGGACCACGATCGAGCGAAAACAACAACTCCGGTTGGACATCGTCTACCCTCTGGCTGCCGACGCGGAATGTCTTTCCTGCCATGGCAACGCCCGCAAGGGGGAGATTCTCGGCGCGCTCGTGGTCCGACAGAACCTTGAGCCGATGCTCCAGGAAGCCCGAAACACTATCTTCGCTTTTTCCTTACTGCTCATTCCACTGCCCCTGTTGCTGGCGGGGCTGATCTCCCGCTTCGTCAATCGTCGCGTGGGCGGCGCCATCGCCCAGCTGCATGACAAGGTGACTGGCGTCAACAAAGTGAGTGACCTGACGCAACTGGTTCTTTCCAACATTCCGCCCGGTTTTGTCGAGTTCGAGCAGATTTTTGGCGAGATCGGGACCCTTGTGAGCAAGATCAGGCAGGTGTCGGTGGGCAAGGAAGCGCTGGAACTGGAAATGCGGATTCTGGGGAAGTTCATCATCACTTCAGAGGTGATCCGGAACTGGAAGGATCGGGTCAGCGGGATGCTCCTTGACTTCAACCTGGTGGTGCCGACCTACACTTTTTTCTGCATTTTTCAAGAGAGTGATGGCGCTCATCTGCTGGAGATTTTTCTGCGCGGCCCGGTCTCCACCGTGACGCGCAAAACGATCGAGCTGACCATTCTCGATGCCATTCATCAAGAGAATCCGCACTTGACCGCCATGCCGATAACCTATAGTATCGCCGACGATGCCGCCCCGATCCTGGAACTGCACGAATCCATCGTGCAGGCCAAAACCTTGATCCTTGGGACTCCCCAGATCGGGGGGGTCGTGGGTATCGGTATCCTGGCCGAGCAGGCGCAGGATACCATCGGTTCGCTGGTTATCGACAGTACCCTGGCAACGCTGCTCAACGTGGTCGGCTCGATCAAGGCCATCAGCACCTATACGAAAGAGCTGGAATATCATTCCATTCGTGATGCTCTGACCGACCTCTACAATCATCGGGCCTTCTGGGAATTCATCGGATACGAGATCAACCGGGCGCAACGGCATGAGTACAACTTCGCGCTGCTCCTGATCGATCTCGATAACTTCAAAACCATCAATGACACGTGGGGTCATGCCCTCGGCGACCAGTATCTGGCGGCCTTTGCCGCCAAAGTCCGCGAGGTGTTGCGCCAGGGGGACATCTTTTGCCGGTACGGCGGCGACGAATTTACCGTCATCCTGCCCGAGACCGATGAGGCGCAGGCTTTTCTGGTCGCCGGCAGGATCAGGGAGATCACCGAGAGCCTTTACGTCACGGCCCTTGACGGCGCCAAGGCCCGGGCCACGACCTCCATCGGTTTTGCCGTCTTTCCGCGGCATGCCCGAACGGCGAAGGACCTGTTCCTGTTTGCCGACCGGATGACCTACCAATCCAAAGACGGTGGGAAAAACCGGGTCACCGTCCCCACCGAGCATGACGTCATCGAGCTCTTTCGCCAAACCGGCGAAACCACGCGACTCGTGATGGACGCTCTCGAAGAAAAGCGGTTCGTCCCCTTTTTCCAGCCCATCGTCCCGCTGCGCGACCACCTGTCGGCAGGTTGCGAGGTCTTGTGCCGTCTGGAGTTGCCGGGCAAGGTGCTCACTGCCGCGGAGTTCATTGAAACGGCAGAGCAGCTGGGAGTCGTGTCGAAAATGGACCTGATCCTCCTTGAAAAAACGTTTGCCCTGGCCCGGGAGCAGCATTTCGGGGGGAATCTCTTCATCAATCTTTCGCCTAAAGCCCTCATCTTGCCAGAGTTCCTCCCCGACATTGTCCGGCTGGCGGCCAGGCATGGCATCGACCACAGTCGAGTGGTCTTCGAACTGACGGAACGGGAGACGGTTAAGAATCTCAGCATTCTGGAGAAATTTGTTCACGAGCTAAAGGCGTATGGTTTTAAATTCGCCATCGACGATTTCGGCTCCGGATTCTCATCGTTTCAGTATATTCGCCGCTTTCCCATTGATTTTGTCAAGATTGAAGGGGAATTCATCCTCAACATGCGGGTCAATTACAAGGATATGGCCTTCGTCAAGACCCTGGTTGTCTTGGCCCACGAATTCAACATCAAGACCATCGCGGAGTGTATCGAGACCGAAGAGCTGCTGGTTGCAGTGCGTGAGCTCGGGGTCGACTACGCTCAAGGATATTATCTGGGCTACCCCTCGCCGACCATTACCCCGCCAACAAGCTTACCCGTGAAACCGTCCTCTCCAATCGGGGCATCATGTGTGAAGGCCGCGCCCCCGGTGACGGAGAGTCAAGTGGGGATTCACGCCGCCCTGTAACAGCAACCCCTTCTAGGATAACCCCATGGAAATGCCTCGCATCATCAATTATTACCTCGATTTCTCTGTCAAATCCCGGCTGAGCCTCCTCTGCGTCTGCTACACAATCGGCATTGGTGCCGTGGTTATCAGCAGTAGCCTCAGTCACAACGTGTATCAGGGCACCATTGCCGCTACCGTACTGTTCGGAGTGCTGTTCAGTTGGCTCAATATCTGGTCCATAAGCCAGGCCATCGACCGGGCCGCGCATTATCTCACGACCATGGCGGATGGTGACCTGCACCAGGAAATCAAAATTTACCGTACAAATGAGATCAGCAAGATGCTCGTCTGCATGAGAACGCTCCAGGAGTCGGTGCAGAAGCTTTCCATCGACACCGGGCTCCTGAGCACGGCGGCCGTTAACGGCAATCTGGCCATCAGAGCCGATGCCAGTCAGCATCACGGAGATTTTAAGAAGATCGTGTGTGGCATCAACGAGATGCTGGATGCCGTCAACGGCCCGTTGAACGTGGCCGCCGACGCCCTCTATAACTTCGGAGACGGCATCGTGCCGGCTGAGATCACCGAAGAGTATCGGGGCGACTACCACCGGATCAAGACCGGCCTTCATAGCGTCATTACCGCCGTCAGGATGCGGGGCCAGGATCTGGAACTCCTCAGTAATGCCGCCCTGCAGGGGCAACTCACCGTTCGCGCCGATGGGTCCAAGTACACCGGCTACAACAACAAGATGATCGTCATTGTCAACGAAATCCTGGACCGGCTGACCATTCCGCTGGGGGTCGCCGCTACTTACGTGGACCGGATCTCCAAGGGGGACATCCCCCCGAAGATTACCGAAACCTATAGCGGCGATTTTAACGAGATCAAGAACAACCTCAATGTCCTGATCGAGGCACTGAACCGGATCGCCGCCGGGGCCAGAGAGGTCGCCGGCGGCAACCTGATGGTGGAGCTCAAAGCGCGCTCTGCTCATGACGAACTGATGCAATCTCTCATCGCCATGGTTCGGCAACTCACCACGGTGGTCAGCGAGGTCAAGGTTGCCGCCGATACCGTCGCAGCCGGCTCTCTGGAGATGAGTTTCGGGGCCGAGAATATGTCCCAAGGTGCCGCCGCGCAGGCTGTGGCCGCCGAAAAAGCCTCTTCCAGCATGGAGCAGATGACCGCCAATATCCGGCATAGCGCCGAAAACGCTCAACAGACCGACATGATTGCCATGAAGGCTGCCGCCGACGCCATGGCCGGGGGCGAGGCGGTGGTCGAGACTGTTGCCGCCATGCGGGAGATCGCCGGAAAAATAAGCATTATTGAAGAGATCGCCCGCCAGACGAACATGCTGGCGCTCAACGCGGCCATCGAGGCGGCCCGGGCCGGGGAGCACGGCAAAGGTTTTGCCGTGGTGGCCTCCGAAGTACGCAAGCTGGCCGAACGAAGCCAGAAGGCGGCCCGGGAGATCTCCGAACTCTCCGCCTCCAGCGTGGCCGTGGCCGAGCGGGCCGGGGAGATGCTGGCCAAGATCCTGCCGGATATCCAGAAGACCGCGGAACTGGTGCAGGAGATCAACGCGGCGGGCAAGGAACAGGACACCGGGGCCGAGCAGATAAACCAGGCAATTCGGCAACTGGACCAGGTGATCCAGAAGAACGCCTCAGCTGCTGAACAGATGGCTGCCACCGCCGAAGATCTCTCTTCCCAGGCAGAACAGCTTCAGTCTGCTGTGGCTTTTTTCAAGATCGGCGCTGCGGGGAGCACCTCCCATGGCGCCTTGATCCCGCTTCAGACGGCGAAAGTCCTGACCATAACCCACGGGAAGCCGATCCGGGGCTCAAACTCTACCAGGACCACCGGCTCTGGCGGCGTGCTGAAGAAGGTGGTGACAGGTGAGTGGTCATTTCCACCACGGCAGAATTGACGTGGTGGCTCAGGAGGCGCCTGAGAGCCGACATACCGTAAGAGCGGGATTTCCGACGTTGCAAAGTTCCTTGACAGCGGCAATCAAATCGTTGAGGTCTACAGGTTTGGTCAGGTAGCTGTCCATCCCTGCGGTAATACAGTGGTCCACATCATCCTGGTAGGCATGGGCGGTCAGGCCAAGGATGGGGATATGACCACCTCGCGCCGACTCTTTCCTGCGGATAATCCTGGTAGCTTCGATCCCGTTCATAACCGGCATCTGCACGTCCATGACGATGAGGTCGTACGCTTCCCGTTCCCACAAATTGACCGCTTGCTGTCCATTGCACGCAACGCTCGTCAGGAAACCGCTCCGTTCAAACAATAACTTTTGCATGACCCGGTTCACTGCGTCGTCTTCCACCAGCAGGATGCACAATGACCGCTCTTCCGTGTTGGCGCTGATAGCCACCGGCACGACCCTCTCCCGCTCGATATGTGGATCAGTGAGCACGACCAGTGGCGCCTCGGTTGCGCAGGGAATCCGGACGGTAAAAATGCTCCCTTTCCCTGCTCTGCTGCTGAAGGTGATACTCCCACCCATTCGTTCTACAATCTCCCGACTGATGACCAGGCCAAGACCCGTGCCGCCATAAGGCCGGGTAAGAGAATCATCTACCTGCGAGAACGGCTGAAACAGCAGATGCTGCTTGTCGGCGGGAATGCCGACTCCGGTGTCGGTGACGGTATACATAAGTTCCGGAGTGCCGGATGGATCTCTGCTGCACGTCACCGCAACGGTCACTTCCCCGCGTTCCGTGAATTTGACAGCATTGGCAACCAGGTTGGTGAGCACCTGTTGCAACCGCAACCGGTCCCCAGTCACGCGTTCCGGCACTTCCGCCGTTATGGTGTAGTTCAGGGCCAAACCCTTGCGCCTGGCTTCCAGGTCGAGAATCCTGACTACTTCCAGTACGGCTGGCCGGAGGTCGAACGGATCACGGAGGATGGAGAGCTTGCTGACCTCGGCTTTGGTCAGGTCGAGGATGTCATTGAGAATCCTGACCAGACCTTTGCCGGAGTCGATGGCTGTCTCCAGATACTGCCGCTGTTTCTCGCTGGGGTTCTCGTACAGGGCGAGCTGAATCATGCCGAGGACGCCGTTCATGGGGGTACGCAGTTCGTGACTCATGTTCATCAGGAACCGGCCCTTGGTTTCGTTGGCAGCCTCCGCCGCTTCCTTGGCATGGCGCAACTCAACCATCGCATGTTTCTGGTCAGTGATATCCACGATGATGAAAACCAGCCCCTGAGTCGTTCCGTCGGGAGCCACAAGGCGTCGGCCTGACAGATAGCCCCAGAAATCGACGCTGCAGTGACGCAGATAGTGCCGTTCATAGTAGACATGGTCTATTTCACCGGCAGCTAACTGGCGCAACCTCGTCTCGCCTGTCTCCCTTTCGGCAGGATGAACATGATCCGAATATGCCGAAGCGATGAGTTCGTCCATGGTGCAGCCGAACATCTCGGCCATGCGCCTGTTGGCAAAAGTGATGGCGCCATCCGGTCCGACGAGCATGATACCGGCCTGGGAGGTCTCGAAGATGACCCGCAGCCGCTCTTCGTTTTTGGTCAACAGCTCTTCCGCCTGCTTGCGCTTGGTAATGTCGCGGCCTATTCCCAGGAATGAATCCTCATTGCGTTCAACATCCTGCAAGCGGGAACCGCTAATCGCATACCATATCCATGCGCCGTTGTTGTGCCGTACCCGTATTTCAAGGGCTTGCTGTTTGACGCCGGTCTCCAGCACGCTGCGTAACCTCTCGGCACACCGGATGGTATCGTCCGGATGAACTAATGTGATAAATGCCTTGCCGATGGTTTCATTGAGGTCGTAGCCGAAGGCGTCCTGCCATTTGGGCGAGAGATAGGTGAAGATACCGTCAGCAGCAACGGAAAAGACGATTTCGTTGGCATTCTCGACGAATGAGCGAAAACGTTCCTCGGTTTTGCGGAGCGCTTCTTCTCGCTCGAGGAGTTTTTCCGCCATGGCGTCAAACGATCCTGCCAACTTGCCCAGTTCGCCTCCGGTGACGAGTGCGGCAACCTTGGTCTGGTAGTTACCATCAGCCAGGTTTTTCGCGGCTTCTTTCAGCAGTGCAATCCGGGCGACGATGGAGCGTTCCCCGACGAAACCGGCAAAAAAGACCGCCAGGGCCAGGACCCAACTGAACAGTATCAGATTCCTGAGCAGCTGCGTGTTGGCCGTGGCCAGGACCGTTTTGAGCGGAGTCCCGACCCGGAGATACATATACGGCGTTGACTCACCTTCCAGACTCAGTTTCCGGGTGGTGATGATTCGTTCATCACCCATGGCAACACTGGTCGAGATGGTGGTGAAATCGTCAGGACCATCCTGTATCACCTTGAACCGCGCCGGGTTGGCATGCGTCCCAATGTATTTCTCCGCCTCGGTGCCTCGGAACAGAAATATTCCCTGGTGGTCAAATAGTCCGAAACTGGCCTCCTTGGGCAAGTTGCTCCGTACCAGCAGATGAGTGTACTTTTCCAGCAGGAATCCGATGCCGATGACTCCCACCGTTTCACCCCGGTGGTCTTTCAGTGGATACCCCAGGGTGAATGAGGGACGGTTCGTTGCCCGGGAAACGATGTATTCACCCGAAGAAAGCTGCCCACTGGCGAGGGTGTTCTTGAAGTATCTCCGATCGGAGATGATAAAGGGAGGCCTGGTCGGGACAGCGGTAGCCCAAACCAGCCCACTGCGGTCGGCGATGAAGATGTTGGTGAGGTCCGGGTTAATTTTGTGGATTTCACTCAGGATGGACGTTACTTTTTTCGTATTCCTCTGCTGCACTTCGGGGCGTTGTGACAGCGAAACTGCGATTTGCCGTGCTGAGGCGATCATTTCCTGCTGTTCGTTGACGATACTTTCCGCAAGTCTCTGGGTGTCCCTCCGGGCGCGGTTCATCGCCTCGTCTCTCTGCTGTAAACCGGCATGGACAATGATTCCTGCCGCCGGAATTGCGACAAGCATGACAATCAGAACCATCTGAAGACGTATGGGCATCCTGGTCAATAAGCTCATGCATGACCTCGTATCAATCAGTGCAGATGGACCGAAAAGTTATTTCCGGCTCTCCGCTCAACAGCAGCCGGGGCCACAACCGCAGGAGTTCTTTTTTTTCTCGCCCAGCGCCAACTCAAACCCGGCACGCTGCAGGAATTCCTGCAACTGCCGATTCCCGGGATAACTCCCCTTGCCGACGAGTTCGCCATCCACAAACACCAGCGGCAGACACTCCGGCCCTTCATTCTTAAGCAGCTCCGTCACTGCCGAGTTGGCGACAAACGCCTGCGGGTCGCTGGTCAGTCCGGAGCGTTGGACCTGAACCGTTGGCGCCTGCTTCTGTATCTGGCGCAGCACCTCTTGAATTCTGACCAGTTCCGGATCGACGCTCGGGCCGCAGACACCGGTTGAGCAGCACATGGCAGGGTCGTAAATTTCAATCTTCATCTGTCTCTCTCCTTTTGGTGGTTGAGTCCACTACTAACGTAATTGTCAGCTCTTTGTCGGTCGGGTCTGCCAGGGGATCAAAAAAGTCGGTAATCCCTGACGGACTACCTCATCGATATAGCGGAATTCTCGTCCCCGGCGTTGAACGAGGAGCGGATCGGTGACGGCAAGGGGGGCAAAACTTTGGTTAATGATCCAGCCTGCCGGTTCCATGCCGGCTCGGCGCAGATCGGTTTGCAGCGCCTGAGCCTCATGAACCGGCGTTGCCTCCGGCAGGGTTACCAGAAAAATCTTGGTGAATCCAGGATCCTTCAGACGCGGCAGAAGCTGTCGTACCGCCTCGGGGATATTGCTCATGGAACGCGATACCTCACGATGGTATGACTCGGAGGCATCCAGAAGCAGCAAGGTGTGACCGGTCGGGGCGGTGTCGATAACCACAAAGCGATCGGTTCCCTGGGCAACTATTTTGGCAAATGCCCGGAACACGGCAATCTCTTCCGTACAGGGCGAGCGCAGCTCTTCCTCCATCAGCGCCCGTGCTTCATCGTCCAGGGTCGCTCCGACGGTGGCTAACACTTCAGTGCGATACGCCTCGGTTTCAGCTTCCGGATCAACACGACTGACCTGCATCCCCTCCGGCGCTTTTCCCAGAGTCAGGGCGACGTGCGCCGCCGGATCGGTGGTGGTCAGATGCACCTTTTTGCCACGGGCTACCAGGGCGGATGCGATGTTCACCGCCAGGGTGGTCTTGCCTACGCCACCTTTGCCCATGGTCATAATCACCCCGGCAGGCAGTGCTTCGAGCATGTCGAAAAGATTGTCCAGGGGAGCGGGCAGTGAGACTGATAGCGCCGGTTGTCCGGTTGACGGCAGGTCGTTATCAGGGGAAAAGAACGCCCGCAACGAGGGGACGCCGACCAATTCCGTACCGCGCATCGGCAGTTCGGTGCGTGGCAGCAGGGCAAGAGAGTTCGGCATGGATGCCATCGCTTTCATGTTCCTCTCCCGCAGGGCAACCGCTACCGTATCCCATGGATCAGTCAACTGGAGCACGCCGTTAATCACCAGATACTGATTGGCGACCCCCAGTTCCCGCAGTTCGGCTGAAGCGCGGGCCGCTTCTGCCAGAGGGGCAGCGTCCGGTCGGCTGACCACAACCACCAGAGTTTCCGCAGCATCACCCAATGAACGGCGCGTGTTCGCATAAAGAAGCTGATGAGCCTTTAACCCGGCCAGAGGTCCGAGACATGAGGTGCCACCGGTATTGGTGTCAATGAAGTCGCCCCACGCGGCGGGTAAGGAGAGCAGGCGCAGGGTATGACCGGTGGGGGCCGTGTCAAAAATGATATGGTTGAAACGCTCTCCTGCTGCAGGGTTCCCCATCAGGGTGGCGAACTCGTTGAAGGCGGCGATTTCCACAGTACAAGCGCCGGAGAGCTGCTCTTCCATGCTACGAATCGCGGCGTCCGGCAGAATCCCGCGATAGGGACCAACCACCTGTTCCCGATAGACGGCGGCAGCTTTTACCGGATCGACGTTGGAGGCAAAGAGGCCAGGGACACCTGGTACCTGAGTCGGTTCGGCGGACAGGGCCAACCCCAACACCTCGTCCAGGTTGGAAGCGGGATCGGTACTGACCAGCAGCACCTGTTTACCGCTGTCGGCCAAGGCGATGGCGGTTGCCGTCGCAGTAGTGGTTTTGCCGACGCCCCCCTTGCCGGTAAAGAAGAGATTTTTCGGGAGATCGTGAAGAACATAGTGAAAAATGATCATTTCCTGTTCAGAAGCCATCATCCCTTGATCCACCGCTCCAGCCAGTTCTTGATCTGGTCCCTGATTTTTCGGGTCTTAGCGAGTTGTTCTTCATGACTGCCGGTCAGCGCCGCGGGATCGGGGAAACTGCAGTGGACTCGCTGGGTATAGCCGGGGAAGATCGGGCAGCGCTCCGCCTGGGCGTCATCGCACACGGTGACCACATGGTTAAACAGGGCGCCGCGCTTGAAGAAACCGAAGACGTCCTTGGTCTGGTTCTGCGAGATATCGAGACCGATCTCGTGCATGACCTCGATCGCCAGCGGGTTCAAGGCGCCGGGTTCCAACCCGGCGCTCTGGGCGTAATACCGGTCGCCCGCCATCTGATTCAGCAGCGCCTCGGCCATCTGGCTCCGGGCGCTGTTGTGAGCGCACACAAACAACACCTTGATTTTGTTTGATTCTGGCATGATCGTACCCTCCAGAGGTATCAGTTGGGAGTTTCAGTTAAGTTTTCGTTTATCTACAAGTCGGCCACGGCGTACGTTACCCAATGCATTTAATCAGGTATTAGCTGGTCCATTATTAAGTTAACCCCTGAGCCAAGGGCACGAGGACTTATTACGACCCGGTTTCGGCCACTATTCTTGGCTTCGTACAGAAGTTGGTCAGCATGGTTTATAGTTTCGTCAAGCGAATCGCGGGGGGCGAGGGTGACGCCTATGCTGAGCGTCACCCGGATCGTCTGCCCATCATGGAAGACGGGAGTCGCCGCAACGGCTACTCGCAATTTGTCAAAAATCTCCCACGTCTCGTCGCGGTCCAGCCCCGGGCAGAACACGCAAAATTCCTCACCCCCGAAACGCGCCACGAGACCGGCTTTGCCGAGATATTCCGCCATCAGTGTTGCCACACAACGGAGGACTTCATCCCCTGCGGCGTGCCCGTACGAGTCATTCACCTTCTTGAAGAAATCGATGTCCACCATGGCCATGGCCATGGATTCACCCCTCGCCTGGGACTCGGCGAATTTGGCGGGCGCCTGGGTGAAGAACGCCAGGCGATTCGCGAGCCCGGTGAGGGAGTCGGTAAATGCGGCCTTCCTGATGGCGCGGGCATTCTCTATGGTATTTATGCAGTTATAGATTCGACAGTAAAACTCCTCTTTCTCGAATGGCTTGGCCAAAAAATCGCTGGCGCCGTGTTTGAGAAAGCGGACCGCAGTGGTGGACGCACCTTGGGCGGAAACACCAACAATGGCAATTTCGTCCGCCCCGTGACTCTCACGGATGCGCATTGCGAGGGTTATGCCGTCCATGGTGGGCATTTCATAGTCGGTGATCACCAGGGTCGTATCGGGGTGTTCGGCCAACACCTGAAGCGCCTCGGCCCCATCGGCGGCAAGGAACACCTGGAAGCGGTGAGCCCTTAAGAGGGAGCTCTGGAGTTCCCGCGCTGCCGCCGAGTCATCCACAACCAGCACCTTGGTCGAGCTGTTCAGGGGGATCCGGTTGAGCGCCCGGCAGACACCGTCGATCTCAAGTTTACCTTTTACGAAATAATCGAACAGCGAATAACGGCAGAAAGTCCGTCGCGTCTCCTCCCGCCATGACCCGGTGAGGACAATCGTCGGTAGGCCCTTCCCCAGAGCAAACTCCACGATTTCGACTCCCGAGGCGTCAGATAGTTCCAGACCGACCACCGCGGCGAGAAATTCCTCTTGAGTCCTGTCGAGATGGCTCCGCACCTGGGCCAAGGTCGACAGCGCCTCGACCTGGCGCTCACATTGCTTTTGGATGGCCTCCCCCAGAAACCTGGAGGCGGCGATCGAACTGTTTATCAGCAGAACACGTCGCGTATCTCGGCTCCGTGTTGCGTTGATGCGACCCGTGGAGCGGGCGCCGGTATCAACCTGCCCTCTAATTCGCGGTTCAAACTTCATAATCAATCCTTAAAGTTCGTTTACTTGGGCCTTAGTCCAGTAGCGGCGGTTGCGGGAGATGTCGTTGATGGAGGTGTGCCGGACATTAAACGCCTGAAGGTTTGTCCTTGTCAAACAGTTCCGCCGGTACTCCCTGACATAACCCGGAGATCGTGGGGGAAAAACCGCACGGGCACTCGTTTGGATCGGGTTTGCCAGGGATTATGGAGGGTCGGTCCGGTGATGTGCGCAAAGAACGGTGCGATTCCAGTTCGTAAAATTTCGCATTCAGTCAATTTGGAACTCGAATAATGGATCAATATGCCTTATATTGGAAGGACTGATTGACCGTTTGCTGGAAAAAATACCTCAAAATAAACCGAAAGGGATGGTGAGTGTTACGATGAAATGGGCTTTCATTATTTTTTTGCTAGGATATTCTCTGGGCGGTGCGACCATTTTTGCCGCCGAAAACGGGGGAAGTTGTGCGATTGAATCAAGCATGGCCATTCGCAGTCTTGGCGCCGACATCGGGACGGTAAGCGCACGAACCGCCGGAACGGGGACCGACTCCGATTTACAGGCGGATGTCGAGGTGCATGTGGGTTGGTGGTTTTTGGCGTTTACCCTCAAGAGCAATGAGACCGCCAGTATCCGTGGCGGCAAATTGGTGGCATACCGTAAAACGATCGACACCGGCGGGCGCCGTAAAGAGATAAAGGGGGAGCTCAACGGCGATAATCTCACCATTTTGATTCACGACCGGGGAAAGACGGAACACAAGACATTTCAGGTTCTGAGCTACGATAGCACTAACCTTGAGTATCCGGAGGTCACTCTGACTGCCGGTGAGGTAAGGAAACTGCGGGTCATCGATCTGGAAAATGCTGAAGCCGTTGACCGGGAATATCGTCATATCGCCGAGGAGCAGATGATAATTTGCGGTCGGAATACCCGGGTCGTGGTATCCGACACCAGCGACAAATATGCCGAATATCGGCGGTGGACTGCGGTCGTCAACGGAGTGCCGGTCGTTATCCGGCAAGAAGGGAAGGAAAAAACAGGGCTGTTCAACCCCTCCTATTCGGTACGGCAGACCAAGGTTGGTGTCGTCACCGCAGGTTAGGAACATGAGGCGCCATGCAACCCCAGGAACTATTGGAACGAATGAGCTTGAAACAAGCGCCGGTGATTGTCGACGTCCGCACCATCTTCGAATTTCGGAAAGGACACATTCCTGACGCAGTCCATGCCCCCACGTGGAAAATTTTGTTGCAGTTGGCGCAGATTCCTGCCGACAAGCATACGGAGCTGGTGGTGACCTGCGAACTTGGTCCTCGCGCCCGGATCGCGACAGGAGTACTCAGACTCTTCGGCTACCGTAATGTCGTACTTCTTGCGGGACAGATGGCCGGTTGGCGTCAAGCCGGATATCCCCAGGAGAAGTTATGATTGTATTGAAAAACGTCACCAAACGATACGATTCCCTCACGGCGGTTGACGATGTCTCCTTTACTGTCAAGGCAGGTGAGTGTTTTGCTCTGCTTGGACCCAATGGCGCCGGGAAGACGACCATCGTCAAGATGCTGCTGGATTTTACACGACCGACAACGGGGAGCTTATCATTAGGCGGGATCCCCAGTACCCATGCAGAATGCCGAACATCAATCGGTTATCTTGCCGAAAACCACCATATTCCTTCATGCCTTTCGGGTTGGAACTACCTCATGCGTTGTGCCGAACTGCTGGATCTGGGCCGGTCCGATGCCATGGATCAATGCAGACGCATCGTTGAGCTGATCGGAATGCAAGGCAGGGAACAGACAAAGGTCGGCGCCTATTCCAAGGGGATGATTCAACGGTTTGGATTAGGTGCTGCAATCATGGGGGATCCGAAACTGTTAATTCTAGATGAGCCCACCTCCGGTTTGGATCCTATTGGCATCAGAGAAATACGCCAGCTCTTGGAGTCGTTTAAAGGTAAAGGCATGACGATCTTTCTGAATTCACACCTACTCTCAGAAGTCGAAAAAATATGCGATACCGCGGCGATAATCAACCGGGGCAAACTTTTAGTGAAAGACGCAATTGCCGACATTGTCAAGGATGGTGAGACGTTGGAAGATGTTTTTGTAAGAGTTGTGAGAGGATAACATGAAAACTTCTAAAACAGTTTCCCACATTGCAAAGATTGTCAAGTATACGATTGTTGATGAAGTGCGGCATAAAAGTTTCGTTGTCATGTTCGTTATCAGCGCCATCTGTGTATTTATTATTCGTGGATGTTACGGCGGCAATTACATGGTGAACGGACAATATCTGGATTCAGGAACCGTTATCAGAGCTTTATCGAAAGTGACCTTTTACATGATAGGTGTCGGCGTGATGGTCATAGCGGCGTTACTTTCGATGCAACTATTCAGGCGTGACCGGAACGAGGGGATGCTATCGTCTGTTTTGTCAAAACCGATAGCCCGCTGGCAGTATGTTGCGGGAAAGGCAATTGGATTATGGCTCTTATCCGGGCTGTTCATGTTCATCTTGCATGGCATCGTCTGCTTGATCACATCCATCAGTCTGAAACTTTTTATGCCGGAATACCTCGTCGCCTCACTGCTCTGTTCCGTGAACCTGCTCTTTGTGGTGATTGCGGTGCTTCTTTTGTCACTCCTGATGCCCGACATCGTCGCTTTTCTTTCTGTGTTGGGCATCGGTATCGTCGGCTTTGTGGCCGACGGCATAGCTGCCGCCAGCCACAGTCAGATAGCGCAGGCGATGATGCCGCAATCGGACCCCCTTCTCCAGCCAGAGCTGACATGGTGGAAAGTTGTTTACCATGTATGGCCAAAGCTCTCCGGCGTGCAACAGATGGCGTCTTCGTTGATTGAGAGCGAATCATTCCATGGTTTCAGCACCATATATCCACTCATCAATGTTCTTCTTTACTGCCTTATTCTTGGCGCATTACTTTTTAAGCGTTTCAGGAACGAAGATATCGTCTAGTTTTTTTGGGTCCGTACAGAATCCGGGTAGCAGGCGTTCGTTGACTGTTCAGCACTCTCCGGTCTGCCGGTGACAGGCGCAGCATGAGAACGTTCCATCGGCCACCCGATGGATCAATGTCACATTAATGGAGTCACACCAGTCACAGAACCACTCGTAGTAATCGTCCTTCAGTGTCAGATTCATAACTATCTCCTTTTGTTTGAGTTGGGCCAGAGTATGACAGCTGCAGATTGCAGGATTGTTGACATGGCTTCACGGAAACGTAAAAATCGCCTCTCCGGCAAAATAAAACGACCCGCATAAAGCGGGTCGTTTAGTAAGAAAAATTGGGGGATCTAAGCCCCCAAGGAAGGAGGCCCACAGGGAGCATGGACCGGGTGAACTATTAGAAGTTGATCTGGGTCTGGACCCGGAAAATAGTGTTGTCCCGCGAACTCAGCTGTGTTGCGGAGATGAGACGCGCTTGCTGATTTTGTTTGGTGACGTCCGCCTGAACTTTCAGGTTGTGCCCCTGGGGATACCAGCTGACGGCGCCGGTAACTTCGGACTGATTGTTATTGGTAGTGGAACGGTTGTAGTCCATCCAGGCGTAGCGTACGGCCAACTCTACCTGTTTCGGCAGCACCATGTAGCCGGCCTGAGCATAGAAGCCGTTCGAGATTATCGTATGGTTCGTGGTTTGGCCAACACCTTCTGCCCAGAAATATTCAGCCTGAGTGGACAAGCCCATCCATTTGAAGGCCATATCGGCTTCGAAGCTGTTGATGTTCACATTTTCCGTAGCATTGAACACCAGGGAATTAGTAGTTTGGCCGAGCCAGCCGGTGGAACCGGCATAGGAATTGTTGTTGGTCTCAAAGGTAGTTGCCGCGTTTTTCTTGAGGGTGTTATGGTAGTAGCTGGAGCCCACGGAGACAAGCGGCTTGGCCGTCATCTCGATGTCCGCTTCCGAGTACTTCACGTCACCCAACGGATTGACCGCAAGACGGAAGTTGTAGGCGTTGTTATTGGTTGAAGAGAAGGTGTTCTGCCCCTTGCCGCCGACCCACTGAGCATCATATTTGAGCAGGCTCTTCATCACGTCGCCGTGAACGTTCATCCCGATGTCGTAGCTCGGCTTGAAGGCGTTGACCACGAAAGAGCGGTCCACGAACTGCTGGGCGCCGGAGGAGGTGATCTCCTGGCGTCCGTACTGTACCTTGTCCTCACCCACCTGGATCTGGGCCTCATCGACGATCTTGTAATTGATGTACGCCTCTTCCAGGACCTTGGAGCTGGTGCCGCCGTTGGAGAGTTCGGCCCAGTTGAGTAACACCTTGTAGGTCAGCTCCTTGTTGTAGGCGTAGCCGGCGAGGCCGGTCTTGATCCTGCGGAGTTTGAATTCACTTTTGGGAACTGTACCTGCGCCGTCGTTCTGCTGGTAGGTGTAGAGCAGTTGCATATTGCCGCCGATGGAGAGCTGGAACTTCTCGTCCGGCGAGGTGAAGGTGAACCCTTTGCCCAGCTTGTAATCCAGCGGTTTGCTCTTGGGAGCTGACTTGAGGACATCGTTATAGTCCGCCTCGGTGATGACCCCTTTTTCTTTCAGCACCTCTTCCAGGGTCTTTGCCTGAACAGTGCCGCCGGCTACCGCCAGCGCCAACAGGCCGGTCATTGCTACCATACCACGTTTCATGTACTCCTCCTTTGTTCGCCGGCTCTTCCAGCCGGCAGTAGTCGTGCGATGCACGTTCTTACAAATGGGGAAGATACAGGCGTACTGTTGCAGCGGTGTTGAGACTGAGTAAAAAGTAGGACACAACTGCGGATAAAGGGGGTTTTATTAACAAGAGGGAGGCGGATTCGCTCCCCCTGAGTAAGAAGGAGCGAAATTTGTGTGGGATGGTCTGCTGTTTTTATTGGGGGGGGAGGGGCGGTGTGAACCCGGCGTTTCAGAAGCAGTGGCGCGACTGACCTGCTTCCACGGGTTCTCTCAGGAGATGACCCGTTGCAGGGTTTTCCGGACTCGCTTGAGTCCCTTACGGATCTGCGGAAGTTCCCCTTCGGCAAGGCCCTCCACCTTTTTCTGGACCGAACAGAGCGCCTTGCGGCTCCGCTTGGGACGGCGCTCCGTCAACTCCTCGATGGCATAGAGCGCATCGAGTCCGGCCACCATGTTCCGGGTCAGCTTGTGGCCGATCTTGCCGGCCAGTTCCTCCGGGAAACGCTCGCGAGCCGCCAGGGCGATCTCCTGAATGGCGGTCCGGAGCTGTTGCGCCAGCAGCTTCAGGTCGTCGGAAGGCGGGGGTGAATCCGCCGCGGGTGAATCCGCCACAGGCGTGTCGGTCGGGGGAGAGTCGGCAGTTTTGGCCTGGCAGGAAAGCGCAGCCGCCTGTTCCAGGATGGCGGGAATATCTTTCGGTTTGACGCCGGGGATGCCGGCCAGTCTCTCTTCTCCGGCCGCGGCGATGGCCGCAAAGGTCTCAAGCCCCGCCGTAATGAGGCGCTGCGCCGTTACCGCCCCTATTCCCGTGAGCCGCTGCAGTTCCTTGATCTGGTCGTTCATCTTATTCCTCCGTTGGTTGCTCCTGGCTTCCGGTGAGGCGGGCCAGTGCGGTGTCGTGATCCGTGATCAGCTTGCCGCCGCCGGTCACCATCCAGAGGAAGCGGGCGATGGTCTCCTCTTGCAGCTGGAGCTTGATCTTCAGGCTGACGACTCCCCCCTTTTTTATGCTGCAGGGTGAATGATCCAGCAACTCCCCCACCATCCGGCCGATGTCCGGCTCATGGCCCACCACAACCAGCTCCCGGACGTGGGCGATTTCTTCAAGATACTCCTTGAAGTGAGGGAATTGGAAACCGCCGGCCAGCAGCGGCAGGATCGTCACCTCACCGGAAAAGCGGATGGTCTCGGCCATTATCTCCGCCGTCTGCACCGCCCGCACCAGTGGGCTGGAGACGATCAGTTCCGGATCGATCCCGCATTTTTTCAGGCTTTCCGCAACCCGCCGGAATCTGGTCCGTCCTCGACAGGTAAGGTAGCGATAGTCATCGGGTAGAGTCGACGACTGATCGACCGCCTCGGCATGACGGATGATATGGAGTTTCATGGCCTGCTCCTCTTATTGACATTTACGTCCTTTATACGCAGTATTCCGCAACAGTGCAACTCTGGCGGAAGCTCCGGCAAGAACTGAGCTGAAGATTTTACACATCCTCAACATTTCACCACCATAATCCGGCCTTCGGCCGCTTTCTCCCCTTCATCTGCCGGCAAATGCGGCAAGACTTTGAACCAGCTCCCCTGCCACTGTCGGATCCACATGGGGAATCTTGCTCTGACCGCCAAGCTTTCCCCGGACCTGGCAGGACCAGGTATAGATGAGCTCTTCCGGAACCGTGATAATCCGCGGCGGGTTGATCCGCCCCTGGCGGCGAAATGCGGCGTAATCGGCGTTGCCGAGCATCAAGCGCTCATCCAGGAATCTCCCGATAAGCTCCGCGCCCGGACTCTCCCCTTTCACGGCCAGCACCCAGAGGTGGCGCCGCTCGGCAATCTCCGGGCCAACCATGAACTCGACGACATCCAGCGCCGTCTGTTCGTTCAAGTCGGCCACTGCCCGGTCAACTTCGGCCTGAGTCACCTTCTCTTCGAACCGGTCCAGGAAGCGATCACGCCCGGTGAACTCGAAGGCAAGGGGGGCCAGGGAGGTGAAGCGGATGGTATCGCCGATATGGTAGCGCCAGAGGCCGGCGCAGGTGGAGAGGATGAGAGCGTAGCGTTCCCCGACTCGGATCTCCGCCAGGGTCAGAGCCGGGGCGTCGGCAGGGATCCCCCCCTGGCCATCCAGGAAACTGAACGGCACGAACTCGAAGAAGACCCCGTACCAGGGGGTGAAGCGCATATGGTCTTCTCCCGGTATCTGGAACCCCATGAACCCCTCCGACGAAGGGAGCAGCTCCAGGAACCGGGGAGAGCGGTTGCCAAAGAGCGAGGAGAACTCTCGACGGTACGGCACGATGCTGGTTCCGCCGTGCACAATCAGTTCCAGATTCGGCAACAGCTCCGGCAACGGCCTCCCTCCCCGCTGCCGGACCCGTTCCAGCAGCAGGAGGAGCCAGGGAGGTACCCCGGAGATGCCAGTGATCTCTTTATCGGTAAGCAGCAGCTCCGTCAGCGCCTCGATCTTCTCGTCCCACTCCAGGGCCGACACCCGGGGGGAGGGGGCGATAAACGGACGGAGTACTCCGGGCGCATACTTGAGGGTGATGGCGCTCATGTCACCGCTCTCGACGCCGGCGCCAAGGGGGTTCAGGGCGGTGCTCCCCGAGAGATAGAGAAAGCGCCCCCGGAATAGACGACTCCCAGGAACCGCGGCCAGATAGTGGGCGAGGAGGTCACGGGCGGCCCGCCGATTGGCGGCAAACATCTCCGGAGTGAAGGGGATGTACTTGGTGGGGGCCGTGGTGCCGGAGCTCTCGCAAAAAAGCGCGATCCGTCCGGGCCAGGTGACATTATTCAGTTCCAGCCGTGCCCCGTTGTCCGACTTCACGGCGCCGGTGATAAAATACTCTCGCCAAAAATCGGCATAGCTCCGGATTGGGACTTGCCTGCGGTACTGTGCGTATGACTCGGCAAAGGGACGCCGCAACAGGGCGCCGAAGTCATGGTCACGGCCGAATCGGGTCCCCTGGCCGCTCCGCATGAGGGAGATGAAGAGCGCCTGCTGCGCCGCCACCGGATCTTGCCGGTCAAACCGGGACACGGCCAGGCGCGCCGCGGCATGGAGGGCCGGGGCAACCGCCGGCATGATAAGCTTTTTCAGGACGTTCATGTCCGCTGCGCCAGGAGGGTCGGCGCCGAAAAGCGCTTGTACCATGCCGCGATGAGCGGATTGTACGCTTGATGATGGAAGATGAGCGATGCGTGGGGGACCGGATCGGCCGCATACCGGGAGGTTACTACCAGGCAGCGCCCTTGGGGGAAAACCCGGTGATACTGTCGGGGCTCGCGGCAGAGGGCCAGCGTGGGTGAGGTGGGAACCAGCAGATTGTCCTCGGCCTCGGCCAGAAGCGTCAACACCGGACCGGAGAAGAGAGCCGTCTCAGGAGATGGTGGCCGGAACTCCCGGATGGCGAGAGTCCGTTCGAACCCGCCTTGGGCCGGAGTCCGGTCGATGACCGCCATGATCTTGTCGCGGATGGCCAGGTGCCGCCGATCCAGCTGACGATTCTCCGCCCCCACTCCGAAGAGCCCCTGGAAACAGCGTCGGGCCCGCTCGATCTGGCGTTCCACATCCTCGGGCGAATCGCGTCGCGCCGAGAAGATTCGGCGGAGATTGCTCTCCAGCATCCGGACCCCGCCGGTCCGCTCCTTGTCCGGTCGAACCAGGTCTTCGGCGCAGAACACCGGGCTTACGAAGAGCACCCCCCGGATGGTCAGCCCGTCCCGGGGAAGGACCTCCTGCAGAAATCCGGCCACGACTCCGGCGCCAAAGCTGACCCCCATGAGTATCGGGTGTTCCCCCCGCAGGTTGAGGCTTTCTACCAGGTCAGCCAACTGGGCCTGGAACAGGGGGAGATGAAACCCCTCCCGGGGATAGTTGAGATAATAGACTGGACCGGCCTGTTTGAGCATTGGCCGCTGGAACTCTACCACCTCGGTGGCGTCGGGGACAAAACCGCCGATGACGATGGTTGGTTGCTTGCCGGGGCTCCGCTCACGAAAGAGGCGGGCGGCCGGTACCCTTGACCCGCACACGATGGTCACCTCCCGTTCCCGCTGGCGTACCGGAGGGGCATACGGTCTGATGGAGAACTCCCGGAGCAGGGCCGAGGCCGTGCCGGCAACCTGGGCGAGAAGCGGGGTCGGAGTAGTGCTCTTGGCTGCGGTACTGTTCCTCATGGTGTGCCTCCTCTGGGGTTTTATGCCGGTTTTCTATTGATCATGATGGTCTCTTCAGATTGCAGGAGTATGGAGATCAGGCAAAAAGATGGTGATGGTTGATGCGGGAGGAAAATAAATCGACACCGGCCAATGGGGAGGGGTTCCGCCCATTTTATTGAAAACCGGTGTTTTTTTACATGGTCTCAGCACAACTTTTACACAATCTCAACAATTGGCTGGTATAAGTAGCGCACCGAAACGATGAGATCGGCCGGGAACCTGAGCAGCGGGGAGATCATGAGAATCGCGGTTATCGAAGATGAGAAGGATCTGGCAGCTCTGCTGGCCTTTCAGCTGGGAAAAGAGGGGTATCAGGTGCTCACCGCCCACGACGGCAAGAGCGGTTATGAACTGGTCTCCTGTGAACTGCCCGATCTGGTGCTCCTTGACATCATGCTCCCGGTGATCAGCGGCATCGAACTCTGCAAGCTCCTCAAAAAACAGAGGAGCACCCAGGGAATCCCGGTTATCATGCTGACCGCCAAGGCGGAGGAGATCGACCGGGTCATCGGCCTGGAGGTGGGGGCCGACGATTACGTGACCAAGCCCTTTTCCCTGCGGGAGCTGCTGCTGAGGATCAAGGTTGCCCTGCGCCGCACCAACCGCGAGGAGGATGATGCGCGGATTCTGGTCATGGGCGCAGTTTTCATCGATACCGGCCGCTGCCATGTCACCGTTAACGGTGAAGAGATCGTCCTCACGACAACCGAGTACAAACTGCTCTGCGCCCTGGCCGAGAGCCGGGGGCGGGTTCTGACCCGTGACCACCTCTTGCGCAACGTCTGGGGTCACCATACCGGCACCGACTCCCGGACCGTCGATTCCCATATCACCCGGATCAGGACCAAGCTGGGCCCCTGCGGCGACTTTATCAAGACGGTGCGCGGCTTCGGCTACAAGATGGAGGAAGAATGATTATTCCCTTTCGCTGGAAACTCCTCTGCTCTTATCTTCTGCTGATCCTGCTGCTGGGCGGTGGGCTCTGGCTCTATCTGGAGCGCCGGCTGGAAGCACTCCAGCTGGCGGTGTTGCAGGGGGAGCTGCTCACCGAAGCAAAGCTGGCCGTGCTGGTGGCGGAGAGCGGGGTGCGGGTCATGGCTCAGGACGCGCCGGTTGTCGCTGCCTCCCTGGGGCGCGCCGGTTCGGCCCGGGTGACCATCATCGGTAAGGACGGCCGGGTCGTGGGTGATTCCGAGGTCCCGCCGGAACGTCTGGGAGAGCTGGAAAACCATCTGGACCGACCGGAGGTCCGCGCCGCACTTACTGCCGGCAACGGGCTGGCGTTCCGCTATTCGACCACGCTAAAGACCGACATGCTCTATGTCGCTTCCTCGTTTCAGACTTCAGGCGGTCCGGCGGTGGTCCGCCTGGCCCTGCCGCTGGCGACCGTGAACCAGGCAGGGACGCAGATGAATACCCTGCTCGGTGCGGGACTCGCTACCGGTCTGATCCTGGCGATGCTCTTCAGCTATATCCTCTCCCGGATCATCTCCCGGCCGTTGCAGCTCATCGCCGACAGCGCCCTGGAGATCGGGCGGGGAAACTTCCGGCAGCGGCTGTCGGTGCGGGGGAGCGACGAATTGAGCGAGGTCGCCACGGTGATGAACGAGATGTCATCCCGGATCGAAACCCAGATGGAAAAACTGGAGCGGGAGAAGGGGCGGCTGGACGCCATTCTGCGAGGCATGGGGGAAGGGCTCATGGTGACCAACAGCGTTGGGGCCATCTCCCTGATCAATCCGGCCTTCTGTGAGCTGTTCGGGGTTCCGGCCACGGCAGTGGGACGCCCCCTCATAGAGATCGCCCGGCATCCGGAGCTGAACGCCTGCTACCGGCAGGCAGCCGGGGAGCGGACCGAATATCGGCGAGAGATCACGATCCCCGGCATCCTCAGGGAACGGGTGCTTCTCACCCACTGGGTCCCCTTGAGCGATCAGCAGAAGTTTCTGGGGGTGGTGGCGGTGTTCCACGACATCAGCGACCTGAAGCGGCTGGAGAAAATCCGGAAGGACTTTGTGGCCAATGTCTCCCATGAGCTGAAGACCCCGGTCACCGTGATCAAGGGGTATGCCGAGGCGCTGCTGGACGGTCTGGTGATCTCCGACCCGGAACGCGCCATCAGCTTCATCGAAATCATCCGCAACCACAGTGAGCGCCAGGCTGAACTGATCGGTAACCTCCTGACTCTGTCGGAGCTGGAGTCAAAAGAGTTCACCCTGGAACTGCACCCCTTCGATCTGGCCGGGGCGGCCCGAAGAGCCGTGGCCTTCCTGGGATCCAAGGCTGCGCAGCATGAGGCCACGGTCCGGATGACCGGTTTTGACGGGATGCCGCCGGTGCTCATCGATCCGGGACGGATCGAGCAGGTCTTTGTCAATCTCCTGGACAACGCCATAAAATACACCCCAGCCAAGGGGGAGGTGGAGCTCTCCGTGGTGGTGGAACCGGAGCGGGTGGTGGTGACGGTGCGGGACCATGGCCCGGGGATCCCCCCCCAGAGCCTGCCGCGGCTCTTCGAACGATTCTACCGGGTGGATGAAGGGCGCAGCCGCGAGGACGGGGGGAACGGTCTCGGCCTGGCCATCGTCAAGCATCTGGTCCAACTGCACGGCGGGAGCGTCTGGGTGGAGAGCACCCCCGGCCAAGGGAGCGCCTTCTCCTTTACCTTGAAACGAAGTTAATACCGGCGGAGTAAAAATTACCACATTGCCACACACCTTTCATGCAACGTCAATGTTTCACTGGTACCCTCCCGGTACCCTGATGGCAGAAAAGGAGGTGCTCATGTGGAAAGAAGACGTCGTCGATCTGAAGATCACCCGGTTTTTCGAGCAGTCGGCGAGGGTGATGTTGTCGCTCCTTATCGTGGCCATCCTGGCCACGATCCTGGCCGGGATCGGCTGGACCTTCTACGATCTCCGGCTGGTATTCCAGCAGGAGATCCAGGGGGCGATCCGGACCCTGCTGGTGGACATGCTGACCGTGCTGGCGGTGGTGGAGGTGTTGCGGACCGCTCTGGCCTACTTCACCGAGGGACGGGTCAAGGTCACCTACATTATCGACACGGTCATGGTCACCGTGCTCACCGAGGTGCTGGCCTTCTGGTACAAGGAGATGGAGTGGGAGGAGCTCGCCATGGTTATCGCCCTGGTCATCGCCCTCGCCTTCATCAGGATCATCGCCGTCCGGTTCTCGCCCCGCCGGCTGCAGGAAGAGTTATGAAGAGCCACGCGTAGCAGCACCCATCAACAACAAAGGAGAGTACGTAATGTTAAAGAAGATCGCAGCAGTCGTGGCCGTGGGCCTCATGGTCGCCGCCGGGTCGGCCTGTGCCGAGACCCTCATCAATGGGGCAGGCGCCACCTTTCCCTACCCGCTCTACTCCAAGTGGTTCAGCGAGTACGCCAAGATCGACAAAGAGGTGAAGTTCAACTACCAGTCCATCGGCTCCGGCGGCGGGATCAAGCAGATCACCGCCCAGACCGTGGACTTCGGCGCCTCGGACAAGTTCCTCTCCGACGAGGAGTTGAAGGCCGCTCCGGGCAAGCTCCTCCATATCCCCACGGTCATGGGAGCGGTGGTCGTCACCTACAACATCGCCGGCGCCCCGAAAGGGCTGAAACTGCGGCCCGAAGACATCGCCAACATCTACCTGGGGAAGATCACCAAGTGGAATGACTCCCGCATCGCCGACGACAACCCCGGAGTCAAGCTCCCGGACAAGCCGATCATCGTGGTTCATCGTTCCGACGGGAGCGGCACCACGAGCATCTTCACCGACTACCTCACCAATATCAACACGGAGTGGTCCACCAAGGTGGGAAAAGGGGCCTCGGTCAAGTGGCCGGTGGGGCTGGGTGGCAAGGGGAATGAAGGGGTCGCCGGTCAGATCAAGACCACCGAAAACTCCCTCGGCTACGTGGAGCTGGCCTACGCCGTGGAGAACAAACTGGCCTACGCCACCCTCATGAACAAGGAAGGGCACTTCGTGGAGCCGACCATCAAGTCCATCACCGCGGCGGCCGCCGGTGCGGTGAAGCATATGCCCGCCGACTACCGGATCTCCCTGGTCAACCAGCCGGGCAAGGATACCTACCCCATTGCCGGCTTCACCTGGCTCCTGGTCTACGAGCAGCAGAAAGACAAGGTCAAGGGGAAGAAGATCTCCGAGTTCCTTACCTGGAGCCTCCACAACGGCCAGAAGATGGCGGCGCCGCTCCTCTACGCTCCGCTCCCCGAGAGCGTCGGCAAGCTGGTGGAAAAAACCATCAAAGAGATCAAATACTGATAGAAGTGATCCCCGCTTCCATTGTTCCTACGCTCCGACGTAGGAACAATGGAAGCACCGATCAAAAGCATTTTATAGATTCAAGGATATGACATGAGTGACAGAGTAAGCGTAGCCATGACCGACCGGCGGGTCATCAAGGGGGACACGATCTTCAAGGGGATCATCCTGGCGTTAGCGTCGAGCATCATCCTGATTCTGCTGATCATGATCTTCGAGATGGTCAAGGAGAGCCTCCCCGCAATCCAAAAGTTCGGCGGACGTTTCCTGATCGGCCGGGAGTGGGACGCGGTCCAGGGGGAGTTCGGCGCCCTGGACTTCCTCTACGGCTCCGTGCTCTCCTCTCTGCTGGCCATCCTCCTGGCTACCCCCTTGAGTGTCGGGGCGGCCCTCTTCATCACCGACATTGCCCCGCGCAAGGTAGGGAACTTCATCGCCCCCGTTGTCGAACTCCTGGCGGCCATCCCCAGCGTCATCTACGGACTGTGGGGGGTGCTGGTCATGGCGCCATGGCTCCAGCAGAGCATTCAGCCCTGGCTCGTCGAGCATCTGGGGTTTCTCCCCTTCTTCCAGGGGGCCCCCTACGGGGTGAGCATGATGGCCGCGGTCTTCATCCTCATGATCATGATTATCCCCATCATCACCTCCATCACCAAGGAGGTGCTCCTGGCGGTGCCGGTCTCCCAGAAGGAGGCGGCCTATGCTCTGGGCGCCACCCGGTGGGAGATGGTCCGGCTGTCGCTCATCCCCTACGCCCGCTCCGGCGTCCTGGGGGCCGTGATCCTCGGCCTGGGACGGGCCATCGGCGAGACCATGGCCGTGACCATGGTCATCGGCAACACTCCACAGATCTCCCTGTCACTCCTGGCCCCCGGCTATACCATGCCCAGCGTCATCGCCAACGAGTTTGCCGAGACCACCTCCAAGCTCCACGCCTCAGCCCTCATGGAGGTCGGTCTGATCCTGCTGGTGGTCACTCTCATCATCAACGTCATGGCGCGGCTCCTCATCTGGAGCGTCACCCGCGGGGATACGGGGGCCCGAGCATGAACAGTTTCGATCTCAGACGCCGGCTTACCAACACTCTCATGACCACCCTCATGGTGGGTGCGGCCCTGGCCGTGATTACCCCCCTGGGGATCATCTTCGTGCATATCCTCAAGATGGGGGCCGGCTCCTTGAGCTGGGACTTCTTCACCCAGATTCCCAAACCGACCGGGGAGAGCGGCGGCGGCATGGCCAACGGCCTGGCCGGCTCCGCCCTCATGATCGGCCTGGCCTCCGGCTTCGGCCTCCCCGTCGGCATCCTGGGGGCGGTCTATCTCAACGAATTCGGGAGTACCCGGTTTGCCACGGCCATCCGCTTCAGCGCCGACGTCCTGGCCGGTATCCCCTCCATTATCACCGGCATGGTGGCCTACACCCTGCTCGTCGTCCCCATGAAAGGGTTCTCCGCCCTGGCCGGGGCCGTGGCCCTGGCGCTCATCATGATCCCCATCGTGCTCCGGACCACCGAGGAGCAGTTGAAGATGGTCCCCGGCACCCTGCGCGAGGCCTCCCTGGCCCTGGGGGTCCCGCTCTGGCGGACCAGCCTCAAGGTCACCCTGGTCAGCGCCCGCTCCGGCATCATCACCGGCGTGCTCCTCTCCATCGCCCGGATCGCCGGTGAGACGGCGCCGCTCCTCTTCACCGCTCTGGGGAACCAGTTCTGGAGCAAAAAAATGACCGAGCCCATGGCGGCCATCCCCCTGCAGATCTTCAACTTCGCCATCTCCCCCTACGACGATTGGCACAAGCTGGCCTGGGCCGGGGCGCTGGTGCTGGTGGTGATCATGTTTACCCTGAACCTGACGGCCCGTTACTTCGGAAGCAGTCGGCACCAGGGGTAGAAGCAATTACGAATTATGAATTACGAATTATGAATTACGAATTACGAATTATGAATTACGAATTACGGATTACGACGGGATTCTTTCCGGTTCCTGGTCCCATGCCTTTAAGAGGTTTACATGAATCCCAAGCTTAAACTTGAGCAGCTCAACATCCACTTCGGGTCGTCCCACGCCGTCAAGGACGTCTCTCTGGAATTCCCGGCCAACACCGTCACCGCCATCATCGGGCCGTCGGGGTGCGGCAAATCCACGGTGCTGCGGAGCATCAACCGGATGCATGACCTGACCCCCTCGGCCAGGGTGACCGGACGGGTACTGCTGGATGACGCCGACATCTACGACCGGAAAGTAGACCCGGTGGCGGTGCGGCGGCGGATCGGCATGGTCTTTCAGAAGGCAAACCCCTTCCCTGCCATGTCCATCTATGATAATGTCATCTCCGGCTATAAGCTCAACGGTCGAGTGAACAAGTCAACCATGGACGAGATCGTCGAGTCGAGTCTCAAGCGGGTAGCGCTCTGGGATGAGGTCAAGGATCGGCTCAAGAGCAGCGCCATGGCTCTCTCCGGCGGCCAACAGCAGCGACTCTGCATCGCCCGGACCGTGGCGGTGCAGCCGGAGGTAATCCTCATGGACGAGCCCTGCTCGGCCCTGGATCCCATCGCCACCCTGAAGATCGAAGAGCTTATCGACGAGCTCAAGGAGCAGTACACCGTGGTCATCGTGACCCACAACATGCAGCAGGCAGCCCGGGTCTCCGACTTCACCGCCTTTCTCTACCTGGGAGAGCTCATCGAATTCGACGTGACCAAGAAGATCTTCACCAATCCCGCCCAGACCCGGACCGAGGATTACATCACCGGACGGTTCGGCTAACGGCGAGGTTCAATGTTCAAGGTTCAAGGTTCAAGGTTGAAACCCTGAACCCCGAACCCCGAACCCTGAACCTCTAACTCCGAACCTCGAACCTTGAACCTTGAACATTGAACATTCTTTTGAGGCAGTTATGACCAGACACCTGATGTCCCAGTTCGATACCGATTTAAACGAGATCCGCGCCAAGATCCTGGAGATGGGGGGGAAGGTGGAGAAGATGATCACCGACGCCATGAAGGCGTTGGTGGAGCGGAATACGGAGCTGGCTAACAGCACCATCGAATATGACCATGAGATCAACCGCCTGGAGGTGGAGATCGATGAGCGCTGTCTGGAGGTGCTGGCGTTGCGCCAGCCCACGGCCCGGGATCTCCGGTTCATCACCCTGGCGCTGAAGATTGTCACCGACCTGGAGCGGATCGGGGACCAGTGCCGCAACATCGCCAAACGGACCACGGAGCTGAACGACTTTCCGCCGCTCAAGCCGTATATCGACCTTCCCCGGATGGCGGCCATCGCATCAACCATGGTCACCGAGGCCCTGGACGCTTTTGTCCGCGGGGATGAGCAGATGGCCTACGCGGTCTGCCGCCGTGACAGCGAGGTGGATCTCCTCAACGAGCAGATCCAGCGGGAGCTCCTGACCTTCATGCTGGAGGATGCGTCCGCCATTACCCGGGCCATCAAGATCATCGCCATCTCCAAGTGTCTGGAGCGGGTGGCCGATCACGCCACCAACGTGGCGGAGATGGTCATCTTCATGGTAAAGGGGAAGGATATCCGGCACCTGGGGTGTAACGGTCAGAGCCCTTAAATTCCCGACGAAAAGCGCCGAGCTCCCCCTGTAACGAAGGGGGAGTTCGGCGAAACTTTTAACTACCCTTTTACCCCCCCCCCAAGGACTTTCCCCCTGTTTTTCGTTACGTCGTTGCGTCTTCGCGTTAATACTTTTGCCCCAGCACGTCATCATTATCGAGCTTGCCATGGATGGTGCTGAGTAGTTACAATGGCAAGCTGATGGAAAAAGAGCAGCGAGACAAAAACACCGAACTGGATCGTGTTACCTGTATGTGAATTGCATAAGAGCATAGCTGAAACAGGGGCTTATCATGACCGCCGGCATGCATGGAAAGGATGAAACCGCAATACCCTCAGCGCCGCTGCGCTTTCGACCTGTTATCCTCGCTTGCGCCGCCTTTACCGCCGTTGTCGGGGGCGTCGCCCTGCTCGGCTGGATAACCGGACGCCTTGAGGTCGCCAGCCTGGGGGCGGGCAAGATTCCGATGGCGCCGAGCACCGCCCTCCTGTTTGTTCTGTATGCGGCGGCCATCTTCTTCCGTTCTTTTACTCCCCGCCGAGTCGCCGCTCTTGCCGGTCTGTCCGTCAATGCCGCCGGAGCGCTGGTTGCGCTGTCCCTCCTCATCCTCGCCTCTCGGGGTGTTCCCACAAACCTGGAACGGCTGGGCCTTACGATCATGACCCCGGTCGGGAAAACAGCTATCGGGCAGATGTCGCCGATTACCGCGATCTGCTTCCTGCTGGCCTCCCTGTCGTATCTGACACTTCTCTCCGCGCCCACGGTTCGTCCCCGGCGGGCCGGCGCAGCCTGTTTCTGCGCCGGCATCCTGCTTGCGGCCAACCTCCTGTTTGTCCTGGCATATCTGTATGGCAAGCCGCTGTTTTACGGCGGCGCCTTCATTCCGCCGGCGGCGCTGACCTGCATCGCTTTCATGACCCTTGGGATAGCGCTGTGCTGTCTCTCTCTTCCGTCTGTCGGCGGATCTCTCCAATGGACTGAACCATTCACCCGCAGCTCTTATTACCTCGTGCTGGTTTTGGCGCTTCTCGCTCTGGGAATAGTGACGATGGGATTGCTCTATTTCAGGAACTTTGAACGAAACTATCGTGAAGAGGTTGGACGACATCTCACGGCTATCGGGAGTTTGAAGGTGGCGGAGCTGGAGTCGTATTACAAGGAGCGTCTTGGCGACGCCGGCATATTCTCTAAAAATCCATCCTTCGCCGCCATTACCAAGCGCTTTCTCGACAAACCCGGGGACGCCGGCGCCAAGGCGGAGCTTTCTGCCTGGCTCGATCGATATCAGGAGAGTTTACAGTATGACCGAATCTCTCTGCTGGACACCCGGGGTGTAACCCGGCTTTCCACGCTTGGCGCCGCGACGCCGGTTGCCGCCACTGTCTCCCGGCGTCTGCCCGAACTCCTCGGGACCGGCCGGATCACCTTCGTGGATTTTTATCGAAGCGACCGTGACGGGAAGATCTATCTGGCTATTCTGGCGCCGATCCTCGACCCGCAGGCGTTCAACCGGCCTCTGGGCGTGGTCATGCTGCGCATCGATCCCGAAACCTTTCTCTACCCCTATATCAAGCGCTGGCCATCCGAGAGCAAGACGTCCGAAACCTTGATTGTTCGCCGGGATGGTGACGATGTGCTCTTTCTCAACGACCCCCGGTTCGGCGCCAACGCCGCCCTCAATCTGCGCTTTCCCCTGAGTCAGAGTGATCTGCCGGCGGCAAAAGCGGTTCTGGGACAGACGGGGATCGTGGAAGGTCGGGACTATCGCGGTTTGCCGGTTACCAGCTATATTGCCCCCGTGCCCGGCACCCCCTGGTTTCTGGTCGCGCGCACGGACACCGCGGAGACGTACGCTCCGCTGCGCGAGCGGCTCTGGACGACCGTCATGTTCATTGTGTTTTTGCTCCTGGGCGCCGGTGTGACGGTCGCCCTGATCTGGCGGCGGCAGCGGGCGGTTATTGCGGAGGAGAAGTTGAAGGCGACTGAACTGTTACATTTGAGCGAGGAACGCTTTAATAACCTGTTCAATCAGTCGCCCATGGGCATAGCTCTGGTCGATTCGCTGACCGGGCATATTGACGCCGTTAATCCTCTGTTTGCCAGGATATCCGGCAGAACTCCGGAGGAGCTCCTGCGGATCGACGGCACGAGCATCACTCATCCTGACGATCAGCAGGAGGAAGCTGACCTCATGGCGCAGCTGACTGCCGGGAGCATCACCGGTTTCCGGATGGAAAAGCGCTACCTCCATAGGGATGGCGCAACCGTCTGGATCAATATGACGGTCGCGCCGGTCAAAGTCGAGGATGAGCAGCATCCGCGTCACCTCTGTATGATCGAGGACATCACGACACATAAGGAATATGAACGAGAGCTACAGCTTAAAAACGCCGAACTTGAGCGCTTCACCTATACCGTCTCCCACGACCTTAAAAGTCCGATTATCACGATCAAAGGCTTTACCGGTTCTCTGGAAAAGGATCTTGAAAATGGCAATTATCATCGGATGGCGAGTGACCTGAAGCGGATCAGCGCTGCCGCCGACAAGATGGACGACCTGCTGCGCGACCTGCTGAAACTCTCAACCATAGGCAGGATAATCAATGCACCGGAACCTGTGGCTCTGAATCTGGTGGTGGCTGATGTGCTGGCGCAACTGGCCGGGCTTTTGAAAAATTACAATGTTACCGTTGCCGTGCAGCCCGGCCTGCCGATGCTGCTCTGCGACCGGCGGCGCATGGCCGAGGTGCTGCAGAATCTGGTGGAGAACGCCATCACTTACATGGGTGATACGCCAGAGCCGCGCATAGAAATCGGCCTGCGGAAAGAAGCAGCTGAAAATATCTTCTTTGTGCAGGACAACGGCATCGGCATTGATGAAAAATATCACCAGATCATCTTCGGTCTGTTCAATAAGCTGGATGCCGAGAGTGGAGGGACGGGTATCGGTCTCGCGCTGGTGAAGCGGATCATTGAGGTGCATGGCGGCAGGGTCTGGGTGGAGTCGGAGGGTGAGGGAAAAGGGAGCAGGTTCTGTTTCACGCTGCCGGTTATTGCTGAAGGATGAATAGCATCAGTGCAAATTTTTCAACCGATAACCGACAAGGAGCTCACCGTGCGAAAAACGACACTCGCCTTACTGTTGATGGCAGCGTTGTCTGGTTGCCAGGAGTCACCGTCCCGGAGTGCCGGGCAACCAGGCACGCCCCCGTTACAAAAAATCACCGTTGCCTATACGGTGCAGCCGCAAGGCACCCTCATCCATGTCGCAGTGGCCAAGGGGTATTTCATTGAGGAGGGGCTTGACGTTCAATCGTCCATTCATGCCTTTGGCAAAGCTGCGCTGCAATCGCTCCTCGATCACAAAGCCGACTTTGCGGCCGTCGCAGAAACGCCTTTCATGTTCAATGTGCTTAAGGGGGAGAAAATCTGCGTAATCGCCAATATTGAAGCAAGCACCATGAACAACGCCATTGTCGCCAGAAAGGATGCAGGCGTCTCGGCGCTCGGCGACTTACAAGGGAAGCGGATCGGCTTTACGCCTGGAACCACCTCCGACTTCTTTCTTGATTCGATTCTGACGTCAATCGGCCTGACCCGGCAGGCGATTCAACCGGTCGCCTTGAAACCGGATGAGATGCTCACCGCCATCGTCGGGAAAAAAGTTGACGCGGTCTGTACCTGGAACTTCCCGCTGACTCAGATCAAGCGGCGACTCGGGGCTGACGGAGTCCTGTTTTACGACCATGAAATCTATACCGAAACATTCAACATTGCCAGCCACCAGGATTTTGTTCAGAAAAACCCGGAAACGGTCGAACGCCTGCTCCGCGCCCTGCTCAAGGCGGAAAATTTTGTCGCGCAACATTCCGACGAAGCACAGTCCATCGTAAGTGCATCGACAAAAACAGACCCGGACATTGTCCGCGAGGTCTGGAACGCGTTTGCATACCAGGTCGTGCTTGACAGGAGAATCATCATCATGCTGGAAGATGAAACCCGCTGGGCGATTAAGAACAGACTCACCGACCAGACCGCCATGCCCGACTACCTCACCTACATTTACCTTGACGGCCTCCGTGCGGTAAAACCGGAAGCGGTCAAAATCGGCAGGTAACCAATGCGCGTCCCGACGAAACTAAAGAGCATTTCATGGCTGGCGGGTAACCAATGCGCATTCCGACGAAACTAAAGAGTATTTCTTATATTCTGGTCACGGCTCTCATCGTGCTGTTGTCCGCCGTCATCTGGTTGTTACTCATAACCAGGAGCGCAAACAGCGATTTAAGGCTGGTTGACGAGATCCAAATTAATTTCCTCGAGCGCACCTCGCTGAGTGATCAGTATTTCCTCCATCATGAGAAACTCACGGGGATATGCTGGGAAGAGAGCAAGCGACATTCAGACCGCTTGCTTCGCCAGGCCAGGCTTCAACTCCGTGACAAGGAAAGTCTGGAGAACATAGAGGCATTAGTCAGGAATATCGATGACTCCGCAGCCATTTTCAAGCGCATTGTCGCCACGAGTAACGCATTGAAATCGGCAGGCGGTGACCGCGAAATTTTGGAAGAGCTGAACAAAAGGCTCTCCAGTCAGTTGCTCCTGAAAGCGACCGTGATCCGCGATACGACTTTTTTACTGAAAGATTCCGCCTTGAAGAGCGTTCAGCAGCGCTACCGGCAACTGACCGTCTCAATCCTCCTGCTGGCGGCCTCGCTGTCCATTGGCATCATTCTCTGGAATATCCTGCTGAAACAACAGGTGAAATCCAAAACAATTCATCTTAAAAACGAGATCGCCGAACGCTTGCGCGCTGAAGAAGCTCTGGTAGCCAGTGAGACTCACTTCAGAAATTACTACGAGCTCGGCCTTATCGGGATGGCGATTACCTCGCGGGATAAAGGATGGGTTCAATGCAACGACTTTTTGTGCTCAATGGTTGGCTATTCACGAGAGGAGCTTTTTAACAGGAGTTGGGCGGAGATGACCCATCCCGATGATCTTGCTGCAGACGAGGAGAAATTCCAAAAAGTGCTGCGGGGTGAAATCGATGGTTACACCTTGGATAAACGGTTCATACATAAAAACGGCCAGATCGTACAGACCGCTCTCTCTGTCAAGTGCGTCCGGGGGTTGGATGGCGCGCCTGACCATTTTGTGGTCATGGTTCAGGACATCGCCGAGCGCAAGCGGTATGAACAGGAACTGCAGGCCAAGAACACCGAACTGGATCGTTTCGCCTACACCGTTTCTCACGACCTGAAGAGTCCGCTGATCACGATACAGGCGTATGCCGGCATGATCAAAAAGGATCTGGAAGCGGGCACATACGAGCGGGCTCAGGATGACATGAAGAGGATCGAGAGGGCGGCGGACAAGATGACGTCACTGCTCAAAGATCTGCTGGAGCTATCCCGCGCCGGCAGGATGATGGGCGAGCCTTCACCGGTGGATATGAACCGTTTGGTTAAAAATACCCTGCAGCAGCTGGCTGGCCCGATCGCGGGTAGTCACGTTGAGATGGTGCTGCAGCCTGATCTCCCCTCTGTGCTTGGCGATGAGAAACGGATCGCGCAGGTCGTGCAGAATCTGGTTGAGAACGCCATCAAATACATGGGGGATCAGGCTGCGCCCCGCATCGAAATCGGCAGACGGCAGGAGGGCAAGGAGTGCGTCTTCTTTGTCAGCGACAACGGCAAAGGTATTGATCCGAACCACCACGAAAAAGTCTTCGGCCTGTTCAACAAGCTGGATGCCGAAAGTGCAGGGACAGGTATCGGTCTGGCGTTAGTCAAGCGGATCATTGAGGTGCATGGCGGTAGAGTATGGGTGGAGTCGGAAGGGGAAGGTACGGGGTGTTGTTTTTGCTTTGAACTTCCACTAGTTGTCGCGGAGGTGCCATGAAACGCGCACCGGGGAAAATCAGCGCTTTTGCCGACGGTTCAATAACTCGCAGGCTGTATCTTCATGCGGCCATCGTCGCCGTTTTTCTCCTGATCGTTATTTCCATAACCATCTGGGCCGGGAACACCCTTACCATGATCACCGCTCTTGCCCGTTTCGAGCGAACCCATACGGTTTCCAGGGTTGAAGCTATGGTGGCTTTCTTTGAGTACCATGATCACAAAAAGCCGGAGGATCTGGAATCGTTTCATGCGAAAATGGCTATTACCCAATCCTACAACAAGGTTTTCAGCCGTTTGCTTGATATGCGAAAAGAGACACCTGATGCCGAATTCGTGCGGATTCTGGAAAGCACCTTCAGCGAAACTGATCATAAAACGGCGGTGATCATCGTTAACAGGATAAAGGTCCTGTCCTGGCATCCGATTCTGAAAGAGCTGGTGGCGGATGCAGCCGGCGCTCATGCTGCGGGGGAAAAATTAAAGGTTCAGATAGCTCAATTTCTCGGGACTGACAATGAGGTTGCACAGGCGGCCATCTTCGCGGAAATTTATAACACAAGAAAAAAATCCATTTTCTACGAGACTTCTTTTTCAAAGAGCTGCAGCGCCCTTTCCAATGAAATATCCACGTATGTCAATTGTATCACGATCGCCCTGCTGATTATTTCAGTGGGATTCACCGGCTTTCTGACGTATATGATTTCGAAAACAGTCATCCGGCAGGCGGCGCGGTATACATCGGAGCTGGAAAAGGAAATCCAGGTGCGCAAGCAGACGCAAGAGGCCCTGGTTGAGTCAAAAACCCTGGTTGAAGCAGTTGTAGAGAATGTCCCGCTCATGATTTTTCTCAAAGAGGCGACAGATCTGCGTTTCGTTTTATTCAATCGAGCCGGCGAGGAGCTTCTGGGTTATGACCGCCAGCTGTTGCTCGGCAAGAACAACCTGGATCTTTTCCCTCCCGAACAGGCCGCCAACTTCATGGCCAAAGACCGGGAAGTGCTTGGTGGAGAGCCCGGCATACTGGATATCCCGGAAGAACCTATTCTGACGCACAAGAGCGGCCTGCGGTTTCTTCATACACGGAAGGTCTGCATCCGAGGCGCTGATGGGGTCACAAAATATCTGCTGGGCATCTCCGAAGACATCACAGAGCGCAAGCGGGCTAAGGAGACAATCGAAAAACGGCTTGCATCACTGACACAACCGCTGGAGAGCAGCTCGATATCCTTCGAAGAGCTGTTCAACCTGGATGAACTGCAGCAGATCCAGGACGCCTTCGCCGAGGCGACCGGAGTCGCATCCATAATCACCACCCCTGAGGGGAGACCAATCACCAAACCGAGTAATTTCTGCCGGTTATGTAATGATATTATCCGTAAGTCGGGAAAAGGTCTGGCAAACTGCATGAAGTCCGACAGTGTGCTGGGGAAATGTAATCCATTCGGCCCCAGTGTTCAGCCATGCATGAGCGGCGGACTCTGGGATGGCGGGGCAAGCATCACCGTCGGCGGCAGGCATCTTGCCAACTGGCTGATCGGGCAGGTCAGGAACGAGGCCCAGGACGAAGAGAAGATGCTGGAATATGCCGATGAGATCGATGTGGACAGGGAGCTGTTCAGAGCTGCGTTGGCGGAAGTTCCGACCATGCCGAAAGAGCGTTTTGACAAGGTGGCTCTGGCGCTCCACCTGTTGGCCAATGAATTATCCCTGAAGGCGTACCAGAATATACAACAGGCCCGTTTTATCGCCGAACGAAAAGTGTATGAACAAGAGCTGCAGCAAAAAAACGCCGAGCTGGAACGTTTCACCTACACCGTCTCCCACGACCTGAAAAGTCCGATTATCACGATCAAAGGCTTTACCGGCTCTCTGGAAAAGGATCTTGAAAATGGGAACTATCAGCGGATGGCGGCCGACCTGAAGCGGGTCAGCGCTGCCGCCGACAAGATGGACGACCTGCTGCGCGACCTGCTGGAACTCTCAACCGTCGGCGGGGTTATTACCCCACCGGAAGCGGTGGCGATGAATCTGCTGGTGGATGATGTGCTGGCGCAACTCGCCGGGCCTTTGAAGAGTCACAACGTTACCGTTGCCGTGCAGCCAGGACTACCGACGGTTTTATGTGATCGGCGACGCATGGCCGAGGTAGTGCAGAATCTGGTGGAAAACGCCATAAATTACCGGGGTGATACGGCGGAGCCGCGCATAGAAATCGGCGTACGGAAAGAAACCGGAGAAAACATCTTCTTTGTGCTGGACAACGGCATCGGTATTGATGAAAAATATCACCGGATCATCTTTGGCCTGTTCAATAAGCTGGATGCCAAAAGTGCAGGGACAGGTATCGGTCTCGCGCTGGTCAAGCGGATCATCGAGCTGCATGGCGGTCGGGTCTGGGTGGAGTCGGAGGGGGAAGGGAACGGGTGCAGGTTTTGTTTTACGGCGCCGGGGTGAGCTGTTTTTGTCGGGTGGCGTCAGGCCACGCCACGACCTGCTTGATAAGGACTTTACCATGCTGACTGATAACATGGATGCGCCCCTGATACTGCTTGTGGAGGACGACAAGGACCATGCCGATCTGATGAGCGCATCACTTCGGAATGCTCCGGATGAGTATCGCCTGGAAATTGCCGCCACCCTGGGCCAAGCGCAGGCGGCTTTGGAGCGGCTGACCCCGAACCTTGTCCTGACAGATTACCGTTTGTCCGACGGAGAGGGGAGTGAGCTGCTGGCAACGGTAAAGAACCTTTGCCCTGTGATCATATTGACATCCCAAGGGAGCGAACAGGTTGCCGTGGATGCGATGAAGGCCGGGGCGCTGGACTATGTGGTCAAGACGTCGTCGCTTTTTTCAGGGATGACGCACATTGCCCAACGCGGCTTGCGTGAATGGGCATTGATTATGGAACGGAAGCAGGCGGAGAAACTGCTGGTATCGACCCTTTCTTTACTCAACGCCACCCTGGAATCAACTGCCGACGGCATCATTGTGGTGGATGTAGGCGGACGAATAAAAAAATGGAATCAGAAATTCCTCGACATATGGGACATCCCGGAACAGCTACTGTACACGCAAAACAGAGCTTCGATGCTTGATCATGTTGTCTCCCGACTGGCCCAGTCGGAGAAGTTTTCAGACATATTCAGGGAGTTGTCTGAATACCCGGAGAAAGCGAGTTCCGACACACTCACTCTTGCCGACGGCCGCAAGCTTAGATGGCACTCTCAACCCCAGAGAATCGACGTTGGGGTTGTAGGCCGTGTCTGGTCTTTCCACGACATCACCGATCAGATACGAGCCGAGGAGGCTCTGGAGGAATCCAACCACCGGCTCGAAGCTCTGAGCGGTACCGACAGTTTGACAGGAATAGCCAACAGGCGCCGTTTTGACGAAGTATTGGCCCAGGAGCATGCTCGACATGCCCGTTCGAAGGGCGAGCTGTCACTGCTCATGTTGGATATTGACCACTTCAAGGAGTATAACGACCGGTATGGACACGTAAAAGGTGACGAGTGCCTGCGACAGATTGCGCGGGTGATAGCTGGCTGTACTGCCCGCCCCGCTGATCTGGCGGCCCGTTTTGGCGGAGATGAATTCGCCTGCATCCTGCCGGATACAAACAGCAGAGGCGCCATCGCCATTGCCGAGAAGATCCGTCTCGGCGCCATGGCCCTTGCCATACCGCACCAGGAGTCGAATATCTCGGACTGCGTCACCGTCACTCTGGGTGGTGCAACGGTTCACTGTTCCTCGGGCGGATCGGTGGTGGACATCGTTGCCCAGGTAGATGGACTGCTCTATCTGGCCAAGTCCCGTGGGCGCAATCGGGTGGAATTCTCGGGGTTGGCGACGGGAGTATCTTCTTCCCCCGACTGTTTGAGCATCGGGAGTCACGACGACAAAGGAGGCAAAAACAATGAACGGAGAACCGTTGACAATTCTGCTGGTAGAGGACAATCCCGACCACGCTGAGCTGATAATGCGCAACATGGGGGATTTTCAGGTGGCTAATACTATCAACCATGTCAAAGATGGTCAGGCGGCGCTGGATTACCTGCACGGGCGCGGCAACTATGCCGATCGAACGCAATTCCCCCTGCCGCACCTGATGCTGCTCGATTTGCGCCTGCCCAGGGTGGACGGGCTGGACGTGCTCAAGGAGGTCAAAACTGATGACGCCCTGCGAGCCATTCCAGTGGTTATCCTGACCACCTCGGAAGCTGAGCGGGACATGGCGATGGCCTACGACTATCATGCCAACAGCTATGTGACCAAGCCGGTGAATTTTGTGGACTTCAGCAAGCTGCTGAAGGATCTGGGGTTCTACTGGCTGGCTTGGAACAGGCACCCGTGGTGACGGGAATCCGCCATAACCCACTGTGGCGGCGGGGTCCTCTCCTCTTCCGGTCGCGACCACTCCATCTCTGGTAAGTTCTTACACCATTGCAACAAAGCCTCAACGCGGTCTCCTGACTGCCATGATACCATGCGGGCAACAGCGGGCGTTGGACTGATCATCAGAGGCGACTACCATGCTTGAAGCCACGTTCGCAGAGTACCCGACGCATCGTACCGCTCCGGAGCATCATGAACCGGCGAGAGGTGCGGCCACCACGCCCTTCTCCCCTCTGGATGACTCAGTTCGCTTGAAGGCCTTCCGACACTCAACGGGCGGCGCCCCCTCTCACAACCTCCGGGATCTGGTCAGCCACTCTCACACCGTTCAGGCCACGGAGTGCGTCACGTCGACCTTCTCCCACTTCAATCAGATCCCCCATGATTTCATGCTTGTTTTGGATGAAGAGCGGCTGCTCGGCATCTGCTCGCGACGAGAGGTCGGGATGATTCTCGGTTCGGGTTTCGGGAGAGAGCTCTTCGGAAAGAAGCCGATCCGGGAGCATCTGGAGCCGAAGTGTCTCACCATCATCGAAGGTTCACCCATCGTTGAGGTTCTGTCCACGATATTTTCCGTGGAGGATCCCCATTACTTCAATGACATTGTATTGCTGGATCGCTCGGGTCACCCGGTGGGGCTGATTTCGGTTATCACCATGATTCGCCTGCAGCATCGTTTCCTCTTGGCGCTGAACGTGGAGCTGGAAGAATATTTCAAATTGTTCAACACCTCGTCGGACCTGATGTGCATCTTCGATCAGAACGGCTATGTCCGGAAGATAAATCCTGCCGGCGCCACCATGCTCGGCTATTCCGAACGGGAGATGCTGGGCCACCACCTGACGGAATTTGTCCATCCCGAGGACCTCACAAAGACCAGCGGCGAGGTGGAACAGCAGAGCAAGTGCGGCGATACCGTCAACTTCGAGAACCGCTACCTGTGCAAAGACGGTACGGTCTGCTGGTTCTCGTGGCAGCTGTTTTGCGCCAGGGGAGAAAAACTCACCTATGCCACGGGCCGTAACATCAACATCCGTAAGCAGTACGAGCGCGAACTCGAAGAGACCCGTAAGGCGGCCGAATCGGCCAACCGGGCAAAGAGTGAGTTCCTCTCCAACATGAGTCATGAGATCCGTACCCCCATGAATGCCGTGTTGGGGCTGACCCAGCTGCTGGAGAAAGAACTGCTTTCACCCGACCAGCGCGACCTGGTGCAGCGAATTCGCACCGCCGGCCACTCCCTGATGGGGATCCTCAACGACATCCTCGACTTTTCCAAGATCGAAGCCGGCCGGTTGCGGATCGAGATGCGCAGCTTCATGTTGCCGGTACTCCTGGAGCAGCTGGACAGCCTGATGGGGAGTACGGCCCGCGGCAAGGGGCTCTCCCTGCAGATCGCGGCAGCGGAGGTGACCGGCGGGTTGATGGGAGATGACCTCCGATTGGGACAGGTACTGATCAACCTGGTGGGCAATGCCGTCAAGTTCACGAAGCAGGGGGAGGTCCGGATCATCGTTTCACCGGTGCAACTCGACGAGCTGACGACACGGCTCCGCTTCGAGGTCCGTGACACCGGCGTCGGCATCGCCCCTGAGGTGCTCTCGACTCTGTTCACCCCGTTTACCCAGGCCGACGACAGCATCACCCGGCGCTTCGGCGGTACCGGTCTGGGACTCTCCATCTGCAAGCATCTGGTGGAACTGATGGGTGGGGTCATCGCCGTAGAGAGTCTGGAAGGGGTCGGGAGCACCTTCTGGTTCGAAATTCCCTTTGCACGGACCGCCGCGGTCGCGGCGAAATCGGCACTTACTCCCCGGGAGGTCACCCCCGGAGTGGCGCGCCTGACGGGGCGCCGCGTTCTGGTGGTTGACGACAGCGAGATCAACCAGATCGTGGTCGTTCGAGCGCTGGCGTTGGAAGGGGCCGAGAGTGAAGTCGCGTCGGACGGCCAGCAGGCCCTGAACACTCTGCGGGCAGAGCCGGAGAAGTTCGATATCGTCCTGATGGACGTGCAGATGCCGGTGATGGACGGGCTCGCCGCCACCCGGCTCTTGCGCGGTGACCCTCCCCTCGCCGGACTCCCCGTCATCGCCTTGACCGCCGGCGTGCTCCAGGAAGAGCGGCAGAAGGCGCTGGACGCCGGTGTCGATGACTTCCTTCCCAAACCGGTGGATCTGGAAGAGCTGGTCGCCATGCTCCTCCGTTGGCTGCCTCCCCCCCGGGTAAAGGCGGCGGCAACGCCCCCCCTGGCGACGCCCCTCCCGCTTCCACCCGATCGAGACCAGGGGGAGATAGGAGCGTTGTCGCTCCCCGGTCTGGAGTGCGCCAAAGGGATCGCCCGCTGCGGTAGCGAGAAGCTCTACCGGAGACTGATCGGCGAGCTGCTGCTGCGACATGGCGACGATTGCGACCGGATCGGGCGGGCCGTTGCTGCGGATGACCTCCCCGAGGCGACACGGATCAACCATACGCTGAAAGGGGTGGCCGGCAACCTGGACGCCGCCACTCTGTACCGGATCGCCGCGGAGTTGGAAATTGCACTGAAGGAGTGCGAGCGGGATGCGATTGACCGGCTGCTCCTCGGATTAGCGGCAGCCATGGAGGAGGTAAAGGGGGGCGCGGCGCTGTTCAAGGAGGCGCCCTCCCCGGAGGTGAGCGTCCCTGTTCCGCTTCCGGAGATGGGAGAGATTTCTCCTCTCTTCGAGGAGTTACTGCGGCTGCTTCAGGAACGCCGCATGTCCGCCCAACGGGTGGCGTATCAGTTGATGGGGCAACTCTCCTCCACAGTCCTGGCGCCGGAGGTGGCGCTGCTCTCCATGGCTGTCGACCGCCTGGAGTATCTGGACGCTCACACCATGGTCCGCTGCCTGGCTGACCGGTTTACTGAACTCCACAGCGACATCCTTCCTCCAGCGCCCCCTCTCCCTGTCAACTGTTCCCCCCTTTTGCCACGACGTCGCCAAGCCTGAAGAAGGCCACGGTCCCCTGGAGGTGGGTGGCTTGGGAGGAGAGCTCCTCGGCGGTGGAGGCCATCTCTTCCGCAGCCGAGGCGTTCTGCTGGATCACCCGGTCCAGTTGCTGAATCGCCTTGTTGATCTGCTCCCCTCCGCTCTCCTGCTCCTTGCCAGCGGCATTGATCTCCTGCACCAGCTCCGCCGTCCGCCTGATGTCCGGAAGAATCAGCCCCAGCATCTCCCCTGCCTGTTCGGCTACGGCGACACTGGATACTGAGAGCGTGGAGATCTCCCGGGCCGCGGCCTGACTCCGTTCGGCCAGCTTGCGCACCTCCGAGGCGACCACGGCGAACCCCTTGCCGTGCTCCCCGGCCCGGGCCGCCTCGATGGCCGCATTCAGGGCCAGCAGATTGGTCTGGCGGGCGATCTCTTCGACGATGGTGATCTTCCCCGCGATCTCCCGCATGGCGGCCACGGTCTCGGCGACTGCCCGCCCCCCTGCCGTGGCTTCCTGGGCCGCCTTGCCGGCGATCCTGTCGGTCTGTCGGGCATTGTCCGCGTTCTGCCGGATCTGGGAGGTCATCTGTTCCACGCTGGAGGAGGCCTGTTCCGCTGCGGCAGCCTGGGAGGAGGCGCCATGTGAGAGATTCTCGGCTCCGGAGCTGAGCTCCAGGGAGCCGGCGGCCATACTGTCGGCCGCGATCTTGACCTCGCTCACCACGGAGGTGAGCTGGCGGACCATGGCGATGTAGGCCTTCATCAGCTCGTCATGGGGGGAGCGCTCCTTCAACTCCACCATGAGGTTGCCTGAGGCGATCTCCCGGGCGCTTGCGGTGATCAGCTGCTGCGCCCCGATGAGATCGTTGAGGTTGTCAATGATGATCCGGTACTCCCCCTGAGAGCGATCCGTGATTCTGGGGGGAATCTCCCCCGTGGCGATCCGGTCCACATAGCCGGCGGTGAGCCTGAGCGGGGTGACGATGTTGGTGATGGTAGCGTTAAAGCCGACCACCAGGGTGTGCCATCCCCCCACGAAGAGGCCGGCATCGGCCCGCCGCTCCAGGTCGCCGGTGGCGGCGGCTTCGATGATCGTGTCGGTTTCGGTGAGGAGAGCGTTCATCATCCCGACCAGGGCATTCAGGTTCTCCTTGATCTCGCAGAAATCGCCCTGGTAGCTGTCGGTGATGACCGGGGGGATGACCCCCCTGCTGATCTTCTCCACATGGGCGGCGGCCATGTTCAGGGGGGTGATGACGGCGTCCAGGGTATCGTTGACCCCGATCATGATCCTCCGGAACTCCCCCTGGTGCCGGGTGACATCGGCCCGGGTATCCAGCCGCCCGGCCACGGCCGCCCGGGAGAGAAGGCCGGCATCCGCCACCAGCGAGTTGACCGCGTCGATGCAGGTGTTGATATTGTTCTTGAGGGTGTTGAAGTCGCCCCGGTAGGTAACGGTGATCTTCTCGGGGATATCCCCCCTGCTGATCCGCGCCACATACTCGGCCGCCTCATTCAGCGGGCCGATAAACGCATCGAGCGTCTCGTTGACTCCCGCCATGACCCTGCGGAACTCTCCCTGATGACGGGAGATGTCGGCCCGGGCCGCGAGGTTGCCGTTGACCGCGGCCAGCGCCAGGTCGTTGGCGTCGGAGATGAGGCCGCTTACGGCGTCGATGCAGGTATTGATGTTGTCCTTGATCTCATTGTAATCACCGTTGTAACTGTCGATGATCTTGGGGGGGATGTCCCCCTTGCTGATCCGGTCCACGTACTCGGCGGCCATGTTCAAGGGGGTGATGACGGCGTCCAGGGTCTCATTGAAACCGGCCACGATCCTGCGGAACTCTCCCTGGAGGTGCGTACTGTCCGCCCGGACCGCCAGGTTGCCGTCGATGGCCGCCCGGGCCAGGAGCCCCACATCGCTCACCAGGGTGTTGACGTTGTCGATGCAGAGGTTGATGTTTAACTTGATGGGGTTGAAGTCACCCGGGTAGGTGTCGGTAATCTTCTCCGGGATATCTCCCTTGGAAATCCGGTCCACGTACTCCGCAGCCATGTTCAGCGGACCGATGAAGGCGTCCAGGGTCTCGTTGACCCCGGTCATGATCTTGCAATACTCTCCCTGATGATGGGACGTATCCGCCCTGATGGCCAACTTCCCCTCTACGGCTGCCTGCGCCAGGAGGACGGCATCGGAGACGAGGGCGTTGATGTTGTCGATGCAGTTGTTGAGATTCTGCTTGATGGCGTTGAAATCGCCCTGATAGCTGTCGGTGATCCTGGCGGGGATGTCGCCCCGGGAGATGCGATCCACATGCTCCGCCGCCATGTTCAGCGGCCCGATGATGGCGTCCAGGGTATCGTTGACCCCGATGACAATGTTTCTGAAATCCCCCTGATGCTTGGTGGGATCGACCCGGGTCGCCAGGTTCCCGGCGATTGCCGCCTCGGTGAGCATGGAAAAATCCGCGATCAGGGTGCGCACCGTAACGACCATCTTCTCCATGGCCCCCATGAGCTGGCCGATCTCGTCATTGCGCCTCGCCTTGAGCGAGGTATCGAACTGGCCTCCCGCTATCCGGTTTATTGCCTCGATGGATGACGCCAGCGGTCGGGCAATGGAACGATAGATCCAGACTCCCATGACGACGCCGAACAGCAGAGCGGCACATCCCAGAGAGATGATCAGTATGGTGCTGGTCCGCACCACCCCGTTCACCAGGACGATCGCCTTTTCCTGATTTTCCTGAGCCTGTGAGCCGATCTTGCTCCCCTTGGCCGCCTGCCGGGCGACGATGGTATGGATCTTTTCCGTGGAGGCCGCCGCCCGTTCCTGCATCTCCAGGTTCTTTTTGATCCTGGCGATCACCCCTTCCTTCTCGTAGAGGAGGGCTCTGGTCATGTTCAGGTGCCCGACCACCCCCCCCAGGGTCTGCAACTCCTGTTCGGCATGCATCTTCTTCAGGGCATCGGTCACCCGGCGCTCCGTCTCGCTCAGTTTAACGTACTCCTGCCGGATGGAGGCATCCACGGCAGAGATCTCCTTCCCGGAGGTGAGAGACAGGAGTCTGGAGGAGAGAGCATTTATGTAGACCCCCTGGGCGACCAGGCGGGCATTGTCCGCCAGGATCCCGGTAGCGAGGCTGGATTGACCGTACAGCCCCGCCTGTCTCCTGGACTCCGCACCGTAATTCGAATTCGTGGTGGTCACCTCCTGCTCCAGGGTCAGGCTGAGGGCCATGATCTTCTCCTTGAGTTCACGCAGAAGCAGATCGTAGCGCTGAGAATCACTCCCGGGGCGGTCGATGAGCGCACTCTTGAGCGGAATCAGCTCATCGGCCAACTGCCCCAGTTGCACGATGTCGGGCCGCATCTCGGGGACTTCCTTCAGGTAGTCATTTTTCAGACTCTTGGCGATGATCGTGTTATAGCGCCCTTTCGCCACGATGAGCCCCTTCCTGGTGTGGCTGAGATCCAGCAGTGACACCGCCTGGGGCAGCTCCTTGGTGATCGCCTTGATGGCCTCGGCGTTTCTCAGGTTGGTGGAGATGTTCCCCGATTCCACCACCGATGTGGAGTACGCCGCGGATTTCCCGTCCTGAAACGTGCGAATCCGGGCATCGAGCCCCATGAGCCGGGCGATGACCTCCTTCAGCTTGGCGTCAATCACCAGACTCGCGTCATGCAGCCCCGCTTCCGCCTTGAGCCGCTCTTCGGTAACCCCGAGGAGTTCGTTTCTGACCGGCGTCAGCTCCTCGTACACCTTTGACCGCTCGCTTCCGCCCAGGACGTCCAGCGCTTCCTGGGCCTTTTGCACCTCGGCCAGGGATCGTTCGGCCGAGACCCGGGCCGTGTCGAATTCTCCCCGGTTTCGAGAGGCGCCGACCCTGGTGAGAGCGGACATGGTCCCCTCGATGGCCAGCTGCAGTTTGGTCGTCCGGACCTGAAAGGGGGTACTCTGTTCGGTGAGGAAGGAGAGGCGTTCCTGGATAAAGCGCATCCCTAAATAACCGGTTACGGAGACCACTCCAGCCATGAGAGTCACGACAAACCCGTTCAGAATCAGCTTGCTCTTGATCGTCATGCAACTCTCTCCCCAGGGGTTAGCGCGCGGATATTCATCGCTTCACCAGGGATTGCCCCCCGGCCCGGATGAATTCAAGGAGTTTCTTCAACGGTTCCGAGGGATTGCTTCTTGTGATGAGGACGATATCCCGGAACAGTTCCGGAATCCTCGGAGTCGCCACCGAAGCATCCACCACCCCCAGCGGACCGATCCCGATGGCGTTGGGGTTCGCCGCCACGTTCTGGCGCACTTCAGAGGCGGTAGTGGTATCCAGCAGCTCGGCCGCCAGTGGCGCTCCCCGCAGGATCCGTTCCTGGAAGATCGAATTATCATCCTGCATGAGGGTTCCCCAGACGATCATGATCGGGGCGTCTTCGCCGCCGACCTCGTTCCAGTTCCCGATTGTTCCGGAAAAAATTCCGCGGAGCTGGTCGGCGGTGAGGGACTGCACCGGATTGTCCTTGTGGGTCATGACGACGATGCGATCCGTACCGATGCTCACCGGAGTAAACAGCGACGGGTTGTCCAGGGGCGCCCCTTCCTTCGCCATGAGCTGCTGCCACTCCTGATAGGAGAATCCGGCTGCCGCGGCGTCCAGGCTGGCCCGTTTGAGATCGGTAAACGCGACCTTCGGTCCGGTTTCGATGATGATCAGCTGGATATCCGTCGCCTCCTCGAAGGCGCTCTTGAGCGGCCTGAGGATATCCTCCGCAGGAGCGGAGCCGGCGCCGATTTTCAGCTCGTCGGCGCCGCCGGTGAGTGGCGCCAGAGAGAGGATGACTACAAGGGCTGCCAGGATTACACCGTAACGATCCATGATCGACTCCTTCATGCAGCTTTCCCTTCAACAAAGAATGTGCCGGGGAAGGGCGGAGTGGCATGCAACCATGCTCACTACCGCCGCTCCCCGGCACAGGGTTATCTTCTCATACATCCGGCAAGAGCCCTGCCGGATTGCAGCCGGTTTGTCATGGGTTACGGTTGCTCTTCTTGCGCCACAGCGCCGCCCCGGCCATGCCGAGCCCCAGGAGGAGTACGGTAGACGGTTCGGGAACCGGAGAGGTTGACGGTCCGTAATTCAAGGCCGTGGAGCCATCGGTCCGGAGCGCCGCCGTCATGGCGAGGCCGCTGGGATTGTTGGTAAGGAGCGGGGTGAACTGGTCGGCGGCGAACATGCTGAAGCCGAAGTCGCTCCCGCCACCAGCCGTCCCGTTGGGAGAGCTCACGGCCGGGCCGTCCAGCAGGAACGTGAAGTGAATCGAGTTGCCAAAGTTGAACCCCTGGAAATAGTCATTCCAGGAGAAGCTGTTGCCGAGAGTCACCGTCCCCGGAAGGGCTCCGGTAACATCTCCGGCGGTAGCGGGCGCCCCTGTAAGGGAACCACCCGACGTCTCGAAACTGAGGAGCTGGGCGAAGGCGGACTGGGCGTTGTTGCCGGGATTGAACTGGAACTCCAGGTAGCCTGACTGTCCGGCGACGGCCGAGGTGTTTACGTACACCTGGTGAGTTTGCGGGGCGGCAGAGGCGCTCCCCACTGTCAGCAGCATGAGGGCGAAGAGTGCGATTAACAGCTTCATGGGTCAGCTCCTTACTGGGCCTGATAGGTGACAGGCGTGAACGTGATGAGGGCCTTGGCCGGGTTGGTGAACGTGAGCGGCAGAGTCAGCGATTGGCCCGGGTCCAGGGCGGCGGCCAGATCCGCATGGGGATAGCCGTTATAGATACCGGAAGCGGTATCCAGCGTGACCCCCGCAGTCAAGTTGTTGAACCAGACGACAAACGGTCCGGAGAGTGCGGTCGCCCCGCTGTTGGTAAGGGTCAGAGTACCGCTGAATTTGTTGGTGACGCGGCTGTAGAGGAAACCGGATGTTTTCGCCTTGACCGATGACGAGATATCGGTAAGGGCAAACGGAGCCACGGCGAAGTCGCCGCCATGATTGATGACCGCCCAAGCGCTGCCGGTGGCGGGATCAATACCGTAGCTGCCGAGAGCATAACCGGCATTCCAGGGCCCTTGTACGAACCTGATGACGCCGCCGCCGTTTTTGGCCACGGCATTGATCCACCGGCCATCGCGACTCCGGGTGGCCAGGCCAAATTCGCCCCCCTGGAGCTGTGAGGCGGTCAGAGTGCGCGGGTCATAGGTGAGTGAGAGGACATAGGTGTCGGTCTGCTCGCCGGGGACAACGTACTTGTAGTGGTAATTAGGGTTGCTGAGATCCGTGAAGTCGGTGGCCAGGCTGTTTGTCATCCCCCAAAGAGTCAGGATGTCGCTGGTCAGGCCGTTTTCGGCAGGGGTCCAGCCGGTGTTGACGGTTTTGGTCAAAGCCCGGTTGTTGTAGTCTTTGCCGCTGCTGCCGTTGATGCCGCTGAGGACGGCTGCGGTGGTACCGAGGTAGCCGCTCTCGCTGGCTGCAGCCTTGGCTGTGGTGTCGGTCAAGGCGTAGCTGCCGCCCTGGGGGACGAGAACTTCTTTGCCGTTCAGGCTGTAGCCGTAGCTCTCATGCCTGGTGAACGGAACGGTGTCGTAAGGAATGACATCGATGGTCTGATCACAGTCACCGTTGCAGCCGTTGGGCATGGCGTAATGCTCCACGGTAACCTTCGGTCCATCAACGGTGTAGATGTAATAACCGACGGTGAAGAGCTCCTGGGCGATGGGGGTTTCACGACTCCGCCAGCTCTGGGTATTGAACGCCGCCATGGTCGGCGGGATATAAAATTTATAGCTGTCGGAGGCGCCGATGATGTTCTGCACCCTGGAAAGCCCGTCAGGGCTGGTCACGAGAGCGCGGTTGTGCATGTGGTCATGGCCGCCCATGTAGTAACGGACGCCATTATTCTGCAGGTAACTCATGAAGGTGTTCGTCAGAGGCCACGTGGTCCCGGTGGCGGTGTCGGGATTGGTGCTGTTGAAGAGGTTGTCGTTATGGTTTTCGGTGATCAACCCCTTATGCCCGAAGACGAAGGCGTGGCTGTTCGCAGGCCTCGTGGAGAGCTGAGTCCCGACCCAGGCCACGTCCGTACTGTTCAGGTTGGCATGGGACGTACCGCTGGGGAGGGTAAACTGATCCAGGAACACAAAGCGACTGTTGTTGTAATCGAAGGAGTAGGTAAGTCCTTCAAGCCCGGTTTCCGTCGCGTAGTTGTTGCCGACAGAGAAGGTACCGTTGCTGTTGGTCTGAGAACCGTACATGGTGGCTGATACCATGTTCGGCGTCTGATTGTTCACCCCGCTCTGGGTCTGGGGGAAGATCTGCTGGAACCTGATCGCTCCGGCCGCCGATGACTCATGGTTGCCGCGCAGCGGGTAGAAGCCGATACCTGAATTGTAAAGATCCTGGGAAAACGTTGCCCGTACATCAAGATTGATGTTGTTGGTGCCGACAGCGTCGGTGAGGTCGCCGACCTGAACAACAAACTTGACCCCCTGATCGATGAATTTCTGATTGAGATGTCTGATGACGTTGACCGCCACGTTGGGGTTTTTCCCGTCGGGGGAGGTGGGCCACTGGGTGTCCGACATGACGCCGAACTTCCACGGCTTTGCCGGCATTTTGAAAGAGTCGTAGCTCGACACCGTGGAGGCGGCGGATGCGGGAGCGTCGAGGAACTTCATCTCCGAGCTGATGGTGCCGTCGTCGTTCACGGTGATAACGGCATAGCCGAACCGGGCGTTGCCGCCGGCTCCTCCGGCATAGCTCACGACTTTCAGGTTGGGATCGGCCAGATAATTCGGGTCACCCGGTACGAGGGTGGGATTGTCCTGGGGAGCACCGCCGGTGCCGATGATCAACTCCTGGAAATTATACCCTTTCTCGGTAATCCGCTGATAGCTGTGGACATGGCCGGAGAAATAGAGATCCGTACCGCCGGAATTAAGATCATCGGCGAGGCCGGCGGGGCCGAGTTCACCGCTCTTCAAATTCCAGAGCGGCTGATGGGCAAAGACGAACTTGTGCTGGGCCTGTTTGGCCAGTTGTGCCTTCAGGAACGAGCCGTCATACCCTGTTGCGCCTGCCGCGCCGTTGGGGTATTCGTCCAGGCCGACGAAGAGCGACCCCTTGTGAGTGAAGGAGTAGGTCAGGCCACTCTGGGCGCTGTCCTGGATAATCGGGTTAACGGCGGGAATTGTGATGTGGCTGTTCCACGTCGCCGCAAGGTTACCGGCGTCGTGGTTGCCGCGAACGAAATAGACCGGGATCCCGGCGTCGGTTACCGGTTTCATCTGAAGATTCCACTGGTCAAGTGCTGCGGCAAACTGGGTATCGTTCAGGGCCGGCTTCTTCCCCCTGGCCAAGTCGCCGGGGTAGAGCACGAAATCGAGACCGGTCTCCCGGGACAATGCCGACGCGACGTTCTGAAAGTAGGGAGAGATGCCGTAGGTGGCGTCATAATACGCCGGAAGACCGTCCGTTGAATAACTGGCGCGGCTGTCGCACAACACGGCAAATTTCCAGGGCGCCGCCGAGGCGGACAGGGCAAGGGCCAGTGTCAGAACCAGGGATGCAGCTGTTGTAAATCGAATTCTCCTCATCTGAAATATTCCTCCTGTAACGGGGTGTGTGTTGCTCGCCTGACGTCCATCCGGACTACTGCTATTGGTTACATTTACCTCCTTCGCTTTTAGCGTAGCAGACAATTGTTGCAGGTATCTGTCGGTGCTGTGCCAGTTGTGAAAAAATCTGCTTAAAATGCAGGCAATCCGCTCAGAAGTCAGTACTTGCGTGCTGTTTCAAGACGGCGCCAACCACTTATCCACAACCGTTACACAGCTGCGGTGGATAACGGCCGCTTACCCGACCCGGTCCGGATGGACGTGGAAGGTGAGCCGGGAACCGGTGACGCTGCTGCGTCCCGTGTAGAGAAAGATGACAAGCCACAATCCCTGGAGCGCCAGGAGCGGGCCGGGGCGCCAGAGCGCGCGAAACGCCGCGGAGATGTCAACGGAGAGACCATTATCCGCTGGCGCCAGGGTCCCCATGAGCACGGCGCCGATGATCCCCAGGAGTCCCATGACCTGGTAGGCGCTGAACCTCCCTTCACCCCGGTAATCGGCGCGGAACTGCTCGGAGATGACCCGCCACCCCTGGGTGATGATGAGGGTGATCAGGGCCGCAGCAGTGACGTGGAGCGAGAGGAAGAGATAAAAGCCGGCAAGCCCCGTGATCACATAGATGACCGCGGTCACCGCCTGAATCGGTAGCAGCGGGACCCCTTCCAGGTTCCCCGCATAGACCGCTTTGCGGGTGGCGCCGTAAAAGGTGAAGGCCCGCCCACGGAACAGGCGTTGGATGACCGGTGAACAGCGCCCCAGCGGTGCGCCGTAACAGCAGCCAAAGCTGATGCAGGCGACTCTGCCGAGCCCTTCGCCGAAGGCATGGGATATGGCCAGGGCCGCCAGTGACGGCACATAGGGGAGCTGAGCGGAGCTGAAGCCGCCGATCATCCCGTTGATGAGCAGAATGAGCGGATAGATGAGGAGCAACCCGGCGAAAGAGGCGCCGCCGACGGTGAAGGTGTGGGCCTTTTTCTCCACCACCAGGGCGATCAGCCTGGACGCCGGAACGCAGACCGCCAGTATCCCGACGGTGAGGGCCGCCGCCAGGAAGAGCGGGACCCCGACGCCGGCCATGAGCAGCAGGAAAACTGTGGCGGCGATGAGATAGGCGGTGGCGCTCAATGCCCCGTACCAGGTGAGATTGAGCCCGCTCCAGCTCCCCCCCACCTCTCTCTCCAGGGGGATTGCGGCGATCATCTGCCATCGCTCCCGGGGAAGAATCAGGACTCCCCAGAGCAGCAGGGCGGCGGAACCGGACCCCAGCAGCAGGGTAACCAGCAGGTTGTTCATAGGTTGCTCCTCTCTTGTCGGGTGGGTCGGGCGATGAGCGAGCGGACCCTTACCTCGGTCTCGGCCAGGGGAAGGCCGAACCCGAGGGTGAAGCGGCTCTGCACCTCGGCCCGTCTCTGGTTGAGGAGGAGGTCGTCGCTGAAGCGAACCCGCCCCTTTTGGAAGATGAGGATGGTCGTGCTGCTTCCCGGCCGGAAGAGGCTCTTGGGAACCCCTTTCCGGAGCCACATCCCCACAGTAACCGGCCGAGGGGCATCATACCGCTGGTCGCTGTACCGCTGCTCCACGACACCGATCATCAGGGCCGACACCTCCACCATGGCCACGAGTCCGACCCCGGAACCTTGGGGGAGGTCGGTATCGATGATCGTCACCGTCCGCCGGTTCCGGGAGTAGGGGGTCACCACCTCCACGATCGCCTGGGGGTTGCAGGAGTGGTACTCCCCGGTCAGCTCGTAGAGGTCCGCTACCCGGCCGGCCACCGGGGTGTGGTTGTAGTGATAGAGTTCCGGGGTGAGCCGGCAGACGGCCGCATCGCCGTCATGAAAGGCGCAGAGCCAGAGCGGCTTCCCCAGGAGTTCGTCTAGGGTGAAGAGTTTTCCCTTCAGGAAGAGCGCCGACTGTGTGGCGCAGGAGCCGATGATGACCCGGGCGTCCACCGGCGAAACCACGGCGTCACCCTCTTCCGGCAGGGGGCGGCAACTCTCGTAGCGGATCTTGCGTTCGAAGATCCGGCGGGGGGTGGTGAGGCTCTCGGGGGGATCAAGGCATTCGTCAAGGTCGATGCCCGCCTCCTTCAGGAACCTCGCCCCCCCGGTCAGGCGACCGCCGAGGAAGAGGTCATAGTTCACGAACCCCAGAAGCGCGGTCATCCGGCTACCGGTCACGGCCCGGAAGAGGAGCGGCGCCCGTTCCCGCAGCCGGCCGTAGAGAAACCCGATGACCCGATCCCAGTAGAGCCGCTCGTTGAGCGGTGCGCCGCTCTCCCGCTGCAGGTACTGGTGCGCCGGTTGCTCACCCCTGCTCTTCATGGGCCCCCCGTGGCTGCTCGTTCCAGGTGGTTGAGGATAAGGAGGAGCTGGATCAAGGCGCCGAGCTCTTCCTGGGAGAGTTGGTCGGCGAGAATCCGCGCCCGCAGGGGGGTGAAGAATTCCAGCACCCCCCTCCCTCCCAGCAGCAGGTGGAGCGCCTCGCGGCCCTCCGCTCCAGCTGAAATCCGGCCGCTCTCCAGCCGCAGCAGCTCCTCGTCCAGTTGGGCGAGAGCCTCTTCCAGGTGGCGCCGCCGTAGGGTCTCCCGGTAGTAGCGCTCCGCGGCCTGATTGAACTCGGTTCCGGTGAGGGAGAGAGGGGTGCGGGCGCCTGCTTCGCCGCAGATTCCCGCGGTAAGGCGACCGCCGGCCGAGCGCTCTCCGGGTGAGGTCAACCGCTCTTCCAGATCAGCCATGCTCTCTCCCAGGTTGAGCGCCTCGATCAACTCGGCGCCATCGTTGCGGATTACCGCCAGCAGGGCCAGGCGATAAGCCTCGGTGGGAACCCGCAGATAGCCCGGGTAGCGATGGCTGGCACGCACCCCCTGACTCTTCCGGACCACCGCCAGCAGCACCTGGTTTCGGCTGTCACTCTTCACGTAAAAGGTGGGGATGCCGGTGGCCACGGCAAAGACGACCTGACGCCGCTCGCTCTCGATGAACGGGTCGTCGGGGATGGCGTCATGGGTTATCGCTCCCAGGGCGATATACTGGAGCGCCAGCGACTGGAGCAGGTTCTGGAGACCGGCGGCCCCGGCCAGATCGGAGGTGAGACTCTCGAAGAGGCTGTAATGGCGTCCTTCAAACCCGGAGAACCCCATCTGCCGGTACTCTCGCAGCTTGCAGAACTGGTAGAGCGCCATCCGCCGGTCAAAGACCCCCAGATCCCCCAGATCCTGCTTGAGCCGCTGGTCGTTCCCCGGCATACCGTCCAGGGCCGGGCTCCGGTCGGTGCTCATGAGCGCCACCATGTAGTCAATGAGCCGGTAGTCGGTGACGAAGTCTCCCTTGAGGCCGCAGACCCTGCTCACCCCCTGATCGAGCCAGGTGGGACCAAAGGGGGTCACCGGCTGACCGAAGAGCTTGATGGACGCTTTCTTGCGCCACCGCCGCCAGAGCATCCGGAGGTGGGTGTAATCCAACTCGTGGGGAAGATAGCCGAGCACTTTTTCCGGATGAAAATCGGCGAAGTCCAAGCGGTAGGGGGCGGCGCTGTAGCTTCCGACGAAGAGCGGGAGAAAATGCTCCATGATCTTGATGACCAGGTCCCCCGCGTACTTCTCACAGCGCTCCGTGCCGGCGCCACCGGCCCGGTGGCGCTCCCCCAGCATCCGGCTGCCGAGGCTCAGGTGGGTGCCGTTGTTGGCCAGGCTGATGGTGGAGGTGGAAGGGAGCACGATGAGGTTGTGGCGCAGGATCCCCGCATCACGGAGCTTGGCCACGGCGTTGAGTTGACTCCGACTCAGGATCTCATGGCAGAGGTGCATATAGGAGTGCTTCTCTTCCCCCTTGTCCCACCCCGACAGGCAAGGGTTCATGAACAGTTCCCGGTAGAAAGAGTCGGAGATGGCGGAGTTGAGCTCCCTCTGCCGTACCGGCGGATGGGGGGAGTAGAAGACCCGGCACTCCTGCCCCAGCTCCTTCAGCCTGAAGGCGCGGTTGGCATAGCTTACGAGAAGTTGGGTCACCAGATATCGCCGGGCCGTCTCCCGGGCGATGCCGACTCCGGCTGTTTCACCGGGGAGAGAGGTGACGATCTGGAAGGAGTGGGTCTCCGGCGAGGTGTTGTCACTCAGGAAATGATCCATGAGCCGGTCGGCCGTGGCGCCGATCAGGGGGTGCAAGGCGCCGCCGGAGGCCTCGACCAGGGTCAGCCGGAGCAGGTAGCTGATGGGAATCCGGAGCCACTCTTCCCCTGTCTCCATGAAGACGAACCGCTCCCGGTCGCTCCGGTACCCGGCTTCGGGGAGGCTCCGCTGGGAGCGGAGATCCCGGTCCAGCAGCTCCGCGCCCCTGGCGCTGAGGAGCCTCAGGGGGAAACGGACCCAGCTGTTGTCCCAGAGCTGTTCCGTGTTGGCGCCCAGAAACCGCTCCAGGTCGGTGACCGCCCGCCGGGGGAGATCACCTGCCGCAGCCCGGCGGAGAATATTGGCGAAATAGTTGGAGCGTTCGATCATCAGCGGCAGATCGACCTCCTCCCGGCGCCCCAGGACCACGGCCTGAAGCTCAGTTTCCGAACCAGCCGTGCAGTCGCCGGCGGAGAAGGGGAGATGGGCCGCCAGCAGTCCCGGCGGGACCCCCTCCACGCCGAGGTAGTTTCGGATCTCCTGAAGGGTCGGAGTCGCCGCCGGAGAAGCGGAAGATGTTGCCTGGAAGGCGTCGCCATGTCTGATCATGTCTGGTTTCTATCAGGTCAGTGTGGGGGATTGCTGGAGATGAAGTTGAGGATGGGTAAAATTTCCGTTTTTGCAGAATTCACACAATCTTTACCTCCCATCCATACAATCTTGTTCTTGATCTCGTACCCTTCACCCGAATTCGGCAGGTAAATTACGTTCGGGAGGCTACGATGATTTACTACAAGAACAGCCCGGTGGAGAGATCGGCAGGAATGTACCTGAGATCGGAGATTCGCATCCTCTCTGCCGACGAGGTCAACCAGCTGGTCAGCGAGAGAAAGATCACACCGATCACCGAGATCACCTACAGCAGGAACTGCAGCAGAATCAGCCGGCCGAGAAACTGGGTGAATTACGACCGGTAACGCGGGTAAACGGACAAAAAGGAGAGCGTTATGCGAGAATCAACCTTTGGGGATTACCTGATGATGTCACGGGATCGAAGCATCATGCCGTACGCCGATGAGCCGTTCATGGGGCTGGAGCCGGATGGATTTTTCGGGGAGTCCAACCCCACCGAACCGTTGCGCCTGAACGGGGACGAAGAGGAGTGAACCTGTTTTTGTCCAGCCGTCACACATTTTCAATGCGAATCCGGCATTAACCTGATATGCTGGGAAACCTGATTTATCTGACAAGATAGCTTGAGAGGCCGCCGATGCCGCAGATACATACCCCCTATTACCTCATCGACGAGAGTCGATTGCAAAAAAATCTTGAGATCATCCGGCTGGTTCGCCAGGAGAGCGGCGCCCGGTCGGTTCTGGCGCTGAAATGCTTTTCCACCTGGTGCGTGTTCGATCTCATGCGGCAATACATGGACGGCACGACCAGCAGCTCGCTCTTCGAGGCGCGGCTCGGGCATGAGATGTTCGGCAAGGAGGTGCATGCCTACAGCGTGGCGTACTCCGCCGAAGAGCTGGATGCGGTGAGCGCCTTCGCGAACAAGGTGATCTTCAACTCCGTCTCCCAGCTGAAACTCTTCCGCGACCGGGTCCACGGAGTGAACGTCGGGGTGCGGGTCAATCCGGGGGTCAGCCACTCCCACTATGACCTGGCAGATCCGGCACGCAGATATTCGCGGCTGGGAGTCAGCAACTATGAGGAGCTCCAGGATGTAATTGGGCTCATCAACGGGATGATGTTCCATTTCAACTGCGAAAACGACGAGGTGGCCACCATCGCCGCGGCCCTGGAGAGCATCGGCGCCAGATATGCTCCCCTCCTGGAGCGGATGGAGTGGGTCAGCCTCGGCGGCGGCATCTCGTTTACGAAAGAGGGGTATCAGCTGGAGAGATTCTGCGCGGTTCTGAAGGAGTTCGGAGAGCGGTACGGGGTTCGCCTCTATCTGGAACCGGGCGAGGCGGCCATCACCGACAGCACCGAGCTGGTGACCACGGTGCTGGACGTGGTTCATAACGAGATCGATATCGCCATCGTCGACGCCTCGGTGGAGGCACATCTCCTGGATCACCTGATCTACCGGACCAGCCCGCGGCTCGCCTCCCCCGGCGCCGGATCCTACCCGATGATGGTCGCCGGCAGGTCCTGCCTGGCCGGAGATATCTTCGGCAGCTACGAGCTGGAGAAGCGGCTGAAGATCGGCGACGAGGTCCGCATCGCCGATACCGCAGGCTATACGATGGTGAAGAAAAACTGGTTCAACGGCGTCGCCATGCCATCCATTGCGGTCCGCAGGCTCAACGGCGCGGTTGAACTGGTGCGCAGTTTCGGCTACGAAGAGTACAAAAACACCCTGTCCTGAGGAGGAAGAGCAGCATGAGAAAGAACGTACTGATTATCGGCGCCGGCGGAGTGGCGCACGTGGCCGCCCACAAGGCGGCGATGAACAACGATGTCCTGGGGGACATCTGCATCGCGTCGCGCACCCTGGACAAATGTGATGCAATCATCGAGAGCATAACCCGCAGAGGGCATCTCAAGAACCCGGAAGGGAGACTCTATTCGGCCCGCCTCGACGCTCTGGACATTCCGGCCACCGTGGAGCTGATCCGGCGGAGCGACTCAGGCATCGTGATCAACCTGGGGGCCGCCTTCATCAACATGTCGGTGCTGGAGGCCTGCATCGAGACCGGCGCGGCGTACATCGACACCGCCATCCATGAGGATCCGGACAAGGTCTGTGAAGAGCCCCCCTGGTACGCCAATTACGAGTGGCAGCGCAAGGAGCGCTGCGCCGAGAAAAATATAACGGCGATCCTCGGCGCCGGGTTTGATCCCGGGGTGGTCAACGCCTACTGCGCCCTGGCGGTGAAGCGGTATTTCGACAAGATCGAAACCATCGATATTCTTGATGTGAACGCCGGGAGCCACGGTCGCTATTTCTCCACCAACTTCGACCCGGAGATCAATTTCCGGGAGTTCATCAAGGTCTGGACCTGGATCGATCGGCAGTGGAAAGAGTACCCGACCCACTCGGTAAAGCGGCTCTATGATTTCCCCGTGGTCGGCAAGCAGCCGGTCTACCTGAACGGTCACGACGAACTGCACTCCCTCTTCAAGAACATCGACGCCGACAGCATCCGGTTCTGGATGGGATTTGGCGACCACTACATCAACGTCTTCACGGTGCTGCGCACCCTCGGGTTCCTCTCCCATCTGCCGGTGACCCTCACCACCGGGCAGGAGGTCGTGCCGCTCAAGGTCGTCAAGGCGCTCCTCCCCGATCCGATGACCCTGGCCCCCGGCTACACGGGGAATACCTGCATCGGCAACTTCGTCAAGGGGTGGAAAGACGGGAAACGGCGGGAGGTGTTGATCTATCAGGTTTCGGACCACAAGAAATGCTACGAAGAGGTGGAGTCTCAGGGAATCAGCTATACCGCCGGTGTGCCGCCGGTGGCCGCGGCTATGCTGGTCGCCACCGGAGAGTGGGATGTGCTGAAGATGGTCAATGTGGAAGAGCTCGATCCCGAGCCGTTCATTGCCATTCTCGACCGGATCGGTCTCCCCACCGAGGTGAAGGAGATCAAGCCCGACAGCAAGCGCTCCTTCGACGGAACGGTTCGGGCGCTTGAGGAAGAGCTGGCCGACTCCACGGCCACGGTCACGGTTTCCGCCGCGAATCCCATGATCGCCCTTGCCCCGGCCAAGGCGAAGCGGGGGAACGTCAAGTCGGATTCTGACAAAGAGAAGAAGGGGCGCAAGAAGAAAGAGAAGTAACGAAGGGTACCCGGAGAGAGTTGTACTGAAACGCCCGCTTGAAGCGGGCGTTTCTCGTCTCCGGAATGGAACGCCTTGTCACCGTACAGCGAGGCGTGTCGACCTACAGCATAAATGGGAAAGTAAATGATACCAAAGTTTACGAGTAAGGATTATCGTAATGATTATTTTGTCGAGCCTGCTGGCAGCTTGCTCCGGGGAACGACCCGCCAGTAAGAAAATTCCGCTCAGATACAAATAATACCGAAACGGCTGCTGAGCTGAAGCTGCCCGGCGGCAAGGAGTGATGTAATGCATTTTGGCCTCTGGCTTATTCTTGGTGTCGTTCTCATCGTGTTGGAAATAGTGATCCCCTCTTTCGTGGTGATCTGGTTCGGGATAGCGGCGCTCCTCACCGGCATCGTCTCCTGCTGGGTAACCGATCTCACCATGCAGAGCGCCGTCTTTGCGTTTTTTTCCGTTCTCTCCTTTACCGTCGGTTGGTTCGGCTTTCTGAAAAACGCCGCGTCACGCTCCCAGGCAGGGCAGGGGAAGGAGTCGGTGCAGGGGGAGCGGGGGATCGTCTCGGCAGTCAAGCCGGGTGATTTCCCGGCGGGCAAGGTCCGCTTTTCCGTGGCGGTGCTTGGGTCCGACGAGTGGGAGTTCGTGGCGGATGAACCCCTGGCCGTGGGGGAGCGGTGCGAAATCATGGATGTACTGGGATCGAAGCTAAAGGTCCGGAAGGTGTAGTTCACCGTTTCATAACCGTACAAGGAGCAATCATGGGAATCTTCACTGCATTTGTCTTTATCGTTCTGGCCCTGGTCGTCATCACCATCATCGCCGGGGTCAAGATGGTCCCCCAGGGGCATGAGTATGTGGTGCAGCGGTTGGGGAAATACCATCAGACTCTCAAGCCGGGACTCAACATCATCATCCCCTACATCGATCAGGTCGCCTACCGGGTGATGACCATGGACGAACCGCTGGACATTGAACGCCAGGAGGCCATTACGGCGGATAACGCGGTGATCTGGTGCAATGCCATCGCCTTCATCAAGGTCCTCTCCCCGGAGAAGGCGATGTATGGCATCTCCGACTACAAGTATGCCATCCGCAACCTGGTCATGACCAACCTGCGGGCGATCATCGGCAACATGACCCTCAACGAAGCCCTCTCGTCCCGGGACAAGATCAAGGCGCTCCTGAAGAGCCAGATCAGCGACGACGTGGTGGACTGGGGGTTGGTGGTCAAGTCGGTGGAGATCCAGGATATCCGCCCTTCCGACACCATGCAGGAAGCCATGGAGAAACAGGCGGGCGCGGCCCGGCTGAAGGCGGCGGCGATCCTGGCCGCCGACGGGGAAAAACAGGCGATGATCCAGCGGGCGGAAGGGACCCTGGAGGCGGCCCGGATGGAGGCCGAAGCCCAGATCATCCTGGCCGACGCCTCAGCCAAGGCGATCAAGGATATTGCCGTTGCCGTGGGGGACAACGACCTGCCGGCCATGTTCCTGCTGGGGAACCGCTATATTGAAGGGATGCGCAAACTTGCAGAATCCCCCAATGCCAAGATGCTGGTGCTGCCGGCCGACATCATGGCGGCGGTGGGGGGGCTCATCAACCGGAAGCAGGCGTGAGGGGAAGAAGCTTCGCCGCTCGATAACTGAATCTTATCGTGTAATCTTTCCTGACTGGCTACGTCTACTGTAAGGTGATTGCGAGGAATAACATCTTGAAAAAATTGCTGCTGCTGAGTTGCTGGTTACTGTGCGGCTTCAATGCGTATGCCGCCGATTCCGGATACCGAGTCATCAAGAAGCTTGAAGTCGGCGGTGAAGGCGGGTGGGATTACCTGACCGTTGACGGCCTGGCCCGGCGTCTGTACCTGTCCCGTAGCAGCCATGTCATGGTCGTTGACCTCGAGACAGATAACGTGGTGGGCGATATCCCCGGCACGCCGGGTGTCCATGGGATTGCGGTCGCCCCTGAACTGAATCGAGGGTTCACCAGCAATGGCCGGGACAATACGGCCACCATCTTCGACTTGAAGACGTTGAAGGTGTTGGGCCACGTAAAGACCGGGACCAATCCGGATGCCATCACCTACGACCCGGCCTCGAAGAGGGTATTCACCTTCAATGGCCGAAGTCATGACGCCACGGTGTTTGAAGCACTGTCTGGCAAGGTAGTGCAGACCATACCGTTAGGCGGCAAACCGGAATTTTCTGCTGCCGACGGAAAAGGAGCCATTTACGTCAACATTGAAGACACCAACGAGGTCGTGGAACTGGACGGCGTAACTGCCCGCGAAGTTCGACGCTTCTCGTTGAAGCCTTACGAGGAGCCCACCGGCATGGGGCTTGATATCCAACATGGCCGGCTGTTTTCCGGATGCCATAGTAAGGTTATGACCGTCTTGGATATTAAGGCGGGCAAGGTGATAGCGACCATTCCCGTCGGTGCGAATGTCGATGGCAACGGCTATGATGCCGGGACCGGACTGGCCTTCAGCGCCAATGGGGAAGGCACTCTCACCGTGGCTCGGGAAGTGTCTCCAGGTCACTTCCAGGTCTTGCAGACGGTCAAAACGCAACAAGGCTCGCGGACCATGGCCATCGACCCGATAACGCATAACATTTATCTGCCTGCCGCAAAGTTCAATCCACCCGTGGCGCCGACAGCGGAGAACCCCAAGCCGCGACCGGAGTTGGTCAAAGATAGTTTTGAAGTACTGGTGGTCGGAAAATAAGAACCTGAGCACAGAGGAATTAATCAGGATGGTTCCAAAGTGACAATAATGATTTGAACTCAAACAGCAATGGAGCCATCTATGAAAATTGAAATCCTTGATACTGGGAGTGCTCTGTGCAAAACCCTCTTGAGTAATGCTCTGGAAGCAATCCGGGAAAGCGGCAAAAGTGGCAGAGTTGTCGTGGTGAGAGATATCAAAAGGATTATGAGATACGGCGTGCTGGCGACACCGGCTCTTGTGATAGATGGCGTAGTGATGTTTTCAGGCAGGATGGGTTCGCCGGAGGAAATTCTATCGTTACTGCATCAGAACCTTTCTACTATCGTGGTGTAGGAGCCGGACCCTGTAGACGATGCTGGCCGATACGCCACCGAGCTGTCATTCCTTATCACCCCCGGACGACACCAACACCTCCTGCACCGCCCGATAGCCGGCGGAAACCAAGGCCGGATCGAAGTGGCTTCCCATGCCGATACCCAGCTTGCTGGTTATCTGATATTTTGCGTCGGCACCGGTTTCTGCGGCATAGGTAGTAGCAATGAAGCTGGCGATATGGATTATGCGTGATCCCAGAGGAATCCGCTCACCAGACAGACCATCGGGAAAGCCGCTTCCATCATACCTTTCATGATGGTGACGGATGATGAGTGCGACGTCCTTGAACTGCTCGTTCATGGCCAGAAGCTCTTCCCCTTTGATGGGATGCTCACGATATTCGGCAGTCCCCATCAAGGGAATACAGCCATCGAGAATATGCTCGGAGACGTCGAACAGGCCGATATCATGGAGAAGCGCAGCGGTCTTGAACACTTTTCGCTGAGCCGGGGAGAGGTTAAGGAAGTCGGTCATGGATACAGTTAATGCCGCAACAATTCGGCTGTGATCGGTGAGCCAGTGGTGATCCCCCTCCAGGAAATCGATAAACTTGAGAAGTGCATCACTGGTCTGCTGAATATTCATCTTCTGCCGTTTCGTCGTTGCAAGTTTATTCCGGATCAAGGATGTCTGTGCCAGGACCCTTTGCCTGAGATTGGAGTTCCACTCCGTCAGGAGCTCATTTAGCTCCTTTTCCTGCTGTTGCAGCCGCCTATTCTCCAGGATCAACTGGTATCGCTGAAAACCGCCCCGCACACAGCGTAACAGTTCATCATCTTCCCAGGGTTTGGTCAGGAACTGCTCGGCTCCCCCCTGGTTGATGGCGGAGATGGTGTCAGCCAGATCGGAATAGCCTGTCAAGATCATCCGGGCGGCATCAGGAACCAGATCTTTTACCAGTCCCAAAAGCTCCGAACCGTTCATCTCCGGCATCCGTTGGTCGCTCAGAACCACTCCAATATTTTTCGTGGTACGGAGAATGTTCAGCGCCTCCTGGCCGGAGGTGGCGGTCAACACCTCGAACGGCTCCTTCCGGAAAACCCGGGTTAGAGATTTGAGAATATCCACTTCGTCATCCACGCAGAGGATGTAGAGCAACTCTTCAGTTGCGATCTCACCGCTATCGTTACGCAGAAGCTCGTTATCACTCATGATCGTTCTCCGAAGACATTCCTGTTGTTTCAGGCAATGTGCGTATTCCGACGAAGTCGGCCGCCTAATCCGACGGAAGTCGGCCACCTGTTCCGGTGGAGTCGGCCACCCCCTGAGGGGTGCGTCGCTGGGCGCAGGTTAATGTCTCACAGCTGTTCGATCACGTCAATATGCGCGAGTAGTTTTCGTATTGAATCCTCTGTAGTTCCATCTTGCAGGCGTTGTGCACCACCCTGTCAAGGATCGCATCGGTCATCGTCGGGTCCCCCATGGCCTGATGCCAGTTTGCTACGGGGAGATGACTCGTTATCAGTGTTGACCTCCTCTGATGTTCGCGGGCAATGGTTTCATCGGTATTGTCTCCCCGTTCCATCCCTTCCGATGCACCGTAGCCGGAGGTGTCGAGAAAGGTGATGTTGGCATAGGGGTGGCCGAGCTTTTCGATGGTAACCAGCTTGATGAGCGCAGACGCTCCACTTCATCGCGCAACTCAAATAGAGTTTTAAGCAAAGTCAAATCAAGGCCGTGGACGGTTCGCGCATGCTTGATGCGCCGTACGGTATGGATCGCCTCTTCAGTGAAGGCCATGATCCCATACGGCGGCAGCAAGACCGATTGCACGAGACCGGCGCGACAATAAATCAGAATGGAGCGGCGAGGTACACCAGCGATATGTGCGGCAGCATCGAGGGAATAGAGGATATTTGGCTTAGGTTGATACTGCTCTAAGGCAAAATGCGGTAGGGTCTCCGTATCAAACTGTATTCTCATGTTGTTCCTCTCGGATTAAACGTCGATGTTGTGGCCAATTGTTCCCACAGAACATTTTCTTCCGGAGTAAGAGACGCCGGGACCTGAATAGAGACAATGGCATGCAGGTCACCCCGAGTCGCGTTTTCAGATGGCAACCCCTTACCACGCAAACGGAATTCCCGATCTGCCGTTGTACCCGATGGAACTTTCAATGCCACTGTTCCATCAAGAGTTGGGATGTGGATAGTGGCGCCGAGTACCGCTTCCCATGGAGACAGTTCCAGATCATAATAAAGATTGGCACCCTGTACCCGAAAATCGGGATGCTTGGCAAACTTCACACGCAAGTAGAGGTTACCCGGATCACCGCCACCAATGCCTTCCTGTCCTTTCCCCATGAGACGGATGAGCTGCGCTTCCCGAACACCGGATGGAATTTTCACCCGCAAGGTCTGCATAGTCGATTGACCGGTACGTGAATCAACCCGTTGCAGGTTGAGGGTGCGCGTCGAACCATGTATGATTTCGTCAAGCGTAACAAGGATATCACTCTCAATATCCCGGCCCCGTTGCGTGAACGCTTCACCTCTCCTTTTATCCCCTCCTGCCCCACTGAAACCATTTTCGGGACGGCCGCGACTGCCGAAGAACTGCTCGAAAAAATCGCTGAAGCCGGTGCCTTCGAAATGGAATTCCGAACCATCCTCCGCACCACTGCTAAAGCCGCCTGCCTGTTGTCCTGGCTGACGGCCGGGACGGTTCCAGTCCGCTCCCAGTTCATCATATTTGCGCCGTTTATCCGGGTCGCTGAGAACCTCATGGGCCTCGTTGATTTCCTTGAACTTGATTTCCGAACCGACCTTGTCTTTGGCGATGTCGGGGTGATGGGTGCGAGCCAGACTCCGGAAAGCCTTCTTGATTTCAGCATCACTCGCATTTGAAGAGATGCCGAGAACGTCATAGTAGTTTTTGAATTCAACGGACATACATTGCTCCGGTACCGGGTCCTGTAGGGAAAGGCAGGTTTTACCTGTAACGACTACTTCTTGTCGTTCTGCACTTCATCGAACTCAGCATCTACCACGTTGTCATCCTTTGGTTTTGATGCTCCCGCCGCATCTGCGGCACCTCCAGCTTCACTCGCACTGCCCGGCGCTTTGGCGTACATGGCCTCGGCCAGTTTATGGGCTGATTGGGCAAGTTCATCGGTGCCTTTTTTGATAGCTTCGGTGTCCTCACTTTCCATGAGTTTTTTCAGTTCGGATATCTTGTTCTCAATGTTGCCCTTTTCAACCGCGCTGATCTTGTTGCCAAACTCCTTGAGTGACTTCTCGGTGCTGTAGACCATGCTGTCGGCATGATTGCGGGCCTCGATTGCCTCGCGTTTCTTTTTATCCTCATCGGAATGGGCCTCGGCGTCTCGGACCATCTGGTTTATCTCTTCCTTGGACAGACCGGACGATGCCGTGATGTTGATCGACTGCTCCTTACCAGTTCCGAGATCAGTGGCGGAAACGTGTACGATGCCGTTGGCGTCGATGTCGAAGGTCACTTCCACCTGCGGCACCCCGCGTGGGGCTGCCGGGATGCCGGTTAGTTCGAAGTTGCCGAGAGTCTTGTTGTCGCGTGACATTTCGCGCTCACCCTGCAGGACGTGGATCGAAACCGCTGCCTGGTTGTCGGTGGCTGTGGAGAAAGTTTGACTCTTGCGACAGGGGATGGTGGTGTTCTTCTCGATCAACTTGGTCATGATGCTGCCTAAGGTCTCGATACCGAGCGAGAGCGGGGTCACATCCAGCAGCAGGACGCCCTTGACGTCGCCTTGAAGAACACCGCCCTGAATACCCGCGCCGATAGCAACCACTTCGTCGGGATTGACTCCCTTGTTGGGCGCCTTGCCGAAGATGTTCTCTACTATTTTCTGAACGGCCGGCATGCGGGTCATGCCGCCTACCAGCAGGACCTCGTCAATATCTCTGGCAGATAACCCGGCATCCTTGAGCGCAGTGCGACAGGGACCGTCCAGCTTGATCAACAGGTCGGCACAGATCGACTCCAGCTTGGCACGGGAGAGTTTTAGGGCCAGGTGCTTCGGTCCTGAGGCGTCGGCGGTTATGAAGGGCAAATTGATGTCGGTTTCCACCGATGTCGACAGCTCGCATTTGGCTTTTTCTGCTGCTTCCTTCAGGCGTTGCAGAGCCATCTTGTCGCCGCGCAGATCAATGCCCTGGTCTTTTTTGAATTCGCCGGCGATCCAGTCAATGACCAGCTGATCGAAGTCCTCTCCTCCCAGGAACGTGTCCCCGTTGGTTGATTTGACCTCGAACACGCCATCGCCAAGCTCCAGAATAGAGACGTCGAAGGTACCCCCACCCAGGTCGAAGACAGCGATCTTCTCATCTTTCTTCTTATCGAGACCGTAGGCCAGGGCGGCTGCCGTCGGTTCGTTGATGATGCGCAAGACGTTTAATCCGGCGATTTTGCCGGCATCCTTGGTTGCCTGCCGCTGAGAATCATCGAAATAAGCCGGTACGGTAATGACCGCATCGGTTACGCTGGTTCCCAGGTAATCCTCGGCGGTCTTTTTCATCTTCTGCAGGACCATGGCCGAGATCTCCGGTGCGGAATAGCGCTTGCCGCGAACCTCAACCCAGGCATCGCCATTATCGGCCTTGATGATCTTGAAAGGAGAGATGGCGAGATCTTTTTTGACCGCCTCTGTATCAAATTTGCGTCCAATTAAACGTTTGATTGAATACAGGGTGTTTTCCGGATTGGTGACCGCCTGGCGTTTAGCCTGCTGCCCCACCAGACGTTCCCCGCTCTCTGAAATTGCCACCATTGAAGGCGTAGTGCGGGCCCCCTCGGAGTTGGCGATAACGACCGGCTCACCACCCTCCATGATCGAGACGCAGGAATTGGTTGTTCCCAGATCGATTCCGATTACTTTGCTCATGGCGTGTAATCCTCCTTTTCGGGTCTTTTTGAAGTGATTTGGGGCCAGGAAATACCCACCCCCAAAGGAAGCAGTCAGTGAAGCGATACGAGCAACTAACGTGCCGCAGATAACTACAGGGAACCGGGTGTGTAACAGATTGATTGGGCTGGATTAAACAAAATAGAGCATTGTGGGGGGAAGGGAAATCCGTCAACGTGGCCTGTCATATATGGCTGGACTGCCACATATGACGTCCGCGATGTTACGTTTAAACTCAGTGGCTTCATCAAAGAGATGGCGTTTGCTTCGGGTAATATCTTTCTGCACCGTTATACAGATAACCAAATTAGTGTACCGGTAAAGGCTGAGTGGGGTTAGGCACGTGTCCGTAGCAGTCCCGACGGGTTGGAATGGGGGGCGGTTAGTTCTACTCCATCAGATTAGCTACTCTGTGCACGGATCGCAGCCGATTTGTTGGAACTTGAGCCGAAATAGGAATGCCATCGGGTCTCTGCCGCCTGCAAGTTCCGCAATTGCAATTTGCGTCCGCTGCGCCGACAAAAAAAGTCTCTTCCGGTGGTCTTCAATGTCGGCACGTGTAATGGAAAGTTGCTTACTCATGATCCTGCCCCCCTGGTGACTACCCTTGTTCAAGACATGTCAAAAAAGTCTCCGATCGAATCGTCGCTCCTGTCGAAGCCTGTTTAACCGCTCTCGGCGCCCAGGATGGTCATTTCTCAATATGGCCTCAGTCAGAACTTCCGCACTGATTTCGTGAATGTTCGTGACATCGAAATATAAGAGCACTACGGCACGGGCATAGTTGAACCACTCGATTGACTCAGGATGCAACTCATCAATTTTCACCTTGTTGAGGTAAGCATAAAATTCCAAAACAGCTTCCGGTAGTTTGCTGTCGTCCCTCTCGGCAAGACGGTGCCACAAATCCAACAGAAGATCGTTCAATATCTTGAGAAAATTGACGTTAAGGTTCTCGGAATTTTTCAGGACCGCTATCGAAGCGCCACTGCCATTTGTGCTTCGCAAGATACTCGACAATTCCAAGACAAGATCTTCCAGTTTCTTGTAGCCAAGATCTTTCGAGTACCGGTCAAGATAGTCACTCAACAAGGGTCGCAGGTCGGACGGACCGTGAAAAGGTAAATATGCACGAGGAGGACGACACCCAAGCAGCGCACCGGCCACCATGTTCATTGGAGTCACCTCCAATGAATCAAACTGGGAGTCGTCAAATTCCTCAAGCTGTTTCCCTGAAATGTAGACAGGGAAACTGGTATCTTCAGTCAGGTCGTAATAATGCATTTCACCGTCTGGTAGAGGCATAAGAACTGGAGAGTCCGGGCCAAAAACTGTCCAGAAAACTGTAAATCGTTCAAATAGTGCTGTCATAACCTGTGATCCTCAAAGATTAGTTCCCGTCACTCTCTCCCCACTCGAACCCGTAAGCAATAACTTGATCGATGAGTTCAGATAGTTGTCGAGATGTTCCACTACAGAAATCAACATCGAACAGTATTAGTGCCTGCTGGACGGTATAAGCCCCATTCTCATCAACAGTATGAAATACAAGATGCTCGATCTGGGCCAGGTTAGCGGCAAGCAGTTGAAGAATCGTCATCAGCATCCGGTTACCGCCATATGCCCCGCATCCCCAGAAACCGGTATGGATGGCTACTTCTTGGGCACCATTGTCAAGGGATTCCTGGCGGGCGGCAGCAAAACCGCTGAACGCCGTCGTTAAAATGTAACTTACTTCCTCGAAGGTATATGTACTCTCACCATAGGCAGGGGCCTCAATGGCGATGACGTTTGAAACGGTCGGAGGCACAATCGGTTTCACGGCACGGACGATGTCTTCTCTACTGGCGCAGTAAAAATTGTTACCATACAAGCCGTAAGGTCGCCCTTCCTTCAGGTTTGGTTGCGTATCGATGACACAGCGGCGTTCGACATTGCGAATCAAGACCGGAGTCGGCATGCCGTCCTCAACAGTACCGAACGGTTCTCCATAATCCAACAATGCTTCCCGTAATGACCCAAGTGCCGGATGTTCGGCCACCTGCAATTCATCCTGTGCCAGTAAAGGACCACCATAGGCGCAGAACAGGTCATGATGGGCGAAGTTCAAGTACCATTCCACAAGGCCGTGAACGGTCGTCGGTTCATACCCGAAGACATCCGGCCGGATTTCAAGAGCGGTATTCCCATCAGCAATCGTGATTGTTTCCGGAAGCGGCACTTCCCGCCACCGGGAATAGACGATCTCACCAGTGTGCGTGCACCCCTCGGGGCAGGCGATCCCATAGACAACCTGTCGAGGGCCATGGTAATTTTCCACTTTAGCAGGGGTAGGGCCAAAGTTATTTGCCACCCCCGGGGCCGAGGTTATTTGCCGTTTTAGGCAGACCGGGGCCAAGGTATTTTTCCACTTCGTTTTCTCTGCGATGCCAACCTGAATGACAGTATTCTCCGCGGATTCTATTTCCGCCAG
>CAIOGM010000116.1 GCA_903857795.1 uncultured Geobacter sp.
CGACTACGTGGACCAGGTGGCCCGGGGGATCATCCCTCCCCAGATCACCGCCGAGTACAAGGGGCAGTACAACGTCATCAAGAACAACCTCAACGCCGTGGTCAAGATGATGAACGAACTGCTGGCCGAGACCGACAAGATCATCAGGGCCGCCGCCGATGGCCAACTGGAGCAGCGGGCCAACGCGACTCTCTTCCAGGGGGGATGGAACAAGCTGGTGGTCGGGGTGAACGACACCATCACCAATATCGTCAACCCGCTCATGGTCACCGCCGACTACGTGGACCAGGTGGCCCGGGGGATCATCCCTCCCCAGATTACCGCCGAGTACAAGGGGCAGTACAACATCATCAAGAACAACCTCAACGCCGTGGTCAAGATGATGAACGAACTGCTGGCCGAGACCGACAAGATCATCAAGTCCGCCGCCGATGGCCAACTGGAGCAGCGGGCCAACGCGGCTCTCTTCCAGGGGGGGTGGAACAAGCTGGTGGTCGGGGTGAACGACACCATCACCAACATCGTCAACCCGCTCATGGTCACCGCCGACTACGTGGACCAGGTGGCCCGGGGGATCATCCCTCCCCAGATCTCCACCGAGTACAAGGGGCAGTACAACGTCATCAAGCTCAACCTCAACGCCGTGGTCAAGATGATGAACGAACTGCTGGCCGAGACCGACAAGATCATCAAGGCCGCCGCCGATGGCCAACTGGAGCAGCGGGCCGACGCGGCTCTCTTCCTGGGGGGGTGGCACAAGCTGGTGGCCGGGGTCAACGACACCATCACCAACATCGTCAACCCGCTCATGGTCACCGCAACGTACGTAGAGCGGATCTCCAAGGGAGATATGCCGCCGGTCATCACTGACAACTACCGGGGGCAGTACAACGTCATCAAGAGCAACCTCAACGTCCTCATCGAGGCGCTGAACTTGATTGCCGCGGGGGCCAAAGAGGTGGCGGGCGGCAACCTGATGGTGGATCTCAAGGAGCGCTCGGATAAAGACGAGCTGATGAAATCCCTGATCGCCATGGTCCGGCAGCTCACCGCCGTGGTGGGCGAGGTGAAGGTCGCCGCCGACAACGTGGCTGCCGGCGCCGTGGAGCTGAGCAGCGGGGCCGAAAATATGTCCCAGGGGGCGTCAGAACAGGCCGCAGCCGCCGAAGAGGCCTCCTCCAGCATGGAGCAGATGACCTCCAACATCCGGCAGAATGCGGACAATGCCCAGCAGACCGACCGGATCGCGGTCAAGGCGGCGGCCGACGCCAAGGCCGGAGGGAAAGCGGTGGCGCAGACCGTGGTGGCCATGCGGGAGATCGCGGGGAAGATCACCATCATCGAGGAGATAGCGCGCCAGACTAACATGCTGGCGTTGAACGCGGCCATCGAGGCGGCCCGGGCCGGGGAGCACGGCAAGGGGTTCGCCGTGGTCGCCTCCGAGGTGCGCAAGCTGGCCGAACGGAGCCAGCAGGCAGCCCGGGAGATCTCAGGACTCTCGGCGTCCAGCGTAGAGGTGGCCGAACGGGCAGGGGAGATGCTCAACCGGATAGTACCGGACATCCAGAAGACCGCCGAACTGGTGCAGGAGATCAACGCCGCCAGCCGGGAGCAGGAGAGCGGTTCGGGGCAGATCAACAAGGCGATCCAGCAGCTGGATCAGGTGATCCAGCAGAACGCCACCACCGCCGAGGAGATGGCGTCCACCGCCGAAGAGCTTTCGTCCCAGGCGGAACAGCTGCAGTCCACCGTAGCCTTCTTCCAGATCGGTACCGCGGGAGTGGCAGCCGTCTCGGCCCGGCGGGAGCTGCGGATGGTCCCCAAGGCCGCCCCCCGGAAGCCGTCTGCCGCTCTCTCCAAGGGGGCTGCCAACGGCTACGGAGCAAAGAAGGTGGTGGGGCATGACCTGATCATGGAGAACGGCGACCAGACGGATAGTAACTTTGAGAAGTTTTAAAAGCGGGGACCGGGGAATGGGGACCAGTCGTGGGTTCCCATTCCTGTTCATCGGTCCCCGATTACCAGGCACCGATTGTGGAGGGGACCATGAGCGTCACCGCTATTACGAAAACCACTCAATACCTCTCCTTCACGCTGAGGGACGAACTCTTCGCCGTTGATGTGGCCAAGGTCCGGGAGATTCTTGATGTCGTCGCCATCACCAAGATCCCTCAGACTCCCGATTACATGCGGGGGGTGATCAACCTGCGCGGCAGCGTTGTGCCGGTCATGGATATGGGGCAGAAGTTCGGGCTTCCCCCCGCGGAGCGGAGCGTCAACAGCTGCATCATCGTCGTGGAGGTCTGTCAGGACGGCGTGACCACGGTCCTCGGCTCCCTGGCCGATTCGGTCCAAGAGGTCCTGGAGCTGGAGCCTGAACAGATCGAACCTCCCCCCAGGATCGGTACCCACCTCCGGACCGACTTCATCAAGGGGATGGGGAAATATAACGACCAGTTCATGATCATCCTGGACATCGATCAGCTCTTCAACAGCGAAGAGCTGCAGTGTAGCGCCGGCGTGTTTGCCGACGAGGAACGGGAAAATAGAGAGTAGCAGATCGATGGCCCGTTACCACGCGGTGATGGCTGGCCCGACGATAGCGCATTACCATGACCGGTGTTGCGGGGGCAGCTTCATGATCCCCGCTGCCGGTTTGTTTTGTTGTGGTAAAAGGGAGGGAGTGATGCTGAAAAATCTGAAAAATTGGGACCCGATCGAGGAGATTGCCCGGCGGATCAACCTGCCGGTGTTGCACAGAGCCCTACCGGTCCGGAGAGGTCGGCAGATCGTAGAGTGATTGTATTGGATGACTTGGGTAATCAGTGATAAATATTTACAAGGTTCCAGGGGCTACGGTATATTGCACTTATTCTAAATCTATAACCTCACGATATTATTCTCGGCGGGCATCATGTATGTACTTTATTTCCTCTTATTGATGTTCTTGTGGGTTTCTCCTGTCTCATCTGCGGAGCCTCTCAGGATATCGGTATCGCAGACTCCCTTATCGCTCCCTTTCTATGTAGCAGACAGCCAGGGCTATTTTGCGGCGGAGGGAGTGAAGGTCAGGATAAACGAAGTTGTCGGCGGCCATCGTACCATGCAGCAGTTGCTTGAAGGCTCCGCGGACCTTGCGACCTCATCGGAAGCGGTTGTCATGTTCAACAGCTTCCAACGTAACGATTTTGCGGTGATTGCCTCGTTTGTGACCAGCGATGACGATGTGAAGGTCGTCACCCGTGCCGATACGGGCATCGATCAACCGAGGCAACTGGCGGGGAAACTCATCGGCACGGTAACCGGGGCCGCCAGCCACTACTTTCTGGAAACATTGCTTCTCCTGAACGGGGTCGATCCCACGTCGGTGCGGCTGCGCAACCTGCAGCCCGAGGCCATGGTCGAGGCGCTGAAAAAGAGAGAAGTGGACGCCATCGCGATCTGGGAACCATTCCCCTTCAAGGCCTGCAAAGCCGTGACGGGGGCCAAGCTGCTGCCCAAGTCCACCGTCTACAGGCTTACCTTCAACCTCATTGTGAACAAAAAACTCTTCGGCATTCGTGATGACGAGCTGGTCGGAATTCTGCGCGCCTTGGATCGCGCCGAGCAGTTCATCAAGAGACGGCCGCAGGAGGCCAAGGCCATACTCCTGAATCGACTCAAGCTGGAGAATGATTTCGTTGACTGGATCTGGCCGCGGTACAATTATCGCCTCTCACTGGATCAATCGCTGCTCACTACCCTGGAGGGCGAAGCCCGCTGGGCCCGGCAGGAGCGGCTGGTTGACGGATCAAAATCTCCCAACTATCTCAATTTCGTCAATCCGGGGCCGTTGAGCAGGGTCAGCCCGGCAGCCGTCACCATCATCAGGTAACTTATGCGCATCAGGACGCTGCTCCAGGCATCTCTAACCGTCGCCATCGTGATGGTGGTTAGTCTCGCCACCACCAGCTGGTTTCTCACGACTGAGTTGGCCAACGTTTCGCTTGTGCAGCAGCGGGCGCAGACCGCCGCAAATAACGTCTCGGATCTGCTGGTATTGGCTCATGAATATGCCTCGTACGGCGAAGAGCGGGCAGCTCAACAGTGGCGGGCGAAACACGCCGCCCTAATCTTGATTCTGGAGGCTGGCGTGGACGATGACGTCCCTGTCTCCCAAGAGGCCCTCATTGAGGCAAAGCTGTTGCCCGGATTATTTCAGCAGCTGGGGAGTCTGCTTCCCGAGAAGAGCAGCCTGGAAACCCGCCAAAAAAATCTGCTGCTCAATCAACTGTACGCCGGCACCCGGATTCTTGCCGATTCGGTGTACCGCTGGGGGATCACAACGGTCAGCCACCGGGAGAAAACAGAGTCCGCGTACCGGATCCTGACCATTACCATCCCGGTCCTGATGCTCCTGATCCTGGCGGTCATAACCGTCCTGTTGCAGCGCCGCGTGCTCTCTCCTCTGTTGAAGCTGCACCAGGCTGTTCAGGCAACCGCACATGGGGACCTGTCGGTGCGGAGCGCCACCGGGTCGCATGATGAATTCGGAGAGTTGTCAGCTACCTTTGACGCCATGGCCATTGATCTGGTCGCCGGGTTAAAAGCGGAGATTTCCGAACGCAAACAGGCCCAAGAGGAGCTTGCCGGGGCCAAAGAGGCGGCAGAGGCGGCTAACCGAGCCAAGGGTGAATTTTTGGCCAACATGAGCCACGAGATCCGAACCCCCATGAACGCCGTCATTGGCCTCAGCTACCTGGCCCTCAAGACCGACCTGACTCCCAAGCAACAGGATTACCTCACCAAGATTCAAAGCTCGGCCCATGCCCTGCTGGGGCTCATCAACGACATCCTCGACTTCTCCAAGATCGAGGCGGACAAACTGGAGCTGGAAGAGATTCCTTTCAGTCTGGAACAGCTGCTGGAAAGAATCAGCACCATGGTCGCGCTGAAGGCCGAGGAGAAGGGGGTGGAACTTCGTTTCTCCCGGGATCCTTCGGTCCCCTGCTGCCTGGTCGGTGATCCCCTCCGTCTGGGACAGGTCCTTCTCAACCTGGTGAACAACGCCGTCAAGTTTACGGAACAGGGGACGGTGGAGGTGACCGTGGATCTGGTGGCCGGGATAGACGATCACTCCCTGCTCCGCTGCTCGGTGCGCGATACCGGTATCGGGCTGCTGCCCGAGCAGCAAGAGCGGCTCTTTACGGCGTTCTCCCAGGCTGACAGCTCCGCCACCCGCCGCTATGGCGGCACCGGGTTGGGGCTGGCTATCAGCCGGAAGCTGACGACCCTCATGGGAGGCGAGATCAGTGTGCAGAGCGCCTTCGGCGTCGGCAGCACCTTCACCGTAACCGTGCCGCTCTCCGTGAATATGGTGGACGACCTCGCTTCGGAGAGTGGCTGCGAAGAGCTCACTCCGCCTCTCCACCTGGTCGGCGCCAGGGTCCTGCTGGTGGAAGACAATGTCATCAATCAGCAGGTGGCCCGGGAGATGCTTGAAGGATTCGGGCTCGTGGTCGATGTCGCCTCGACCGGCCTGAAGGCGATCGCACTTCTTGGCGCCGATCCGTCGCGCTTTGCCGCGGTCCTCATGGACCTGCAGATGCCGGAGATGGACGGGTTTGAGGCCACCAGATTCATCAGGGAGACCCTGGGACTCACCGATCTGCCGATCGTCGCCATGACCGCCCACGCCCTGGAGTCGGAACGCCTGCAGTGCCTGACTCATGGGATGAACGACCATCTGGCCAAGCCCATCGAACCGGTCCCCCTGCTGGCGGCCCTGACCCGCTGGATTGGGCCGGCCGGTGATGATCCCGGAGCTCCCCCGCCGGCGCCGGCAGAGGAGCTCCAGCTCCCGGAATTCCTGACCCCACTCCCCGGTATCGAGCTGAAGGCCGTTCTTGCCCGTCTCTCGGGGAATGGGGAATTGCTCTTGAAGCTGCTCCGAAATTTCAGCAGTGAGTGGTCCGGTGTGGTGGAGCGCCTGCGGAGCTATCTGGCGTCGGGCGATCTCCGGGGGGCGCACCTTACCGCCCACACCCTGCACGGTGTGGCGGCTAACCTGTCGATGACCGCAGTGGCCGCCGCGGCTGAGTCGTTGGAACAGGCCTTGAAGCAGGAAGAGAACCGTTGGTTCGAAGGTTGCGTGGCGTCACTTGCCGCAGCCCTCACGCCGGTGCTTGCCGGGCTGGGACAGCTGCCGGACGGGCAGCCCTCCCCGGGCTCTTCCATCCCACTGGATCGGCCGTTGCTGGAGCGTCAGCTCCTCGAACTGGCAGCCCTGTTGCGCCAGCGCAACCTGAAGGCCAAGCGCTGCTTCGCCACGTTGCGGCTGCAGCTGGGAGTCGGAGAGTGGTCGGAGACGGTAACCCGGCTGGAACGGGACCTTGAGCGGCTGGAGTTTACCGTGGCCGAGCAGAGCCTGACAGAGCTGTCAGGACTTTTGGGTTGTTCATCGGTGGTATCCCCTGGATTTTAATGCAGTCAACATGGAGCGTTACATGCACCGAAACCATCAATCAGGAACAGGCCAGGAACCCCGCATCAGACGCTATGGAGTGATAGTTGCGGTGTTCTGGACCCTGCTGGTTTTTTTTTCAGGGCTTTGGAATTGCCGGGAGCATCAGAAAGAGGTGCTGTTGCTCGGCAAGTTGCAGGGGAAGGCGTTTTTCGATAAGGATCTCGTCTACCGCAGGTGGGCTTCCCGCAATGGGGGGGTGTATGTCCCGGTGGCGGCGGTCACCCCGCCCAATCCCTATCTTGTAAACACACCCGAGCGGGATATAGTCACCCCTTCGGGCAGACAGCTGACCCTGATGAACCCTGCCTACATGACCCGCCAGGTGTTCGAAATGGCCCGGGAACAGGGGCATGGGGAGATGAACAGGGGGCATATTACCAGCCTCAAGCCGATCAGGCCCGCCAACGCACCCGACCCCTGGGAGAGGGAGGCTCTCCTGGCGTTTGAACGGGGCGCCACCGAGGTGGCCCGGGTAGAACTGATAGACGGCAAACAGTACCTTCGTTTCATGAAGCCGTTCATTACCGAAAAAGCGTGTCTGAAATGCCATGCAGCCCAGGGATATCGTGAGGGGGAGGTGCGTGGGGGGCTGAGCGAGTCGATCCCGCTGGAGCCAATTTACGCTATGATGGGAGAACACACGCGTGGCATTTATCAGACTCATGCTCTGGCTTGGTTGGTCGGTCTCGGAGTCATCGGGGTCGGCACCCGTAGAGTTCGTCGGACAATGGCGGAGATTCACACGCAGGCGGGGATTCTGGAGCAGGAGGTGAACGCAAGCCGCAATCTGCAGAGTCAACTGCAGGAGCTGATGCTGGAGCAGTTGACCATCCTGGACACTTCCGGCATCGGCATCAGCCTCGTCAAAAAACGCACCATAGCCTGGGCCAACAGGGCCATGTGCGACATTTTCGGCTACAGCTCCACGGAGATGGTCAATGCGGAGTGCCGCAAGCTCTACCCTTCAGAGGAGGTGTACCAACGGCTGGGGGAAGAAGCCTATCCGCTGCTCGCCCAAGGGCTTCCCTATCGTACCGAAATGGAGATGCAACGCAAGGACGGCGCCCGCTTCTGCGCCCGCCTCCAGGCGAAGGCTGTAGATTGGCAACGGCCCGAGGCCGGTTTTGTCTGGAACGTGGAGGATATAACCGAGCAGAAGCAGGTTGAGACAGAACGGGAGCATTATTTCAAATTCTTCATTACGTCATCCGACCTCATGTGCATGGTCGATACCCACGGCTACTTCAAGAAGATAAACCCCGCCTTCATGGCGACCCTGGGCTACTCCGAGGCCGAGTTGTTGTCGGCGCCGGTCACCGAATTCATCCACCCCGAGGACCGTCAGAAGACGCTTGACGAAGTGGCGCGACTGCTCCAGGGGGGCGTCACCATTGCCTTTGAGAACCGCTATCTCTGCCCGGACGGTTCTGTCCGCTGGCTGTCATGGGGGGCATATTTCAGCGGGGATGACGGGGTAATCTTTGCCTCGGCCCGTGATGTCACGGCCACCAAACGGTACGAACAGGAACTTGAGCTGGCCCGCACCGCCGCTGAATCCGCCAACCGGGCCAAGAGCGAGTTCCTCTCCAACATGAGCCACGAGATCCGCACCCCCATGAATGGCATCGTGGGGATGGCGCAACTCCTGGAGTACACCCAGCCGACCGAAAAACAGCGGGGCTACCTGGCAGCCATAAGAACCTCCTCGGACTCCCTGATGTCGTTGATCAACGACATCCTCGACCTTTCCAAGATCGAATCGGGCAATATCGAGCTGGAGCAGAGAGTTTTCAGTCTGGGGGCGAGCATCAGAGAGGTCATCACGGCCCAGATCGCCCTTATCCAGAGCAAGGGGCTCACTATCCAGGCAGAGATCCCGGCCTCGGTCCCGGACAACCTGACCGGTGACCAACTGCGGTTGAAACAGATCCTGCTCAACCTGCTGGGGAACGCCATCAAGTTCACCAGCAGGGGGGGGATCCGGATCTCGGTGGAGGTCAGCGAGCGCCATGGCGCCGTGGTGCTGTTGAAGATAGGGGTTACGGACAGCGGCATCGGCATCACTCCCCAGGTCATGGCGAAGATCTTCAAACCCTTTGTCCAGGCGGACGCCTCCACCACACGTCAGTACGGGGGGACCGGTCTTGGCCTTTCCATCTGCAGCCGGCTGGCCGAGCTGATGAAGGGGCGGATCTGGGTCGAAAGCAGGGAAGGCGCCGGCAGCAGCTTCTACCTTCAGCTCCCCTTTGTTGTGAACGACGTGGTGGTTCAGCCCCACGACCTCAAGAAGAGCGATAGTGTGCCTCCCCTCTGGACCGGCCCGCCTCTGCGGATACTCCTCGTGGACGATATGGAGATTAATCTGATGGTTGCCGCACATGCCCTGCAGAACGTCGGGCATACCGTCGTTGAGGCCCGCGACGGTGGGGAAGCAGTGGCGGCATGGGAGCGGGGTGGCTTTGACCTGGTCCTGATGGATGTCCAGATGCCGATCATGAACGGCATCGAGGCCACCGCCGCCATCAGGGAGCGTGAAAAGGAGAGCGGCCGCCACACGGTGATCATCGCCCTGACCGCCCGCGCCATGGGGGAGCAACTTGAGCTGCTCCTGAGCCAGGGATTTGACGGCTATCTCACCAAGCCCATTGAGATCGAGCTGCTTTTTGCCGAAGTGAGGCGGTCTCTTCCTGCCGTCTGCGCCGGGGCGCCGTTCCCCGCCGCGAGTTCATGACCCGATGGTGACCGGGATGACGCCACTTTTCCTCACGGGTTTGCTCCGCTACGGCGGTTACCTCCTGGCCGCCTTATTGCTGCCGGCGATGGCCCTGCGCCATCGCAGAGTACGGCGTCAGGTTGAGTCGGGAGCCGTTGAACTGACCCAGCTCCGTGATGAGCTGCGACGGGCAACGGCTGCCGCGGAGCGCAACCGGGAGCAGTTGGCGGCCACCCTGGGGGCGATCCCCGATCTTCTGTTCGAGCTCGACCTGGACGGGCGATATATTGAGGTGCACGCAACGCGTGTGGAGCAGCTTGCGGCGCCGCCTGAGGCGCTGCTGGGGAGGAGGGTGAGCGAGGTGCTGTCGCCCGATGCGGCATCTGTCTGCATGGCGGCGCTGCAGGAAGCGAATTCGACCGGCTGGTCCACCGGCCGGCAGATCAAGCTGCAGCTCAGCCATGGGGCCATGTGGTTTGAGCTCTCCGTTGCGAAAAAGCCGTCAGAGCCGGACGGATCCCCCCGCTTTGTCGTGCTTTCCCATGACATCACCTACCGCAAGAGCGCAGAGGCCGACGTGCGACGGCTCTCAAAGCTCTACGCTGCCTTGAGCCACTGCAATCAACTCATTGTGCGCTGTAAAAATGAGACTGAACTCTTGCCGCAGATCTGTCGCGGTGCGGTGACCTTCGGCGGGATGAAGATGGCCTGGATCGGCCTGCTGGATGAGCATGACCGGCTGGTGAAGCCTGCCGCCTGTTTCGGCGACGGGACCGCCTACCTGAGCGGTATCCGGATTTCCATGGAACGTGACGACCAGCATGGCCGCGGTCCGACCGGGACCGCCATGCGCGAGAATCGGCCGGTCTGGTGTCAGGATTTCGTGAATGAACCGTCTACTACCCCCTGGCATGAACGCGGCCGCCGCTTTGGCTGGGCCGCTTCCGCGGCCTTGCCTCTCCATCGTGCGGGCAGGGTCATCGGCGCCATGACCCTGTATGCCGATGAGGTGAACGGATTTGACGCCGCTGCCCAAGAGCTGCTCATGGAGATGGCCAGGGACATCGACTTTGCCTTCGATCGTTTTCTGGAGGACGCCGAGCGTGCGCGGATGGCGGAGGTCATCGTCGAGAGTGAGGAGAAGTACCGGGCGATCACGGAGAGCATCACCGACGTCATCTGGACGCTGGATCCGGTAACCGGGCGCTTTCTCTACGTCAGCCCATCGGTGTTCCGGCTCTGCGGCTATACAGCGGAGGAGTTCATGGCAGGGCCGAACGACTCAGGAGTGGCTCAGGAGGGGAGGGCGCTCTCTCGTGAACTCCTGACCGCGCGGATGGCGGATTTTCTGGCGGAACGTCGCAGCAGCGGAGATTTTGCCATAGAGGAGGTCGAGCAACATTGCAAGGACGGCGCCACCGTCTGGACCGAAGTCGTCACCAATCTTGCGCTGAACCAAAGAAGCGGCCAGGTGGAGCTGCACGGCGTCATTCGGGATATCTCCGAGCGCAAGAATGCCGAGGCGCGCATTCAGCATCTCGCCTATTTTGACCAGCTCACCGGCCTACCCAACCGCGTGATGCTCAACGATCATTGTGCGTATGCCCTCACCCTCGCCCACCGCAGCGGCCAGCCGCTCGCCGTGCTGTTTTTCGATCTGGACCACTTCAAGACTATTAACGACACCCTGGGGCACGACGTCGGCGATCAACTGTTGATCGAAGTCGGGCGCCGCCTCGTCGCCCAGCTGCGCGCCGGCGACACAGTGGCCCGCCTGGGGGGCGACGAGTTTGTCCTGATTCTCGCCGATACCAACGCCGCCGGTGCGATGCACGTGGCGCTCAAACTCCTCCAGGTTATTTCGCAACCGTATCTCATCGGCTTCCATGAGCTCCGGACAACCCTTTCCATCGGTATCGCCATGTATCCGGAGGACGGCGCCGACATGGACCTGCTTTTCAGGAATGCCGACGCAGCCATGTACCAGGTCAAGCGCGACAGCCGCAATGACTACCGCTTTTTTACCGAGGAGATGCAGGCGCGTTCGTTGCGCACCCTCTCCCTGGCCAATGCGTTGCATCATGCCTTGGAACGCGGACAACTCTCCCTGCAGTATCAGCCCCAGGTCTCGCTGCGTGACGGAGGCGTCATCGGCGCCGAAGCGCTCCTGCGTTGGACTCATCCGGAGTTTGGCGCGATCTCTCCGGCAGAGTTCATTCCCATAGCCGAAAACAACGGACTGATCATGGAGATCGGCGATTGGGTGCTTCAACGTGCGGTTGAACAGGCGTGCTGTTGGCGAGAGGAGGGACTGCCGCCACTGGTCGTCGCCGTTAATCTCTCCGCGGCGCAATTCCGGCGTCCCAATCTGCCGGAGCTGGTGATCCGGATCATCGAGAAGGCCGGGTTGCCGGCAGGGGAGCTGGAGCTGGAACTTACGGAAGCTGTGGCCATGGACGATCCGCAGCGCGCGATCAAGATCATGGCCGAGCTGTTCCAGCGCGGTATCCGTATCGCCATCGATGATTTCGGGACCGGCTACTCAAGCCTCTCCACCCTGAAGCAGTTCAAGGTTAATAAGCTCAAGATCGATCGCTCTTTTGTGGACGACATCGTCTGCGACGCCGACGATCGGGCCATAGTTCGGGCCATCATCCAGCTGGCCCGGAGTCTCAATCTGAAGACGATAGCCGAGGGGGTGGAGCGAAACGATGTGCTGGAGCTGCTGCGCGACCTGGGGTGCGATGAGGTGCAGGGGTATCTCTACTCGCCACCGTTGGCGGCGGAGCAATTCTCCGCCTGGGTTCGTAACCGTTCCCCCCTTCTCCCTGATCCGGGTAGTTAAGAACTTTCTTGAATTTAAACGGTAACACGTCTATATATGTTCACTTTGCCCCTCTGGAGCTTCGTTTGCGGCGAATGGCGGAGGTGGTTCTTGAAGAGAAACTTTCCAGGTGATGAGCAGCAGGCCGTCATGAGCGGAGTGTGAGTATGGCCGTCCCCAGGGTTCGCCACGCCGAGAAGTGGAGCTATCGGGAGTATCGGGAGTGGCCCGATGATGAGCGGTGGGAGATCATCAACGGCGACGCCTACGCCATGAGTCCGGCGCCGTCCCGGCGGCATCAGGAGATTGCGGGGGAGCTCTTTCGTGAAATAGCCACCTACCTCCTGGATAAGCCGTGCAAGGTTTTCATCGCCCCCTTTGATGTCAGGCTTCCTGAAGCGGACGAGGCCGATGATGGCGCCTCCAACGTGGTGCAACCGGATATCGTTGTCGTCTGTGATCGGGACAAGCTCGACGGCTCGGGCTGTGTCGGCGCCCCGGATATGGTGGCGGAGATCCTCTCCCCTGCCACCTCGCGCAAAGATCAGAAGGAGAAATTTCTTCTCTACGAGCGGCATGGGGTGAAGGAGTATTGGATCGTGGACCCGGTGGCGACCGTCGTTCATGTCTACCGTCTGGGAGCAGAGAACCGGTACGGTCGTCCCGATGTCTATGGCCCGGAGGAGAAGCCGACCGTCGGCATCCTGCCGGAACTCGTCATTGACCTGCCGCTGCTCTTCAGGGAGTAACAAGAGAGAACCTGCAGTCAGGAGTTTTTTATGATCCGCAAGGCAATCGCCGCAGTCGTTGACCGTCACGACCTCTCCGAGTCGCAGATGATCGAGGTCATGACCCAGATCATGTCGGGGGAGGCGACCCCTGCCCAGATCGGCGCCTTCATCACCGCCCTCCGGATGAAGGGAGAGACGGTGGATGAGATCACCGGTGCGGCGCGGGTCATGCGTGACCGGGTGACCCGGGTGAGGGTAGGGCGCAATGTCCTGGACCTGGACCGGGACGACATCAACCTGGATCAGGAGAGCATCCTGGACGTGGTCGGCACGGGAGGGGACGGGACCAATACCTTCAACATCTCCACCACGGTCTCCTTCGTGGTGGCTGCCTGCGGCGTCAAGGTGGCCAAGCACGGCAACCGGTCGGTCTCTTCCATCTGTGGCAGCGCCGATGTGCTGGAGTCCCTGGGGCTCAATCTTGATCTCCCCCCCCTGATGGTGGAACGGTGCATCGCCGAGATCGGCATCGGCTTCCTCTTTGCCCCGGCTCTGCACGGCGCCATGAAGCACGCCATCGGTCCGCGCCGGGAGATCGGCATCCGGACCATCTTCAACATTCTGGGCCCCCTGACCAATCCGGCGGGCGCCGACTGCCAGGTGATGGGGGTCTACCGGGAGGAGCTCGTGGAGAAACTGGCCCGGGTCCTCCAGAAGCTCGGCTGCCGACGGGGGTTCGTCGTCCACGGTCTGGACGGCATGGACGAAATTACCCTGACAACCGAGACCGCAATCGCCGAGATCTCGTCTGACGGGGTCACGCTCCGGCGCTTTGCCCCGGAGGAGCTGGGGTTCAGCCGCTGCTCCATGGAAGAGCTCCGGGGCGGTGATGCCGAGGGGAACGCCCTCATCATCAGGGAGCTCCTTTCCGGAGAGCGAGGGGCCCGGCGGGAGATCGTCCTGATCAACGCCGCCTTCGGCCTGGTGGCCGCCGGCAGGGTCGTCACCCTTGCCGAGGGGGTGATGATGGCCGCCACGGCCATCGATTCGGGCGAGGCCCTGGCCGTTATGAAGCGGCTCGTGGCCATGACCAACGAGTAACGGGAGAATTGCCATGGGAGCTCCTGCTCACAAGCTTGATGAACGTTATACCTATGCCGATTACCTGCTCTGGAGCGACGATCAGCGGGGCGAACTCATTGACGGACAGGTCTGGGAGATGTCTCCGGCGCCGACGATCAAGCATCAGATGATTTCCAACAGGATCGTCACCTGCATCAGTAACTTTCTGGCAGGTAAGCCATGCATCCCGTTTTCCGCTCCCACCGACGTGGTTCTGGATGAAGAAAATGTGGTGCAACCCGACATCCTGGTGGTCTGCGACCGCTCCAAACTGACCGATGCCTGCGTCAAGGGGGCGCCGGAACTGATCGTGGAGATTCTCTCCCCCTCCACCGGCCTCAAGGATCGGCGGGAAAAAAAGGCGCTCTATGAGCGGTTCGGGGTGCTGGAGTACCTGCTGGTGGATCCGGCCAACGAGATCGTGGAGCGGTACACCCTGACGGACGGACGCTACGGTGCACCCGACATCTACGGCGGAGACGAACCGATGACGCTGACACTCTTCCCGGAGCTGGAGCTCAATCTCTGGGAGATATTCGACAAAGAAAGGATCACGACACTTACATGAACCAGCTCCCGGATATTCTCGCCACCATCGTCAACCATAAGCGGGAGGAGGTCGCGTTCCTCCGGAGCGAGGAGAGCCTCGACTCCGTGAAGGGGCGGGCCTGCGGCGCCGAAGAGACCCCCCGCGGCTTTGCCGCTTCGCTCCGGTCGGCCCACGAATCGGGGTGGACCGCGCTCATCGCCGAGGTGAAGAAGGGCTCCCCCAGCAAGGGGCTCATCCGCGCCGACTTCGATCCCATCGACATCGCCCTGACCTACGAGGCCCATGGCGCCAGCTGCCTCTCGGTCCTCACCGACGAGCGGTTCTTCATGGGGCATCTCGGTTTCCTGGGGCTCATCCGCGAACGGGTGGGGCTGCCGCTCTTGCGCAAGGATTTTATCATCGATCCGTACCAGCTCTATGAGGCCCGGGCCGCCGGGGCCGACGCCCTGCTCCTCATCGCCGCCATCCTGGAGCCGGAGCAGCTGGCCGAGCTGATCGGCATCACCCGGGAGCTCTCCATGGATGTTCTCCTGGAGGTCCATGATGAGCATGACCTGGAGAAGGCGCTGGCCACCGACTGTGAGCTGATCGGCGTCAATAACCGCGACCTCCGGAGCTTTGTCACCGACTTGGCGGTCACCGAGCGGCTGATCCCGCTGATCCCGGCTAACCGGTTCGTGGTCACCGAAAGCGGTATCTTCACCCGTGGGGATATAGAGCGGCTCCTCACCGCCGGCGCCAAGGGGTTTCTCGTGGGAGAGTCGCTCATGCGGGAAGAGGATATGGGAAGCAAACTGGATGAACTGCTCGGTTCGGAGTGAGCCGGGAGCGGAGCTGGTGAGCAGTTTTCGTGCGGCGGTGCGGCTGCCGCAGGAAAAACTCGGGATGTACGTTGGAGCCACACTGACAGACTGTGCACGCTGCACGCAGCACGGAGCACAAGTACAAAGGATGTAATCAATGAATACGAAAATTATCCTCAGTGAAGAGCAGATTCCCCGGCAGTGGTACAACATTATTCCCGATATGCCGGGACCGCTGCACCCGGTCATCAGCCCCCGAACCCTCCAGCCGGCCAAGCCGGAGGAGATGCTCGCCATCTTCCCCCCGGCGATCCTGCAGCAGGAGATGTCGACGGAACGGTGGATCGATATCCCCGACGAGGTCCGGGATATCTACCGCCTCTGGCGGCCGTCTCCCCTCTACCGGGCCCGGCGGCTGGAGCAGGCGCTCCAGACCCCGGCCAAGATCTACTACAAGTACGAGGGGGTGTCGCCGGCCGGCTCCCACAAGCCCAACTCCGCCATCCCCCAGGCCTGGTACAACAAGCAGGCCGGCATCCGGCGGCTGGCCACCGAGACCGGCGCCGGCCAGTGGGGGAGCTCCCTGGCCCTGGCCTGCAGTATGTTCGGCCTGGAGTGCACGGTCTACATGGTCAAGGTCTCCTGTCAACAGAAGCCGTACCGCAAGAGCATGATGGAGCTCTGGGGTGCCCGGGTCAACCCGTCCCCCTCGGAGTTTACCAACGCGGGGCGCACCATCCTGGCCCATGATCCGGAGTGCCAGGGGAGCCTGGGGATCGCCATCTCTGAGGCGGTGGAGGATGCGGCCACCCACGCGGATACCAACTACGCCCTGGGGAGCGTCCTCAATCACGTCTGTCTCCACCAGACCGTCATCGGCCTGGAGGCCAAGGAGCAGTTCAAGGTGGCCGGTGATTACCCCGACGTGGTCATCGCCTGCTGCGGCGGCGGCTCCAACTTCGCCGGCCTCGCCTTCCCCTTCATCGCCGACCGCGCCGCCGGCAGGAAGGTCCGGGCGATGGCGGTGGAACCGGCCTCCTGTCCGACCCTGACCAAGGGGGTCTACGCCTTCGATTACGGCGACACCGCCAAGATGGCGCCCATCGCCATGATGTACACCCTGGGGCATGACTTCATGCCGCCGGGAATTCACGCCGGAGGGCTCCGCTATCATGGCGAGTCGCCCCTGGTCTCCCAGCTCTATCACGCCGGCGAGATCGAGGCCAAGTCGTATAAGCAGAACGCCTGCTTCGAGGGGGCCATCCTCTTCTCCCGGAGCGAGGGGATCGTGCCGGCGCCGGAGTCGTCCCACGCGGTTCGCGCCGCCATCGATGAGGCGATGCTGGCCAAGGAAGAGGGAAAAGAGCGGACCATCCTCTTCGGCCTCTCCGGTCACGGTCAGCTGGACATGGGAGCCTACGACGCCTATCTCTCCGGGAACCTGGAGGATTACGAATACCCTGAGGCCAAGATCCGTGAGGCGCTGGAGCGGCTGCCCAAGATCTGTTTATAGTTCTAAGTTCAGGGTTCAAGGTTCAGGGTTCTATGTTCTAGGTTCTATGTTCTGTGTTCTATAGACTTTCAGAAAAAGATTTTTGCTCTGCAACTATCCAGCTCACGAAAATAGAACCTGTAAAGCCGATCATTCACAGTTACGTTCCTCCCCTTTCAAGGGGGAGGTCAGGAGGGGGATGGGGAACTCTTCGTACTAAACC
>CAIOGM010000117.1 GCA_903857795.1 uncultured Geobacter sp.
CGCGTTATTGACGACCGGAGTATCAGCTGCAACCGGCGTCGGCTTCGCTGCCTGCCTGGGCGCGGCGGCAACAGACTGCAAAGTCGCCTTGTTCTCATCCCCCGAGACTCCGTAGGGGCGCTGCTTGCCGCGCCCTGGTTCGGCGCCGAGTTGAGACTGTGCCTTAATCTCAGTAGCTCCAGAAGTTGCAGAACGAACCAAACGAGCGGCTCCTTGCCGAGGAGCAGCCGGCACGAGGCGTGACGCCGCCGACTCTGCGGCCGTCGCTTTATTGACAACCGGAGTATCAGCTGCAACCGGCATCGACTTCGCTGCCTGCCGGGGCGCGGCGGCAACGGGTTGCGGCCGTGTCTTAATCTCAGCAGCCCCAGAAGTTGCAGAACGAACCAGACGGGCGGCTTCTTGCCGAAGAGCAACCGGCACGAGGCGCGACGCCGCCGACTCTGCGGCCGTCGTTTTATTGACAACCGGAGTATCAGCTGCGACCGAACCGGAGGTGGTTGCTGACGGCGTCACCGAAGCCGCACTCCCCCATACACTGTTGAGCTCTCCCCCCGGCACCGAAGCTGTTGCCGACGGCGGCGGAGGTGATGTGGTCAGAGTGATCAGAGCTGCCGCCATGGCGGTGACAACCGGCTCGGACGACACTGCTCCTGCGCTTTGAGGCGCCGGCGTTGCAAGGCTGATTTCGACAGGTTTCTGCTCGGGAGAAGTTGGCTCTTGAATTGTCTCGGTGGCGGCAGCGCCGCTGGATAACGTTTCGCCGGCAAACCAATCTCTTCGGCCTGGCCTCGGGGAATCGGGGACCGGCGCTTGTTTCGATGGTAACACGGCCACAGGGGTCAACCGCTTCTGCATCAGAGCTGCAAAGAGCGAAGAATCTCCCCCCTGACGGAACGGTGACGGCTGCGACATACCGACAGTCGTCCTGCCTGTCAGAATTCCGCCATCCTGTGTCTCTACCTGTCCCGTTACCATCTGCACACCTCGTGTCACGGCCTCGACAGTTATCACCTTTTCAAGAATTGCACCAATATCACCGCGCATCATGGTTTTCCGTGAAAATTGTTGCGAATCGCAATCTCTTCCAGAAACAGCCGCTCTTTATCGGCAATTTCCCGCCGGAATTCCAGCGCCTTTTTCGCCTTCAGAATCTCCAGCGCCTTCTTGTCTTTGGCGGCCTCGACCAGTAGTTCCCGTTTTTCGGCCATAGTTTCGTTCAGGGCTTCCGTTTCCTGGCGATGCGACTGGATATCCCCCCTCTTTCTCTGAAAGAAGTCGGAATAGAGCTGCAGTTCGGTCGCCGAAATCCCTTCCCGCTGTAGTTTCTGAACCTCCTCGGCCAGCAGATTGACAGATTGAATCTCCTCTTCCAGCCGGCGGCACGCCGATTCGTACTCCTCCCGGGCAAGAGAAAACTCCCGGGTGCACTTTTTTTCGATCTCCTCCCGGTAGTTGAGAACCTGCTGCAGCTTGAACTCTTTTTGAGCCATGGTGGATCCTTGATCAATAGATCAGCAAAAAGCGGGTGAAATCAGGCCGATCCGAGGATCCTGCTGAGTTGGCTGAGCGAGTCACCCACGCTACAGCCGTGGCGGACGTCCTGCTTGATATACGCATTCATCTCATCCATCTTGGCAATGGCGAAATCTATCTTGGCGTTACTTCCCTCTTTGTATGCACCGATATTGATGAGATCCTCGGCCTGCCGGTACGTGGCCAGCAGTTCCTTGAACTGTCCCGCCATCTTCTGGTGATCGCGATCGGTGACGTTGGTCATGACCCGGCTGGCGCTGGCCAGAATATCGATGGGAGGGTAGATGGTCCGCGCCGCCAGCTCCCGGGAAAGAACAATATGGCCGTCGAGAATACTCCGGATGGCGTCGGAGATCGGCTCGTTGAAGTCGTCCCCTTCCACGAGCACGGTATAGAGGCCGGTGATACTCCCATGACGAAAATTGCCGCTCCGTTCCAAGAGCTTCGGAAGAGCGGCAAATACCGACGGAGTATATCCCTTGGTCGTGGGAGGCTCGCCGATGGCCAACCCGACCTCCCGCATGGCCATGGCAAACCGGGTCGCAGAATCCATCATGAGGAGGACTCTTTTCCCCTTTGACTGAAAATACTCGGCAATGGTCGTGGCGATATACGCCCCGCGCATCCGGATAAGCGGCGGCTGATCCGAGGTGGCGACCACAACCACCGACTTGTTGAGCCCTTCCTGCTGCAGGTCCTTCTCGATGAACTCCCGAAGCTCCCTCCCCCGCTCGCCGATGAGGGCGATGACGTTGACATCAGCCTCGGTATACCGGGCGATCATCCCCAGGAGAGTTGATTTGCCGACCCCGGAACCGGCCATGATCCCCACCCGCTGCCCTTCGCCACAGGTCAGGAGGCCGTTGATGGCCCGTATCCCCAGATCCAGGGGACGATGGATCGGCTTGCGCTTCATGGGATTCACGGGAGCGGCGTAGATGGGGAACTCTTCGGTGGTGATGAGGGGACCGGCGTCATCCAGGGGGACACCGAGACCGTCGATTATCCGCCCGAGAAGCCCCGGACCGACCCCCAGCGCCGCATTCTGCCGCTGTACGGCGATGAGACTGCCGAGCCCTACCCCCCGCAACTCTCCCAACGGCATCAACAGGGTCTTGTTTTCACGAAAACCAACGACTTCCGCAGGAATCGGCTCCCCCTTGCGCGGAAAGATCTTGCAGAGCGATCCGACAGAGGCGTCAGGACAGTATCCTTCGATTACCAGCCCGACGACCTGGGTCACCTTACCGTGAAACCGGACCGGAGGGGTCTTCCCGACGATGGAAAAGTAACGCTGGAGATCTATCTTCTGCGTGGACATGGTTTCCCTGGGTTACGATTGGTTTGTCATCCTGAACGAAGTGAAGGATCTGCTGTTCAGGCCGAAGCAGATCCTTCGCGGTCGCTCAGGATGACAGCCATATGCGTTTACGACTGCCTGCTGCAAAACGCTACTCCGGATATGATGAATCCGCCTCCGGCTCCTCATCCTCGTTCTCATCCGAGTTGTAGAGCCGCTCCTCCATCAACTGATTGTACAGTTCGCTCAACTGGGCCTCTATCTGACCGTCAACCTGCCCGGAAGAGGTCTCTATGAGGCATCCGCCCGGCGTCACGTTTTCATCGGCCTTGACCTCACCGGAAATCCCGGCGTGGTCGAGATACCGGTTGTCGGATATGACCCGGTAATCTTCCGGGTTGAAACGGACGACCAACCCCTCCTTGTCGGCCAGGCTCTCCACGATCTGGGTGGTGATGCGGGCCAGAATCTTGGAATCGACGGAGATCTCCTGCCGAATGACCCGTTCCGCCAGCATGACCGCCAGCCGCAACAGATCATCTTCACACTCCTTCAACAGCAGTTCGCGGAGCCCCCCCACCTCTATAACCGCGGCGCCGAACGCCCGGGACGCCACGGCGCAATCCTCCTCCACCTCCTGGCGCCCCTGGGCAAAGCCGGTGTCATACGCCTCGTCGATTCGTTGCTGCGCCTCTTCTTCACTGATCATCCCGGCAAGGAGCGCCTCCATATCGATGGGAGGTGCAACAGGCTCCGTCGCCGCCTTCTGCATGAATTCCGTGAACAGAGGATAGAACTCTTCCACAGCCGAGTGCTCATACGCCTCCTGCTCCTCAGTCGGGAACTCTTCCAGGAAGAAGTCGGTCCCTTTATCCGATTCCGCTGAAAGCTTGATGATCCTAGACGAGGACATCGTCGCCACCGCGACCAGCAATCACGATCTTTCCCTCCTCTTCCAGGCGGCTCGCCACCTTTACCACTTCGGACTGGGCCTTCTCCACATCGGACAGCCGGACCGGACCCATTACCTCCAGGTCCTCCTTGATCATCTCGGCGGCGCGGCTGGAGATATTGCGGAAAATCTTATCTTTCAGCTCGTCACTGCAGGTCTTCAGAGCCAATGTCAGGGTGCCGCTGTTGACCTCGCGCATGATGGTCTGGATACCGCGGTCGTCAAGGTTGAAGACATCGTCAAACGTAAAGAGATGCTTGCGGATGACGTCGGCCAACGGCGGATTGATCTCGTCCAGACGGTCCAGAATCTGCTTCTCGCGCCCCCGATCCAGATGGCTGAAGACCTCCACCACCTTTTCCAGGCCGCCGACCTTGTAGCGCTGCAACCCACCCAGTGAGGTGAGCTCTTTTCTGACCACCTCCTCGATCTCCGTCAGGATGTCCGGTGACACCTGCTCCACGTCGGCGATCCTGAGCACCACCTCCGCCTGCATATCCTGGGGGAGGAGCGCAATGACCTCGCCCGACTGCTTGGGGCGCAGTTTCGCCAGGATCACAGCCACGGTCTGGGGGTGCTCCTGGGAGAGGAAGTTGGCCACGGTCTTGGAGTCCATGTTCCCGAGGATGTTGGCCAGATCCGCCCTGGTGGAGGTGTAGATCTCCTGAAGAAGCGTCTCCGCCTTTTCCTGACCCAGCGCCTGCTCCAGGACCTTCCGGACAAACTCTTCTCCCTGGGAGAAGAATCCGGTCTCAGGATCCGACAGATGGTTGAACTCCTGGACCACCTCTTCGATGGTCTGCCGCGAGACATAACCGATGCTGGTCATACTCTGACTGATTCTCTTTATCTCTTCATCATCCAGGTGTTCATACACCTTACCGGTGGCGTCGGGCCCAAGAAATAAGAGAAGAATCGCTGCTTTGTCTGCTCCGGTCACGTCAACCTCTCTCTGATGTTGTGGTGGAATGGTTGCCTGCGCGTTTTAAACTGGTGACGGTCGCCCGACATTAATCCGGCTGCCTGAGCCAAGTCTGCAGGATCTGTGCCGCCTGATACGGTTCCTGCTTGACCGATTCGAGCATCTCCAGCTGGCTGACACTCTTGAGCCCCAGCCGGGACATCTGGGCCTGCGGTGATCCCGGAGGGAGTTGCGCCTGTGCCAACTCTTCGCTGGTCTGGAGCGGCTCGATGACCCGCCGCACCGTCGATCCGCCGGAGAGTGAGAGCGACTTGAGCAGAGGACGCACCACCAGCAGCAGCAGCGCGATAAAGCCGAGTCCCAGCAGGCCGTTTTTTATGAGGTCCATGAAGAACGGCTGTTCCCACCAGTTGCTCAGTTCCGCCGGAGCATCATCACCGGCGTCCTGAAACGGGACGTTGACTACCGTAAGCTGATCCCCCCGATCACCGCTGAACCCCACCGCGCTCTTGACCAGCGACTCAATCTTCTGCAGCTCCTCGGGACTCCGGGCGACGTATTTCAGCTTGACCGGTTGCCCTTTTTTCGCAGCGGGGACCCCCGCCTCGTATTTCCCGTCCACCATGATCGCCACGGAGAGTTTTGAAAGCGCTCCTACGGGCTCGACTATCTTGGCGGAAGAGCGGCTCACCTCATAGTTCAGGGTCTCATCGTTCTTGGTGCCGGCCACCGGGGGGATCGCCGGTGGTTGAGGAGGAGCTGGAGGAGTCGCCGTTGCCGTCGCAGCCGTCTTGACATTGCTCTGGACCCCGGGGATTCCGCCGGAGGGGACCGCCGGAGTGGAGTCCTTCTGTTCGCTCTTCTGCTTACTCCGGATCACGGTTGAGTTGGGATCGTACCGCTCTTCAACTTTTTCCACCTGTTTGAAATCGAGCAGAGCGGTCACCCTGGCCACCGATTTTCCGGAGCCGACGGCCTTATCCAGCAGCGACTGGAGACGCTCTTCGATATTTTTCTCATAACCATGCTGGGTCTCCATCATGGTGGAGGTCAGCTTGCCGGCGGCGTCGGAGGGCCCCGTATGGCTCAGCACCTTGCCGCGACTGTCCAGAACCGTCACCTGCTCCATGTCCATCCCTTCCACCGCCGACGCCACCAGATGAGTTATCCCCTGTACGGAGCTGTCCCGAAGGGTATGCCCCGACTTCATCTGCAGGACGACGGAAGCGGTGGGCTGTTTTTCGCTATCCTTGAACAGCGACTTCTCGGGGATGACCAGGTGAACCCGGGCGCGCTCAACCTCTGCCAGCTGCATGATGGTCCGGGCCAGCTCCCCCTGAAGAGCGCGCTGGTAGTTGAGTTTCTGGACGAACTCGGTCATGCCGAAATTTTTCCGATCGAAGATCTCAAAGCCGACCCCCCCCCCCTGAGGAAGCCCCTCCGACGCCAGGGTGAGGCGAAGATCATAGACCTTGTCCGCCGGCACGAGAATCGCCTTGCCGTCCGAGGCGATCTGGTACGGAACCTTCGCCTCCTTGAGTTTTTTGACGATCTCACCGGCGTCATCACTCCCCAGGTTGGCGAAGAGCGGTTTGTAGTCGATCTTGTTGGACAAGGTGATCAGCACGCCGAATCCGGCAAAGGAGAGGACGACCACCCCGATGACCATCCAGCGGCGGAAGGGGGGAAGGGCCATGAAGGGTCCGGAAATACGTTTGAGCAGCTCAGCCATGATAGTATCCTTTGCCTTCTGTTCTCACTACTCTTCGAAAAAATCGCGGTCAGACCTGCATCCGCATGACTTCCTGATAGGCCTCCATCGCCTTGTTTCGCACCTGGGTGAGGAACTGGAAGGAGATCCCCGATTTCTCAACCGCCAGCATAACCTCATGGAGATTCTTCGATTCACCGGTGGAGAGCTTCTGAATCTCGCTGTCGGCCTTGAGCTGCAGGTCATTGACCTTACCGACCAGCTCCCCCATGAACTTGCCGCCGCTCTCCGCCAGGGAACCGGGGCCCTGTGCGCTCTTCGTCTTGTCGACGGGAAACGCCGAACCTATGCCGTACCCGCTCTGTATTCCCTTAATGACCATCGTCGGCTCCGCTTTGCTCCGTTATCGTCTCGCCGCTAGCGGCCGAGTTCCAGGGTCTTCATCGCCATGCTTTTTGCCGCCTGGGCCGCGGTCACGTTGGCCTCATAGGTCCGAGTGGCGGAGATCATGTCCGTCATCTCTTCGATGACGTTCACATTGGGCATCGCCACATATCCCTGGGGGTTGGCGTCCGGATGCGACGGGTCATACTGCAGCCGCGGAGGGTTGCTGTCTTCGACTATGGAGGTAACATCCACCTTCTCCAGAGAACGGCCGGCCCTGGTCAACATCTTGGCAAACGGTTCGGACAGCTGAGTTGCGCTGAACACGGCGTCTTTTCTCTTGTACGGCCCCCCTTCGGCGGTCCGTGTGGAGTTGACGTTGGCCAGGTTGCTGGAGATCAGGTTGATTCTGGTCCGCTCCGCAGTCAGGGCGGAAGAGCTCACCGACATGGCGGTAAAGAAGTCCATCAGACACCTCCTTTAATGGCGGACTTTAGATACTCGAACTTTTTGGAGAGGAGCTGGACGGAGGCGTTGAACATGATCTGGTTCTGGACCATCTTTCCCATCTCATTTTCCAGCTCGACCCCGTTCCCGTCCCGGCCGGGGACGGTGGTCGTATCTTCGACGATGGACCCTCTGACGTCCGAAAGGTTCGAGTAGGAACCCTTGAGCGGAATATGCCGGGGGTTCGTCGGCGCCGCCGCGACCTTTCCCGTGGTCCGGAGCGCATCCCGCAGCTCACTCTCGAAGGAGAGACTCTTGGGCGAATAACTCGGGGTCTCCGCGTTGGCCACATTGGCGGAGATCCTGTTGTGGTTCTCCACCCGCAAGTCGAGACTCTTCCCCAGCAGATTGATCGTTGTGCCAAAAATACCGTCGATAGCCATGACCAGATCCTCCCTGGTGAGAGCTAAAGCAAAAAGCGTACCAGTAAAATAGTCGTTGTTTTTCAACAGGGTAGAAAATAGCGACCGAACTGCTCCGCCCTGTCGGCCAACGGTGCGGAGAGACGGGGAGAAGCGGACAACCGTGGCGAAGGATGGATGACGCCGGATGGGAAGAGAATCGCGGGGAGAATCAGCTAGTTGGCAGGGGGAAGTTCACGGGCGAGAAGGCGGTGAGCGCCGTCAAAAGCACCGAATAAGGGGAGTCGCTATTTTGACGCAAGGAAGAGACGAGTGAGCTACCCAATCACCTCTTCCCTGCCGGTTGACGCACCTCAGCCGGCGTGGACCAGCTTCATCACCTTGGAGAACAGTTCATCGGAAGAGCACGGTTTGAGGAGGATTTCCCGCGCCCCGTACTTGAGAGCCTTGAGGACCCCGGTCCGGGTCCACTGACGGGCGCACATGATGATCGGCGCGGGGAGGTCGGTGAACAGATTGGCAATCTTGATACAGAGCGCAAGATCCTGCTCATCCGCATTGACAACCCCCAGGAGAACCGCCTTGACACTCCGCTTGGCCACCAGCTTCTTCAGGTCGGCGTCGAACGGGACCGCCAGCGGCCTGATGCCGGACCCGGTGAGCATATCCTCGAACTGTCTCCGCTCCACGGCGTTGTCTTCCAGGATCAGGACCGTGGCCCCTTCCATCTCATCTCCCTCAGAGACGAAACGTTCATCCTCAGAATCCAGTGAGGGATCGCCGACCTCATCCTTGGCCGACTTCTTTCTGTCCTGAATGTTGAACTGACGGGCAAGCGGGAGCGGAACGAGCAGGTCGAACCGCTCCAACTCGAACCCGGTCATCTCCAACTGCGCCTTGAGAATGAAATATTCGCCGGCGGCCAGAGGCCCCGGCCCCCCGCTGGCGGAAGCATTCTCAGGGGGAAGATACTTCTCCGGCTCAAGCTGCTTGAGATGCATCTTTCGGGGGAGAAACGGCTGGATTACAGTATTGAATGAGCCGGTAATCTGATTGGCGATCTCGGAAAATGCGTCACTGTCGTCATGCTCGAAGATTGCGAGGGTCTTCTTTTCCGCCACCCGCCCCTGGGGAATGCCGAGCAGCGTGCTGCTCAGGATGATAGTGTCCCCCAGGGAGAGCACCAGGTACATCTTACCCGGATAGTCGGCCTCGGACTCCATGCCGACCACATAGGAAGCGCCGGTCAACTCCTGGATGTAGGCGTCCCTGGCGATCTCGCCGGCGACTGTCCCCTTGAGATACAGGTCGTGACCGAGCAGGATACCGCATTCGTTTGCCGCCTGCACCATGGCGGCTTCCAGCATTTCCCGTACATTCTGCAGTTCACTCATGGCATGCCTGCTAATTTTCCTTGCGCAACGTTAGCCCCACCAGGAGTCGATCCCCCTCCCTCTGGAACGGAATAATGACACAATCCTTATCCGCCATACAGTTGACGCAGTACTCCTCGCCGGAGATGACGGTGGGGATGGAGAGGTTGATATCCGAGCCCCCCGTGGAAACAACCTGCTTGACGTGCCCACCAATCATGTTGGCGATCTCACCCAGGGCGTCATACACATCCTCCCCGATCTCTTCGACCTCCATGCCGAGCATATTTGAGGTGATCGTGAGGGCCAGCGACTGGGGACAATGGATGGAGAGGATCCCGGTATAGGCCCCGGCCAGACCCACCATCCCGGTAATGCTGCATGAGAGACGGGTGACCGGTTCCTTGAGAGGATAATCTTCGGCGAGCTCCATCATGACCATGGTGGAGAAAATCTCCTTGGTGGCCGAGATCACGTAGAGCGCTAGCTGGTTCTCATCCAGGTTGACATAGCTCTTCACTCGTTCGTTCAAACTCATAGAAAACTCCCCAATTTTTCCTGCAGATGGTCGGGGGTAAACGGTTTTCTGATGCTGCAGGTAGCCCCGCGAGCCATGGCGTCCCTGATGGTGTCCTCTCCCCCCTCGGTGGTTATCATGACAATGGGGGTCTTGATGCCGCGCAGTCGGACCCGTTGGACAAACTCCAGGCCGTCCATGTTCGGCATGTTGATATCGGAAAGGATGAGATCTACCGTCGCCGTTTCCAGGGCCTTCAACCCCGCGAAACCGTCGGCGGCCTCAAAGATCTCGTCGAGGACAAACCCCGCCTGACGCAGGGACCGGGTTATAATTTTCCGCATGGTTGATGAATCATCAACTATCAGGACTGACGACATGGTAGAAACCCTCCGTAGATTCAGAATGGCGCCGCGCGCGCTAAAAACCGTTACCTCTCTTCGCTCCACTTTACCTGGGGGTCAGGCCAGCTTGAACTGCCCCACGACCTTCTGCAACTCATCCGCCAGGGAAGCCAGCCGGCTCGCCGCCGAGGCCGACTCCTGGGCCCCCCGGGTGCTGTCCGTGACAACCGTGGAAATCTGCTGGATGTTTCTGGCGATCTCGTTGGTGGTGGAGGTCTGCTGTTCTGCTGCGGTGGCGATCTGGTTCACCTGCATGGTCACCGCATCGATCTGGGTCAGGATGTACTGCAGCGCCTCGCCCGACCGCGCCGCCTCCGCGGTCCCCCGTTCCACCTGAATCACCCCCTCCTCCATGGAAGAGACCGCATTTTTGGTCTCATGCTGGATGGAGCGGATCATGCTGCTGATCTCCTTGGTAGCGCGGGTCGTCCGCTCGGCCAGGGCGCGGACTTCGTCGGCGACCACGGCAAAACCTCGCCCCTGCTCCCCGGCACGCGCCGCCTCGATCGCGGCGTTCAGGGCCAGGAGATTGGTCTGGTCGGCAATATCCTCAATGGTCCCGACAATCTGGCCGATCTGATCAGAGTTCGCCCCCAGTCCGGCCACGGTGCGCGCCGACTCCTTAACCCGCTCGGCAATCTGCGTCATGAGATTGACAGTAGCCTGAACCACGGCCGCACCGTCCAGGGCCGAATTATTGGCGTGCCGGGAGCTTTCCGCCGCGATATGGCAATTCTGGGCGATCTCTGCCGCCGTGGCCGACATCTCTTCGCTGGCGGTGGCCACCGTGGTCGACTGGAACGCCACCTCCTCGGCGCCCGTGGCGGTATGCTCCGCGTTGGCATAGAGCTGACTGGCGGCCGACGCTACCTGTCCCGAGTTCTGGGCGACATTTTCGATGACGCCATGGAGTTTATGAAGGAACTGGTCGAAAAGGGTACAGAGAGCTCCGAACTCGTCCCTGGCGGAGTGGGCAAGCCGCCGGGTCAAATCCCCTTCCCCCTGCACCACATCGTTCAGCACCAGGAGTATCTCTCGTAGCGGCTTGGTAATACTGCGGGTGAGGATGATTCCCCCCACCAGGGAACTGATAACCGCCAGGAGGGCGAGGAGCCCCATCCGCAGCAGTACGGATGAGCCGTTCCGGGCCGCCTCCGACCGGTGAAGCGCCAGCCGCTCATCCTGGAATTTTCTCAAGGCGTCAAAGGAGCGGGTCATCTCCTGCTCCAGTGCGATGGAGGACACACTCAGCCCGGCACGGGCGGAGCGGAGCTTGCGTCTGCGGCCAAGGTCAACGACCTCATCGTACTGTGCGCAGATGGCCGCCGTCGCCCTCTCCATGGAACCGACCAGGGGAGTCGCCACGGGAGCGGTTTCCATTTTTTTCAGTCGCTCCAGTTGGGAAGAGAGTTCGATGCGGCGCCGGTCTACCTGGAGCCCTTCGACGTTCTGACTGGCCGGTGAGTCGTTCAGGAGAGAGCGGGAAGAGGAGAGAATTCTCCATGAACTCTCGTGGACCTGGTACGCCGCCTTTATGGCCTCAACATCCACGGAGACGATGTGAGAGAGTACCCCCTCCGTCTCCCTGATGCCGGACAAGCCGCAGACGACGGTGACGCCGAACAGGAAGAGGACGAGCGCATAACCGAGTCCGAGTCGCACTCCGATCTTAAGATCGCACAACTTCATTAAATAACCTCCAGGTGAACAAAAAGTCTGACTCTTCCTGCCGGTTGTGCGGCGCCGGCGCTCTCACACCCCTGTGGTACTTTTCGGTGGCAGGGACGATAACTTTAATCCTGTTGAGTAGTTCTGCGGATCATGGCACAATGGCTGCATCTGTTGCGTGGGGATTCTATCAGAAAAACAACTGGAATTTTAAAAAAATGAGCCGAAGAGAAATAAAGGAATGATTTCGACCTCGAACCGCAACCTGCCCTAAGGATCGCATATGTTCTTCATGTCAAACAATCGACAGCCGCAGCAAAATGTAGAGACCGAAAATCCGAGTGCCGAAAGTGCGGCAGCTCCTGAGTTGGCCCTCTCCCTGCGCCGCCAGGTATGGGAGAACGATATTCATGAGATGCTCGCCGACATCACCCGAGGAATGGTGGCGGGTGAGACCTACTTTCTGACCATCGGCGCCCAATTGAGTGATTTCCAGGGGAGAGCCCGCTCAATTTCCGCCACCGCGGAGCAGATTACAGAGCAGGTGACCAACGCCGAAGGAACGTCGACCCTCATGGAGGTGGGCGAACTCCTGGGGACATTGCAAAGATATCTCGACAACTGGGACAACCAGTGGCATAACAGCTCGCTCCAGCTTCATCGGGCGGAAGGGCTGCTCCCCCAGATAACGACACCCCTGGATGAGTTCCGAAAGATTCACAAGAAACTCCGGATGATCGGCATATCCACCAAAATTGAGAGCGCCCGCCTGGGTGCTTCCGCCGCGGGGTTCGAGACCCTGGCCAACGATGTGGAGATGCTCTCGGTGCAGGTCATCGATAAATCCGCCCAGATCACCTGCCTGGTCGCCAAGCTGGTCCGGCTGCTCAGGGAGACCCTCGCCTGCTTCAACGCCATAGAGCTGCAGCAGAAGAGCAGGGCGCGCATGGTCATCGAAGCGCTGAGCGTCAGCCTCGGGGAGCTGACCGCCATCAACGAACGGTGCCACGACGCCATCGGTATCATCTCCCGGGTCTCGGCCGGGATCTCGTCAAAACTGGGGCAGGTGGTCATGTCGCTTCAGTTTCACGACATCGTCCGTCAGCAGATCGAACATATCGTCGTCGCCTTCAACTCCGTCATGGTGACGAAATCCGGCCCCCAGGGGGAATCCAATCAGGACAACTATGAAGATTTCAGCGCCGTTACGGAACTGCAGGCGGCTCAGCTGCAGCATTCGGCCGATGAGCTGTCGGCGGCGTTGAACAGTATCGACTTCAGCCTGGGGGGGATCGTCATGGACGTCACCGCCATGGTGCGTGATGTCCGGACCATCGCGGGGGTCGCCGGAGGGGCCGACAGTTCCCGTTTCGCCCAGATGGCTGGCAACCTGACCGTGGTCAACGAGTCCCTGCAGGAGTGTTCCGAAGGGAACCGTCAGCTGCTCACCGCCGTCGAAGATGTGGAGGAGACGGTCCAGACCGTCGCCGAGCATATCGAAGTCATCGAAAAGGTCGGCTCGGAAATCGAGCTGATCGCCCTGAACTCCCAGATCAAGGCGGCGCGCACCGGTTCCGACGGGGCGGCGCTTGCGGTGCTGGCCGAGGCGATTCAGCGCCTGTCGCTGGAGACCCTCAGCCAGACCACCGCGGTCACCACCACCCTCAAGGGGATCACCGACGAGATAGAGGGGATGAATCAGGTGGCCGATGCCGGCTCCATGGCGCTGGACCGGGAAGTGTCGTCCATCATGCTCGAACTGAGTCATCTGCTGTTGACTCTTCAGGAGCTCAACGGCAGGACCGTCTCCACGGTGACCTCCATGGAGCGGGGGATCGACGGCCTTGCGGAGGATATCGGCATCGCCATAAACTCCATTGCCGATCAGCAGGAGATGGTCTATACACTCAGCCGGGGAGTAGCCACGCTGACCAATATCGTCGCCGAGGCCCGGTCGGAGCTGCCGGAACAGGCGGCCCAGCAGGTTGCCAACCGCCTGAGAGAGCTCTCCCGCAACTACACCATGCAGAGCGAACGCAAAATCCATGAGCGATTCTTCGGAGATTCCTCCCAGGAGAGGGGCCATGGGGAGCTGCCTGACGGGTTCGAGCTGTTTGCTCCGGCCTCCCCGGACGACGGCTTAGGGGATAACTTTGAGCTGTTTTAAGCAAAAGTTAACAGTAAGGGAGTCGCCATGACAACAAGCAATTGGCTGGATGAAGAGCATCGGGAGCTACGCCTCGCCATCACCGGAGCCATGTCCATCGCGTATGCGGCGGAACTGCTGCCGGCGCTCATCGAGGCATTGGACGCTGCGCCGGTACTTCATCTGGATCTTTCCGGCGTCGACGAATTCGACGCCGCCAGTCTTCAGCTCGTCTGCTCGGCACACCGGACAGCTCTCAGGGAGGGGAAAAAGCTCTTCATTCACGGCATCGACCGGGAACCGCTTCTCTCCACCATAACCCGGGCCGGCTATATCCGGGATGACTGTTGTCATCCCCTGAACAGCACCCCATGCATTCTCGTTGGAGGTAAGAACTGATGGAAAAGGTGATCCTTACGGCGGACGATTCCGCAAGCGTACGCCAGATGGTCAGCTACACGCTGAAGCAGCATGGCTATGACGTCATCGAAGCGGCTGACGGCAAAGACGCCCTGACCAAGCTGGAAGGGAGGAAGGTGGACATGATCATCACCGACCTGAACATGCCGAACCTGGACGGCATCGGCCTCATCAGGGGTGCCAGGGCGCTCCCCCCCTGCCGTTTCATCCCGATCATCATGCTGACCACCGAATCCCAGGACTCCAAGAAACAGGAAGGGAAAGCCGCCGGCGCCACCGGCTGGATCGTCAAGCCGTTTCAGCCTGAACAGCTCATCGCCGTGATCAAGAGGGTCCTCGGATGATCGACCTCCATCGGCAGACATTTCGGGACGAGGCATACGAACTCCTCGCGGAACTGGAAACATCCCTCCTGGAACTCTACGAAAACAGCAGCGACCCGGAACTGGTGGCCCGCATCTTCCGGGCCATGCATACGATCAAAGGTTCCGGCGCCATGTTCGGCTACGACGACATCTCCATCTTTACCCATGATGTGGAGACCGTCTACGATCTGGTCCGCACCGGCCAGCTCGTGGCCACTCCGGAGCTGGTGACGCTCAGCCTGGCGGCCCGTGACCAGATCAAGGAGATGCTGGATGCGGCGGACGGTATCGGGCGGGTGAACGAGGAGCATAAGGCGGAGATCATCGCCGGGTTTCGCGCCCTGCTGACCCCCTCCGACTCCCCCGTGAGGGAGCGGGCGCCCCTCGTTGGAGAGAGCGCGGCCAACGCCGTCACCTACCGGATCCGCTTCAAGCCACTTCCCCGGCTCTTTCAGACCGGCGCAAACCCCCTCGTTCTGATTAATGAACTGAGTGAGATGGGCCGGATGTTCGTGATCGCCCAGACCTCCAACCTTCCCCTCCTCAGCGAACTGGACCCCGAACTCTGTTATCTCTTCTGGGACATCGTCATTACCACCGACAAGGGGGAGAACGCACTTCGCGACATCTTCATCTTCGTGGAGGATGACTGCGAACTGACCATCGACGTCATCGACGACGGCGGAAACCTGGACAACGACGAGGACTACGAACAGCTGGGCGCGATCCTCATCAAGCGGGGGGATCTGGACCAGGAAGAGACGAACCTGATCCTCAGCCGGCACAAACGATTCGGCGAACTGGCGGTGGAAGCGGGGTTGATTGAGTCAAAGCAGGTGGCGTCGGCCCTGGCGGAGCAGCAGTATGTGAAGGGACTCAGGAAGGAGCGTCAGACCCAGGAGAGCGGCTCCAGCATCCGGGTTCCCGCCGAGAAGCTCGATATCCTCGTCAACCTCGTGGGAGAGATGGTAACGGTCCAGGCCCGCCTGAGCCAGTACGCCCAGTCATCCAACGAGGCGGCCCTCGTCGCCATCGCCGAAGAGGTGGAACGGCTGACCGCCAGCCTGCGCGACAACGCCCTCAACATCCGGATGCTCCCCATCGGCACCACCTTCACCAAGTTCCGCCGCCTGGTCCACGACCTCTCCCAGGAACTCGGCAAGAGGATCGAGATGGTCACCACCGGGGCCGAGACCGAACTGGACAAGACGGTCATCGAGAAGCTCAACGATCCCCTGGTGCACCTGATCCGCAACTGCATCGATCATGGCATCGAGATGCCCGAGGTGCGGGCTGCCAAGGGGAAACCGAGGACCGGCACCATCCACCTCTCCGCCATCCATTCGGGAGACAGCGTCCTCATCACCATCATGGATGACGGCGCCGGTCTCAACCGGGAGGCGATCCGGGCCAAGGCGGTGGAGAAGGGGCTGGTGGCGGCCGGCGCCGAACTCTCCGCCAAGGAGATCTACGGCCTGATCTTCTCCCCCGGCTTCTCCACGGCGCAGCAGGTCACCAACCTCTCCGGCCGGGGGGTCGGCATGGATGTGGTCCGCAGGGCCATCGACTCCCTGCGCGGCACCATCGACGTGGACAGCAGAGAGGGTGAAGGATCTACCATCACGCTCCGGATCCCGCTGACGCTGGCCATCATCGAGAGCCTGCTGGTCAGGATCGGCGAGGACTGCTTCGTCCTCCCCCTCTCCTTTGTGGACGAGTGCATTGAACTGAGCCGAGAAGACGTGGCCCGCTCCCACGGCCGGCACGTCATGAACGTCAGGGGAAAGTACGTCCCCTACATCCCGCTGCGGGAGCGGTTCTCCATCGGCGGAGAGGTCCCGGCCATCGAACAGATCGTCATCACCCAGATCGGCGGGAACCGGGTCGGCTTCGTGGTGGATCATGTCATCGGCGAACACCAGACCGTCATCAAATCGTTGAGCAGGATCTACCGCAATGTGGAGGGGGTCTCCGGCGCCACCATTCTCGGCGACGGCAGCGTAGCCCTGATCCTCGATATTCCTCAACTGTACAAAGGGGCCGAACTGGCGGAACGGGAAGCCTGCTGACAGGCAGGGGCCACCCGGAGAGAGCGGACGACCAAAACGGAGAACGAGCCACGGAACGTGGCATCGGCATGAACCGCAAGGAGGCGGAAATTTTACCATGGCCTTTACCTTTTTCATGCGTGACCAGCCAACACTGGAGTACGCCGCGGACCATATGATCCGGTACGCCTCCGGACGGAGCCGGGTCCGGATCTGGGATGCGGGATCAGCCCTTGGCCAGGAGACCTACACCCTCGCCATGATCTTCGCCGAGAAGATGAACCACTTCGCCTTCAAAAACCTTCGCATCGACGCCACCGACTATGATGAGGCCAACCGGTTCGGCGACATCGTGACCCGCGCCGTCTACCCCTATGACGAACTGCAGCGGACCCCCAAGAATCTCTTCGACAAGTATTTCGAACCGTCCGGCGAACCGGACAAGTTCCGGATAATTGAGGACCTCCGGAGCCGGATCACCTTTCAGTACCACAATCTCCTCTCCTTCAAACCGATCGGCAACGATTACTGCCTCATCGTCTGCAAGAACGTGCTCCTCCATTTCCAGTATCCCGAACGGATTCAGGTCATCCGGATGTTTCATGAGGCGCTCGCCCCCGGCGGCTACCTGGCCTGCGAAAACACGCAGAAGATGCCGGTGGAGCTCTCCCACCTCTTCGAGCAGGTCGTCCCCGACGCCCAACTCTTCAAAAAGATCGGCTGACCGCTCCATGAAGATCATCCCCCTCGCCAAAAACACCGTTACCTACAGCTGCAACTCCTATCTGCTCCTGGGCGACTGGAACCGGATCGGCGACATCAACGTCGTCATCGATCCCGGAACGGACGACTCCATCATCCCTGAGATCGAGCGGCACTCCACCGGTCTCGGCAAGGTTCCGGTGGACCGGGTCTACCTGACCCACAACCACTTCGACCATGCCGGCAGCATCGAGCTCCTCAAGAAGCGGTATGGCGCCCGGGTATTCGCCTTCACCGACATGGCCGGTGTGGATGAACTCTTCACTGACGGAGGGTTCTACCCGGCGGGTGACGACCTCCTGGAGGCGCTTCACACCCCCGGTCACTCGTCGGACTCCGTCTGCCTCTACGGCCGGTCGGGACAACTGCTCTTCTCCGGAGATATGCAGCTCCTGGTCCGCAGCGCCGGCGGCGCCTATACCCGGCAGTATTTCGATTCGCTGCTGCGGCTCTCCGCGCTGCGGATCGAGACGGTCTACTCCGGCCACGATGTTCCTCTGACCTCAGGAGTCCGGGAGATGCTGCGGGAGAGCATCGCCCATGTCCGCAACAGCGAGATCGTCGGCGAAAGGCCGTAACGCCGGACCCGCCGGGAAAAGCAGCACGATGAGACGGGAACGGGAATGATGAGGAGGGTCACCATGAAGGAGATGAAAATCGGTGTCAAACTGGCGTGCGGCTTCCTGATGGTGGCGCTTCTGGCGGTGATCGTCGGCGGGGTCGGAATATTCGATATCAGGACCATCAGCAGGGCCGACAGCAGACTCTACGAGAAGATCACCATCCCCCTGGACCAGATCGGGGAACTGTCCACCGCCTTTCACCGGATGCGCTGCAATGAGGCCGAGATCCTCTTTGCGAGTTCCCAGGCGGAGCTGGACGATCTGAAGAAACGGGCCGACGCTCGCGACAAGGAGATCGATGAGCTGTTCGTGAAAATCGAGAAGAGCCTGCTGAACGACGAGGAACGGAAAAAGTTCAAGGCGATGCAGGCGAGCTACGCCCGGTACGACGCGATGGAAAAAAAGTATGAAGCCCTGGCCATGGTCGGGAGACGGCTGGAGGCGGAGACCCTCTGGAAGGGGGAGATGGATCGCATCCGGAAAGAGGCCCAGAAAGATATTGATGACATGGTGGACGGCAAGATCAAGCTGGCCAAGGAGAGCTCTGAAAGCAACACCCTGCTGGCCACCGACTCCACCCTGATCATGTCACTCTGCTCCCTGGCGGCCCTGCTCCTGAGTCTGGGAGTCGGCTGGTTCATCACCCGGGGGATCAAGCGGCAGTTGGGGGGGGAACCGCTCTTCGTCGCCGAACTGGCGGGCAAGGTCGCCCGGGGAGATCTCTCCACCCGGATCGACATCCAAGGGAAGGCGCCCGACAGCATCATCGTCGCCATGTCCCGGATGTCCGAGGCGATCAGAGCCCTGATGGCCGACGCCGGCAGCCTGACCCAGGCGGCGGTGGCGGGGAAACTGGCCACCCGTGCCGACGCGTCGGGTCACCAGGGGGAGTTCCGGAACCTGGTGAGCGGCTTCAACGAGACCCTGGACGCGGTCATCGGCCCCTTGAACGTGGCGGCCGAGTACGTGGACCGGATCTCCAAGGGGGACCTCCCCCCCAGGATCACCGATCAGTACCAGGGGGACTTCAACGAGATCAAGCTCAACCTGAACAACTGCATCGACAACATCACCCTCCTGGTGACCGACGCCGACCTTCTGGCTCAAGGCGCCATCCAGGGGGAACTGGCCAACAGGGCCGACACCTCCAGACACCGGGGAGAGTTCCGTAAGATCATGGGGGGATTCAACGAGACCCTGGACGCCGTGATCGGCCCCCTGAATATGGCGGCCGAATACGTAGACCGGATCTCCAAGGGGGATATGCCGCCCAAAATCACCGACGCCTACCAGGGCGACTTCAATGAGATCAAGCTCAACCTCAACAACTGCATCGACAACATCAACCTCCTGATCCACGACAGCAACCAGCTGGCCGGCGCCGCGATGGCGGGGAAACTGGCCTCACGGGCCGACGCCGCCGGACACCTGGGGGATTTCCGCAAGATTGTCACCGGTTTCAACGAGACCCTGGATGCGGTCATCGGCCCTCTCAACGTGGCTGCCGAGTATGTGGACCGGATCTCCAAGGGGGACATCCCCCCCAGGATCACCGATCAATACCAGGGGGAGTTCAACGAGATCAAGCAGAATCTCAACAACTGCATCGACAACCTGAGCGGCCTGATCGACGGGATGAATTGCATGAGCCGGGAGCACGACCTGGGTGAAATCGACGTGTTCATCCCGGTGGAGCGATTCGACGGCGCGTACCGGGCCATGGCGGAAGGGGTCAACGGCATGGTGGCCGACCACATCAGCGTCAAGAAGAAAGCCATGGAGTGTGTCGCCGAATTCGGCAAGGGGAATTTCGACGCCGAACTGGAGAAGTTCCCCGGCAAGAAGGTGTTTATCAACACCACCGTCGAGCTGTTGCGGAGTAACCTGAAGAAGTTTGAAGAGCAGTTGGGTCTGCTGATCGGAGCCGCCGCCGTCGGTCGGCTGGATCAACGGGCCGACGCCACCCTGTTCCAGGGTGGGTGGCGCAAGCTGGCGTGCGGGGTCAATGACACCGTCAGCAACATCGTCACTCCGCTCATGCTCACCGCCGACTACGTGGACAAGGTCGTCAAGGGGATCATCCCCCCGACCATCACCACCGAGTATCAGGGTGAGTACAACATCATCAAGAACAACCTTAACGCCATGGTTAAGATGATGAATAACCTGCTGGCCGAGACCGACACGATCATCAACTCCGCCGCTGCCGGCGAGCTGGACCGTCGGGCCAATGCCGCCCTCTTTGTGGGCGGCTGGCGGCGGCTGGTGACCGGGTTCAACGACACCATCGGCAACATCGTCGACCCGCTCATGGTGACCGCAACCTACGTGGACCGGATCTCCAAGGGGGACATCCCCCCGGCCATCACCATTCACTATCAAGGGGAGTACAACATCATCAAGAGCAACCTCAACGATCTCATCGAGGCTCAGCATCGGATCGCCGCCGGGGCCCGGGAGGTGGCCGGCGGTAACCTGCTGGTGGAGCTCAAAGAACGTTCACACGGGGACGAGCTGATGCAGGCGCTCATCGCCATGGTCCGGCAGCTCACCTCCGTGGTAAACGAGGTGAAAGGGGCAGCCGACAACGTGGCCACCGGCTCCCAGGAGATGAGCTCCGGCACCCAGAACATGTCCCAGGGGGCGTCCGAGCAGGCGGCCGCCGCCCAGCAGGCCTCCTCCAGCATGGAGCAGATGACCTCCAACATCCGGCAGAATGCCGACAACGCCCAGCAGACCAACCGGATCGCTAACAAGGCCGCCGAGGACGCCCGGGCCGGCGGCGTGGCGGTGGCCGAGACCGTGGTCGCCATGCGGGAGATCGCGGGGAAGATCGCCATCATCGAGGAGATCGCCCGCCAGACCAACATGCTGGCCCTCAACGCCGCCATCGAGGCAGCCCGGGCCGGCGAGCACGGCAAGGGGTTTGCCGTGGTCGCCTCGGAGGTGCGCAAGCTGGCCGAACGGAGCCAGCAGGCGGCCCGGGAGATCTCCGATCTCTCCTCCTCCAGTGTGGAGGTGGCGGAACGGGCCGGGGAGATGCTGGTCCGGATGCTCCCGAACATCCGGAGAACCTCGGAACTGGTACAGGAGATCAACGCCGCCAGCAGGGAACAGGATTCCGGTGCCGGACAGATCAACAAGGCGATCCAGCAGCTGGACCAGGTGATCCAGCAGAACGCCTCCGCCGCCGAAGAGATGGCCTCCACCGCCGAGGAGCTCTCCTCCCAGGCGGAACAACTTCAGGGAAGCGTGGCCTTCTTTACGATCGACGACGGCAGGGGCACTCCCTCATCCCGGGGAAAAGGACAACCGCAGAAGCTTCTCGGCCATGAGCCCCAACGGCGGGCTCTTGGCCATACACCCACAGGAGGCCGTGATCGTGGCTGGTACTGACGTTCACCCGCTGCCACGTATCATTGGCTTTGCCGATGCCTACGGCATTCTCAACGCTGACGGAACAACGCTGGAGATTCTCATCGTGGCATTAGATAAGATCCTCGCAGCGGGATAAATCGATCAGAGGCGCCGCATCGAATCGCTGTCTGAAAGGAGGCTTCATGACGCACCATGACACCTCATAGCAGGCCTCTTTCTCACCCGCGGAGAGTCCACCATGTTACTCACCCACCACCAGACATCACAAGGAGACAGTTATGAAAAGCATCATCCTGGCAGTAGCCTTTTTCCTCATTGCGTGCGGTACGGTTTTCGCCGCAGAAGATGCCCCCACCAAAAACGACGCCAAGGCTCTGGTCAAGCAGGCGGTTACCTATTACAAGGAGCATGGCCGTGACAAGTTTTTTAATGAGGTAAGAACCCCTGCCGGCAAGTTCCATTTCCAGAAAGAGACCAAGAAGGGACTTTACATCTTTGTCTACGATGAAAAAGGGGTTGTCCTGGCCCACGGCGTAAGACTGGAGCTCACCGGCAGAAATCGCTGGAACGACAAGGACCCTGACGGCAAATACTGGATCCGCGACTGGACCGAACTCGTTCACAAGAGCGGCAGCGGCTGGATCACCTACAAAGAGTACAACCCGGCCGACAAGAATCAAATCATGGACAAGTCCTCTTTCGTGGAACTCGTCGACGGCATGGTGGTCGGCTGCGGCATCTACGCCAAATAAGTCGGCCAGTGTTCATGGTCCCGGCAGGGACACTAGGCGACAACTAGTTTAATCTGCCGGGATTTCCAGCAGATGAGATACCATGTGGCAATCACGACAGGTCAAGCCCGCTCTCGTGAATGTAATCAATTGACAGCACCGAAGGGGTAACATCATGGAGCTCTGGGGCAATCTGAAAATTCGCACGAAGATAATGGTCAGTATCGTCGCCATCTCGCTGACATTCACCACACTATTTGTGTGCATTTCAATCTCATCGAACAGCTCCGAGAGCACGAGGGCTCTTCTGGAGAAGGGTGCCAGCCTTGCCATTATCACCGGTGAGACGGTCAAGGCCTCAGTGCAGTACAATATCGCCGAAGAGACTGAAAAGGTGCTGAAGCAGCTCGTTTCCAGCGATGCCGACGTGAGTATGGCTGCGGTTGTCATCCAGGGGCCCAAAGGTGATTATACCGTGACGGCCCAAAAAGGGGCGAAAGGATATGAATCCCTCAACCTGAGCCAACCTCTCAAGGAGCTGGCGCAGCACCCCCCAGTCAAAAAAGGGGATGCGGTCGTCATCAACGGCACCACGCTGAGATTCACCGCCACCAAAATCGACTTGACCGCCAACGATGCCCTGCAAAACGGCTATATGCTTCTGGCGTTGAATAATATCCACAGCTCACAAGAACTCAGGCATATCATCCTGCTCATGGTCGGGGTGGGCGCCGCCCTGATGCTGCTGAGCACACTCTCCGCTTTTTTCATTGCACGCAGCATAACAAAACCATTGGATGCGGCAGTTGCCGTGGCACATGCCCTTTCCAACGGGGATCTCACTGTCAACGTTGAGGTGTCGTCCACGGATGAGACCGGCCAGCTCATGGCCGCCATCAAGCAGGTTGTGGAGACCATCCGGACACTGATCTCGGATTTCTCCATGCTCACCGATGCCGCCATCGCCGGGCGCTTGGCCGTCCGGGCAGACGCCGGCAAGCACCGGGGAGATTTCCAGAAAATTGTCCTGGGGGTCAACGGGACACTGGATGCCGTCATCGGCCCACTGAACATGGCTGCCGAGTATGTGGACCGAATCTCCAAAGGGGACATTCCCCCCAAGATCATTGAAACCTACAACGGCGACTTCAACGAGCTCAAACTCAACCTGAACAACTGCAGCGACAACATCAACGCCCTCATCGCCGACGCCACGCTGCTCACCAGGACCGCCGCCCAAGGAAAGTTGGCCACACGAGCAGACGCCTCCCGGCATCAGGGGGATTTCCGCAAGATTGTGGCCGGATTCAACGAGACTCTGGACGCCGTCATCGGCCCCCTCAACGTGGCTGCCGAGTACGTGGACCGGATCTCCAAGGGGGACATCCCTCCCAAAATTACCGACACCTATCACGGTGACTTCAACGAGATCAAGCTGAACCTCAACAACTGTATCGACAACA
>CAIOGM010000118.1 GCA_903857795.1 uncultured Geobacter sp.
ACTTCGTCCCGGCAGATCCCGGTGCAGCCCCCCCGTGAGTTCTCTCTGGAGAGCAACCCCAGCGTGCTGAAGTTCCTGGGGATCACCGCCCAGCTGGACCGGATCTTCCCCAAGGGGCGGGAATAGGGGGACAGAGTAAGCCACCGGTGCAGCGGCTCCACTCCTACACCGCAACCGACACGAGCAGCGGCTGCAGGAGCCGGATCAGCTCCTGGGGGACGATCCCTACGAGGTACCCCCGTTTGCCGCCGTTGAGATAGATCATCGGCAGATCGAGGATGGTCGCTTCAAGGTAGACCGGCAGCTGTTTTTTTGTGCCGAAGGGGGAGGTCCCGCCGACGAGGTACCCGGAATGTTTCTGGGCCGTCTCCGGTGAACAGGGGGTGATGCTCCGCGCTCCGATGAGCCGGGCCAGTTCCCTGGTGGAGACCTGCCGGTCGCCGTGCATCAGGACCACCAGCGGGCTCTTCCGGTCATCCTCCATGATGAGAGTCTTGATGACGGCGTGTTCGTCGACCCCCAGTTCGCGGGCGGAGACGGTCGTTCCCCCCTTCTCCTCATAGGGGTAGAGGTGGTCGGTGAAGACAACCTTCGCCTCCCGCAGCAGCCGCACCGCCGGTGTCACCGGCGTCTTCTCTTTTGCCATGTCATCTCCTCCCTTCGTAGACGGTTTCTACTCTTCACTCTCTCCCTTGTAGCAGAAGTCGGGCGCCGGTTTCAAGTTTGGAAGTAACACACCGCACATGGTTCCCACGCTCCAGCGTGGGAACCGGCACAGCGCCGCTCCAGCGGCGGATTACCCCGCGACGGAGCTCTGCACGTTATCACTGTCTGACGCAGGAGCGTCACCGGTTGCGTTCCCACGCTGGAGCGTGGGAACGATGGAAGTGCATCCCCGAGCAGTCGTAGGCCGGTTCAAGCGTAGCGGAACCGGCGATTTTTGTATGGGTATCAGCCCCTCCGCCTTTCAATTGCACCCCCGCGCAGAATGGTTCTTGACGAAAAATGATTATGCTGGCAAAAGATTGGATTCGCACGATAGTCCCATGAGTTTCGGGAGCCGATCAGAGATGAAAATCGCGGTCATTGCCATAACCGGTAACGGGGTCCGACTGGGAGCGAAGGTGCGAGACGCTCTGGCCGGGGCGGAGCTGTATATACCGGAGCGGTACGCCGCTGCCGCCCCGGGGGGGACACTCTACCCGGGGGAGCTGCGGCTCCTCGTGGCGCGGCTCTGGCCGGAGGTCAACGGGTTCGTTTTCATCATGGCCACCGGCATCGTGGTGCGGCTCATCGCTCCCCTTCTGCAGGCAAAAGACCGCGACCCGGCGGTGGTGGTCATGGACGAGTCCGGACGGTTCGCCATCTCGCTCCTCTCCGGCCACCTGGGGGGGGCCAACGAACTGGCCGGCCGCTGCGCCCTCATCACCGGCGGCCGGGAGGTCATCACCACCGCCACCGATGTCAACGGCCTCCCCTCCTTCGACATGGTCGCCAAGGGAGAGGGGTGGCTGATCGAAAAGCTGGGACGGGTGAAGATTCTCAACAGCCTGCTGCTGGACGGCGAACCGATCGCGGTGGTCGATCCTACAGGCCGGGTTAAAGAGCTCTTTGCCGGCCGGGGCCGGCTAACGTTTTATGAGACCTTCAGTGAGGCGTTGGCCGGCGGGGCCGCCGGGTTCCTCTTCGTCACCAACCGGGAGCTGTTGCCTGGGGAGCGCTCCGATCGGCTCCTGCTCCTGAGGCCGAGAAACCTGGTGCTCGGCATCGGCTGTAACCGGGGGACCGGCGAGGAGGAGATTCGCCACGTGGTCTGTTCGGCCCTGGAGCGGCTCTCCCTCTCCCTCCGAAGTGTCCGCTGTGTGGCCACCGCCGAGGCCAAGCGGGATGAACCGGGGCTCAACGCCTTTGCCGCATCCCTCGGCGTGCCGCTCACCTGCTACGGGAGCAGCGAGTTGAACCAGGTCCCGGTGCCGTCCCCCCCTTCCTCTCACGCCCTGGCGGCCATCGGGGCGACGGGGGTCGCCGAGCCGGCTGCTCTCCTGGCCTCTGCCGGGGGCGCACTGCTCATGAAGAAGATCAAGAGCGGCAACATGACCCTGGCCATCGCTGAAAAAAGATGAACTAATTTTTTCCTGTCCATCCTGTATATCCCTGTCAATGATTTTATTCGTGTCTTGAGGTTGTTATGGCAAAGCTGTACGTAATCGGGACCGGTCCCGGTGATCTGAACCGGATGACCGTTGAAGCCCAGGAGGCCCTGGCCGCCGCCGAGGTGGTGGTCGGCTACAAGAGCTATCTGGAGCTGGTGGCGCCGCTGTTGGGGGGGAAAGAGATCGTCTCCACCGGGATGATGAAGGAGGTGGAGCGCTGCCAGGAGGCCCTCCGTCTGGCGGCGTCAGGGAAGTGTACGGCGCTGGTCTCGGGCGGGGATTCGGGGATCTACGGCATGGCCGGCCTGGTGCTGGAGCTCTCCAATGAGGCTGCGTCTGACGAAGGTGAGGTGGAGGTGGTCATCATCCCGGGGGTGTCGGCGGTTCAGGCGGCGGCGGCCCGGTTAGGTGCCCCCCTCATGCACGATTTCGCGGTCATCTCCCTCTCGGACCTCCTCACCCCATGGGAGCTCATCCAGCGGCGTCTGGAGGCGGCGGCCCGGGCGGACTTCGTGGTGGCGCTGTACAATCCGCGGAGTAAAGGCAGGGTGATGCAGCTGGACCGGGCCCGGGAGATCCTCCTGATGTACCGCAGCGGGGAGTGCACCGTGGGGATCGTCAAGAACGCCTGCCGCGCAGGGGAAGAGATTACCGTCACCACCCTGGCCGACCTCCCCAACCATGAGGTGGACATGTCCACCATCGTCATCATCGGCAACGCTTCCACCTACCGGGACGAGGCGGGGAGGATGGTGACGCCGCGGGGGTATAAGACAGGGACCAGGGACCAGGGACCGGTAAACGGAGAGCGGGGACTGGTCCCTGGAAAAGCCCTCATGATCTGCGGCACCGCCTCGGACGTGGGGAAGTCGGTCCTTACCGCCGGCATCTGCCGGCTCCTTCGCCAGCGGGGGCTCACCGTGGCGCCGTTCAAGTCCCAGAATATGGCGCTCAATTCGGCGGTCACCCCGGAAGGGGGGGAGATCGGCCGGGCCCAGGCGGTGCAGGCGGCGGCCTGCGGCATCCCACCGCACACCGACATGAACCCGATCCTCCTGAAACCGAACTCGGATGTGGGAAGCCAGGTGATCATCCAGGGGAGGGCGGTGGGGAACATGAGCGTGGCGGTCTATAACGCCTTCAAGCCCGAGGCGTTCAAGAAGGTTCGGGAGAGTTTCCACCGGCTGGCCGACCGGTTCGACTTCATCGTGGCCGAAGGGGCCGGAAGCCTCGCCGAGATCAACCTCAAGGCCCACGATATCGCTAATCTGAAGGTGGCCCGGATGGCCGGCTGCCCGGTGATCCTGGTGGCCGATATCGATCGCGGGGGGGTCTTCGCCCAGATCATCGGCAGCTGGGAGCTGCTGGAGCCGGCGGAACGGGCGCTCATCAAGGGGGTCATCATCAACAAGTTCCGGGGTGACCCGTCGCTCCTCACTTCAGGGCTCGACCTGGTGCGGGCGCGCACCGGCCTGCCGCTGCTGGGGGTGATCCCCTATCTCCGTGATCTCGGCCTCCCCGAGGAGGACAGCGTGGCCCTGGCGCGAAAACCGGGGACGTCTGCTGACGGGGGGGCGCGCATCCGGATCGGCGTGGTGAAACTTCCCCGGATCTCCAACTACACCGACTTCGATCTCCTGGAGCGGGAGGCCGATGTGCTCCTCTCCTACATCGACACTCCCGCCCAGCTGGCCGGACTCGATCTCCTCATCATCCCCGGGAGCAAGTCCACAATTCCCGACCTGGAGTTTCTGGCCGGCCGGGGGCTCATGACCGCCATCCGTGAATTTCCGGGGACCATCATGGGGATCTGCGGCGGGTTCCAGATGCTGGGGCACCGGGTCTCCGACCCCCACGGGGTGGAGTCTTCCCAGAAGGAGGCGGAGGGGTTGCGGCTGCTGGATGCGGTCACGCTGCTCCTGGCGGAGAAGGAGACCCATCTGGTGGTGGCGGAGCTCCTCCCCGAGGCGTTCCAGGTGGTCCCCCGCTGCCGGCGGGAGCTGACCGGCTACGAGATCCACCAGGGGGAGACGATCCTTGGGCTGAGCGCCCATCCGTTCAGCCGGATCACCCGCCGCTCCGGGAGGGAGGTGGAGGTCCTCGATGGCGCCGTCTCTCCCGACGGCCGGATCTTCGGCACCTACCTCCATGGCATCCTGGACAACGACTCCTTCCGGACCGCCCTCGTGAACCGTTTCCGGAAGGAGAAGGGGCTTGACCTCAGGAAGGAGGGGGAGTCCCGGCCGGACCCCTTCGACCGGTTGGCTGCTCACCTGGCGGCGCACCTGGATCTCCCCAAACTCTGGGAGATCTGCGGATTGACTCCGTGACCCTCCTCCCGCCGGGAATCATCCTGGGGGCGATAGCCCTGGATCTCGTGTTCGGGGATCCCCGCTGGTGGCCCCACCCGGTGATCGGTATCGGCCGCTTCATCTCGCTGGCCGAGCGGCTCCTCCGGCGGACGATTCATGATGAACGGCTGGCCGGGATCATCCTCCTGGTGATGACCGTGATGGTGACCACCGGTACCGCGTGGCTTCTGCTCCGGGGGGCGTATCTGCTGCACCCCCGGGCTGGCTACATCCTGACGCTGCTTCTCTCCTGGAGCTGCCTTGCGGCGCGCTCCCTCCATTATGAGTCCAAGCTGGTGGCTGTTGCCCTGGATGCCGGTGAGCTCGAGGAGGCGCGGCGGCTCCTCTCCCGGATCGTGGGGCGGGATACCGAGCAGCTGGATGAGTCGGAGATCTGGCGGGCGCTGGTGGAGACGGTGGCGGAGAACAGCAGCGACGGCGTCATCGCACCGCTCCTCTGTCTCATGATCGGCGGACCGGTTCTGGGGCTGGCCTATAAGGCGGTCAACACCCTGGACTCCATGGTGGGGTACAAAAACGACCGGTATCTCCGTTTCGGCTGGGCCTCGGCCCGCTGCGACGACCTGGCCAACTGGCTCCCGGCCCGGATCACCGGGCTCCTCATGGTCCTCATGACCCCCCTGTTCGCCCTCTCCCGTACCGATGCCTGGCGGATCATGCGGCGGGACGGCCGCAACCACGCCTCCCCCAACAGCGGCATCCCCGAGGCCGCCGCAGCCGGGGCGCTGGGGGTCCAGCTGGGGGGGACCAATCTCTATTCCGGGAAACCGGTGGAGAAGCCGACCATCGGCGATCCGCTCCAGCCGCTGACCTGGGACTCCTGGATGGGGACGGTGCGGCTCATGTACGGGGCGGAAGGGGCGCTGACGCTGCTCTGGCTCTGCGGAACAGCCGTGATAAGGAGCCTATGATGCTGCGTACTCCATCGGATACGGGAGAGCTCTTCGGCCACGGCGGGACGGTCTATGCCGTCGCCCGACTGCTGGGGGTCACCCCGGAGGAGCTCCTGGACTTCTCCGCCAGCATCAACCCCCTGGGGCCGCCGGCCGGGGTACGGGAGGCGGTGATGACCGCCTTCGATCGGGTCATCCACTATCCCGATCCCCGGGCCGAGGCGTTGCGGGAGGCTCTGGCCCGGCGGCACGGGATCGCCGAGGAGAACGTCTGTGCCACCAACGGCTCCACGGAGCTGATCCATCTCCTCCCCCGGCTCGTCCCGGGGCGCCGCGCCCTCGTCGTCGCCCCCCCCTTCTCCGAATACGCCGCCGCCTTGGAAAAAGGGGGGTGGGAGATTCATTACCTCTTCCTGGCGCCGGAGGACGGTTTTACCCTCTCCTTGGCGAAGCTGGAGGAACGGCTGGCAGACGGTTTCGATCTCCTGATCCTCGCCAACCCCGGCAACCCCACCGGCGCTCTGGTCCCCTTGCCGGCTGTCACCGAGCTGCTGGAGCTCTGCCGGCTCTCCGGAACCGTGCCGGTCATCGACGAGGCGTTCATGGACTTCTGCGAGGAGGAGTCCGCCGTCCCTGCCGTGATTGCCGACGGCCGCGGTCTGATCTCCCGCTCTCTCACCAAGTTTTTTGCCCTGCCGGGGCTCAGGCTGGGGTACGCCGTCGGGGCGCCGGCAGTGATCGCACGATTGTCTGGAATCGTCCCCCCCTGGAGCGTGGGGACCCTGGCCCAGGCCGCCGGTGTGGCGGCCCTGGCCGACGCCGGTTACCGGGATCGGACCCTCGACCTCATCGCCCGGCAGCGGGAGCTCCTCTCTGCCGGCCTTGCCGCTCTCCCTTCCCTGCGCCCCTATCCCTCCGCCGCCAACTACCTCCTCGTCCAGCTGACCTCCGGACTCTCCGCCTCGACTCTGCGGGACAGATTGCTTCCCCATGGAATCCTCATCCGTGACTGTGCGAATTTCCCCGGCCTCGACCATCGTTTCTTCCGGGTGGCAGTCCGGGGGAAAGAGGAGAATTCCCGGCTCCTCGCGGCCCTGGCCGGGCTCCTCGGGGGGTAAATGCTGAGAGCTGACTGAAACGCCTCAACTTTTTGCCGCCGCTGACGAAGAGGAGATCAGAGCCGTTTCATTTCAGCTGTGTGACACCGCCGGAGAGCAACAGCTCCTCGCAGCAGTGGCGGTCACGAAAGGAGTTTATCATGATCGTCACCGACTCCTCCTTAACCCTTTCCAGCCAGCACCTCGCCGTCAACCGGACCCAGAAGAAAGAGTCCCTCAAAACGTGGACCGGAGCGCAGCGTCCCGATTTCGAGGGGACCAAGAGCGCCAGGCAATCCGGCGACACCGTCACGCTGTCGGGACAGCAGGCGGCGTCATCCACTGCGGGGAGCGGCACGACTACAGCCGCGTCGAGTTCCGCGGCAGACTCCCTGGACTCGAAGCTGGCGCTCCTGCAAAATCTCATCGAGACGATTACGGGAAGAAAGGTCTCCCTGTCGGAACTGAAGAAGATCGTGGCGGGTGCGGGGGGTGGTACCCAGGCGGCGGCAGCGGCTGAGAGCGGGCAACCTGACCAGGCAACCGCCACTGTTCCGTCCGGGCAGGCCGCAACTCAGAGTCAGCAACCCGCACGCGCCGGATACGGCATCGAATACGACTCCTCGGTCACCCAGTATGAAGCGGAGAAGACGAGCTTTGCCGCTAGCGGCGTGATCAAGACGGCCGACGGCAAGGAGATCAATTTCAAACTCGATCTCTCCATGAGCCGGGAGTATGCGAGCCAGACGGACATCAGCCTGCGGGCCGGAGACGCCGCCGTCACCAAGGATCCCCTGGTCATCAATTTCAACGGCAACGCCGCGGCACTTACCGACACCCGGTTCAACTTCGATATCGATGCCGACGGCACTGCCGAGAATGTCGCCTCTCTCGGCAAGGGGAGCGGCTACCTGGCGCTGGACAAGAACCAGGACGGCACGATCAATAACGGCAGCGAACTGTTCGGGGCCAAGAGCGGCAACGGCTTTGCCGAGCTGGCTGCCTACGACCAGAACAAGGACGGCTGGATCGATGAGCAGGATGCGGTGTTCAGTCAGTTGAAGGTCTGGCAGGGGGGGGGGAGCGGTCTCACGTCACTCAAGGACGCCGGGGTGGGGGCCATCAACCTGGCGAGCCAGCAGACGCCGTTCGCCATCAAGGACGACAACAATAAGCTTCTCGGCCAGGTCCGGGCCACGGGGATCTACCTCAACGAAAACGGCACCGTCGGCACGGTCCAGCAGCTGGACCTGGCGGTTTAATGCGTCTCTGGTTGCGCACGATATTTATCCCCTGAAAACGGCAAAGCCGCCGGAACAGCAGCAGCTGGTTCGAGCGGCTTTACTTGCTGCCAATTCTTAACCCTTCCGTCTTACACCATCCCGTTACGGCTTCACCGTAAGAATCTGAAATCACGGGAATCTTGTCGCAGACGATTATCTTACGACAAGGTTCTCGATGATTGTCATGCCTCGTTGTATTGTCAGAGTTCCTTTCAGGGTCGTTCTGCCGACAACCGAGTCATGAGGGCAATCGTATCCTCCATCGAGGTGAACCGTGATGTTCCGGTTCACAACGAGATTCCCCGTCAGAACTTTGTATCTCCCCCTGATAATCGTGTCGTTTGTGGCTGCATCATAGGCTGCCTGCAGTGTCGGATAAAAGGTCGGCAGGATGCTGACCGGCTGGTTGGGGCAGAGAGTGACGGTCACAAAACCGGTTTTCGTTGCAGTGCCGATTCCATTGGCGTTGGTCGCGGTGAGAGTTACCCCATATGTCCCGGCGTTTTCATATACATGGAGAGGGTTGTGCACGGCGCTCTTGGTGCTGTCACCAAAGTCCCACCACCATGTCAGGGGAGCATACCCGGACAGATCAGCAAATCTGACGGTAAGCGGTTCAACCCCTGTCAGAGGTGATCCGCTGAAATTGGCCGCAGGGGGCATGGCGGTAAAGGTTGCAATGGCGGTCGTATCCGAGTTCAGTGCGAAGATGCACTCTCCCGTTCCGCTGCAGCCCACTCCTGACCAGCCGGAAAATACCGCATCATCTACCGCTGCAGGGCTCAGGGTTACCGTCTCACCCTTGTGGAGGGGCATCGACCAGCCGGTATTGCCGGAGACGCCTGCCGGTTTGACGGTTACCGTCCCGCTGCCGGTGCCGTTGAAGGCAATGGTCAGGATGTATGGGTAGAACGACGTGGTCAGATATGGTGAAAAATCCACATAATCGCTGGTTCTGTTGCCGGTTCCCGACGGGTTGCCCGTCGCGTGATACGGGCCCGTGGCGCTTCCCCACCAGTTGTTTCGGGCATTGGTAGTGACTGATGGAGTGTCGTTGAAAACCCCAAAGCTCGTATTGGCATAGATCTCATTGCCGTTATGGGCTGTACCGCCGATGACCGGATTGGCGGATGAGGTGCAATATACTCCAGTACTGTTGCCGTAGATGCTGTTCAGGATAATCGCTGGAGCGGTAGAGGCTCCGGCCAGGTAAATGCCGCTGCCGCTATTGCCGCTGATGTTGTTGGCTGTCAGGGTGGCGCCGCTGCCGGTATTCTCCAGGAGTATGCCGTGGCTACCGTTGCCGCTGATGCTGTTTCCGGCGATGGTAGTGGCCCCGGCGCTGTCGAGAATCCAGACTCCGATTCCTAGGCTGTTGGTCACGGAGCTGTTCTGCAGGGTCAGGAGCCCCGTTCCGGTCTTGTACAGTGCGCCGAAATTACGGTAGGTGTAGTAGGGGGAGCCGCCGATGTAGGCGCCGAAGGCGTAGCTGACCCGGCAGTGGTCCAGCGTCGCCGAGCCACCGTCCAGGACGTTGATCCCCCACCACCATCCGGCTGCGGGGAGCGTGGCTCCGGCGTCG
>CAIOGM010000119.1 GCA_903857795.1 uncultured Geobacter sp.
GCGAATCAAGCGAGGTTGGCAGCCATGGGAGAGATGATCGGCGCTATCGCCCACCAGTGGCGGCAGCCGCTCTCCGTCGTCAGCGCCCATATTCAAAACGTCAAGGCTGCCCATGAGGCAGGGAGGATAGACGATGCTTTTGTCAACAAGACTGTTGACGGGGCGACGAGACAGTGTAACCATATGTCCGCCACTATTGAGGAGTTCCTGGGATTTCTGAAGCCCGACAAGCCTCGTGAGCTCTTCGATGTCCGGAAAAAACTGGATGAGACGGTACGGCTTGTCAGCCATCAAGTAACCGCCCAGGGGATCACTCTCACCATTACCGGCGGCACGAATCCGCCGGTCTACCTCAACAGCTCTCCCGGTGAGTTCAAGCAGGTACTCCTCAACCTGATTGCCAATGCCGAGGATGCCATAACGGCACAGTGTAGCCTCGCCGGTGCCGGGGGTATGGCGGGTGGCGAGATCACCGTGACCATTGAGCCGGGCAGGGAGCATGTTGTTATCCATGTCTGCGATAATGGCTGCGGAATTCCTGAATCGCTGCGAGATAAAATATTTGATCCTTTTTTCACTACCAAAGAAGAGCGGGGCGGCACCGGTGTCGGACTCTACCACTGCAAGATGATGGTGGAATCAAGCATGGGTGGCACGATCAACGTAACCGGGAGAAACGGGTTGACCTGTTTCACCCTGCGCTTTTCCGGAGAATGCTGATGGCCGAGCTGCTCCCCATAAACCTGCTCTATGTGGAGGATGAACGCGAACTCCGCGAAGCCGTGGCGCTGTTCCTGGAGATGAACTGCGCCACGGTGCAGAGTGCCGCCGACGGCGTGGAGGCGCTGGAGAAGATCGCGCTCAGCAGGCCGGATGTCGTGGTCACGGATATCCGGATGCCCCGGCTGGACGGGCTCGCTCTTACCGCACGGCTGAAGAGCGACTATCCGGATATCCCGGTGATCATCAGCACCGCCTTCACCGAGGTGGATTATCTGCTGAGAGCCATCGAGTTGGGAGTGAGCGGGTACGTCCGTAAACCGCCGGAGTACGCTGCGTTGCTCGGCGCAATCATCAAGTGTGCGGAGCCGGTCATCCAGCGACGTCAGATTGAATCTCTGCACAACCTCTTGGGGGATGCCTTTCTGGGGCAGTTGGGGGAGAGCGAATCACTGGTTCTTCCCGCACGGTTGGCGGCCCGGGCAGCGGAGAACAGTTATTCTCTGCTGATCGAAGGGGAGGCGGGGACGGGGAAGAGCTATCTTGCCGGTAAGATCCACTCCCTGGGGCGGCGGTCCCGTGGTCCGTTTGTCGTCATGAATGGCGGGGAGCTTTCCGCCGAGCAGGCGGAGCTTGAACTGTTCGGCCGGAAGGGGAGGGAGCTGGGGAGGTTGTCCGTGGCTGCGGCGGGAACGATCCTCATCCAGCAGGTGGACAAGATCCCGCTGAGTGTGCAGGAAAAGCTGGCCAGGATCATTCAGGATCGCCATTATTACCGGATCGGCACTGCCGAGCCACAGCCGCTGGAGGCGCGGGTCATGGCCACCATCAGGGGGGATGCCGTCGTAGCCCATCGCGAGGGAAGGCTGGGCGAGGCCCTCTTCTATCTTCTGTCCGAGCAGGTCATCACTCTGCCGCCGTTACGGCAGCTGCCTGACGAGATCCCCAGGCTGGCATCCCTGTTTCTCCGGGAGGCCGCCGATGATCTGTACCGTTGTGGAGCACACCTCACCGAAGATGCTCTCCCCCTGATTGCCGGCTATCCGTGGCCCGGCAATATCCGACAGCTCAAAAACGTCATGCGTCGTGCCGCTCTTTACCGGGGACAACGGATCGACAGCGAATGTCTCCGGCCGCTGCTGCCATCGATGACGGATGTTGTTTCACAAGCGCATCCCCCGGCCCCCCCGTCTCTGCTGTTTGACGACATGGAGCAGTGGCTCATCTGCGAGGCGCTCAACCGTACCGGCGGGCGCAAGATGCAGGCGGCCGAACTCCTGGGGATCGATTACAAGCGGTTCAAGCGGAAGCTGGAGAAGCATGGGATGGAAATCTGATATTTTCAGCACCGCCTGCAGTGGTCATTTAGACCACCACGACTCCCCGTTTTATCCCCCCCAAAAAACCATGTAACATCACTCAACTGTATGTAATTATGTATATTTTTGGTCAAATTAATAATTGTCGTTGCCGCCGGGCGCATTTTGACGATATTTTCTGAGCTGATACGGCATCATAATGGGTGGTCACACCACAACATGGCAGAGTGTCTCTCATTACCTCCTGAAATAGGCGTCTCGACCTGCCGGTCGGTCCGGTTGCCGATGCGGGTCGTGGTCTCTAGCGGCTCGCACCGGTTTGGGCTCACTGTTGCCGACAAACTTCTCCCCTACAGTGAGCTTGACTTTCTGTTTTCGGAACCGACTCTGACCATCTTCTCACTGAAGAGCGGCCGGGCGCTCTATACCGATGCTACCGGTGCGAGCCAAAGCATCACCCCTTCAGCAGGGACGATGCTCATCCATTTCCTGAAAACTGCAACCGATGCCGGTCTGACTCTGGATCTGAGTGAGCATATCGATTGGGTCACAGCCGTCTTCAGCAGATCCGTTCTCCATGCTCTTGTAGGGGAAACCATCACCCGCCGCATTCTGAAGGCGCTTCAGATACAACAGGTTCCGTCCGCCTGTGTGGCGAAGATTCCTCGTCGGCTCACCTCAATTCTGCACTCCTGCATGCCCGATCACCTTACCGGAGAGATCGGAATCCTCTACGCTCAAGCCAAGATCCTTGAGTTCATCTGCGAGTTGGTCGGTTGGCTGGACAACGGCACGGCGCAACCGGAGCCGAAGGCAACGGATCGTGGGGTGTTACAAGAACTGCATGAAGAGCTTACGGAATCGGCAGGGAGGCCGCCGACCTTGACGGAGCTCTCCCGGAAATACGGGAGAGCGGGGAAGGCGCTGAATCAGGGATTCAGAGAGCTGTTCGGCTGTTCCATCTATACCTATGTGAACGAGCAGCGGCTGGCCCAGGCCCATGACGCGCTCATGACTACCGACGCGCCACTAAAGCTGATAGCCGCAGATCTCGGCTATTCACACGTCAATCATTTCAGTAACGCCTTCCGGAAAAAGTTCGGCTGTGCGCCGGGGAGTCTGCGGAGGTAGAACGGAGCAACCAGCTGCAGATGGACGACCTTGACGCTCACAAAAGAGCTGTTTTCTCTTTCCCGTGCCCATTCCGGCGTGCCGAAACGGGCATCTAACCTGCTGGAAAATAACAATTCAGGCCTAAATAAAACGCAATTTTTTTATCGAAAAAACTAATGAAGCGCCAGTTTTGCCAGGTCCAGAGAGGTGATCCTTTCGGTTCTCGCGGAGATAATCCCTCCCGAACAGCCTCGCATGAGGCGACTGGTAATTTTTTCTTCCATCAGTCGTTCGTCGGCCTCCGTCCCGGTGGGTTATGTCCGGGGGACACCCTCTCGGAACTTCTGATTCCTACTCTCCACCCGGCCTCCGGTTTCTCCCTTTGCCGTTGACACCAGTTACGGGAGAGTGTAAGGCTTTGCCTTATGAGTGAAGCCGTACAGGGAGACACGCGATGATCGATTACAGCAACTTTCAAAAGTCGCTCAAGCATCTGGAATTACAATTTGCCAATTACAAACAGGCCGAGTATCGCCCGGAACTCACCGCTCTGGATCGTGAGGGGATTACCGAATCCGTCATCCAACGTTTTGAGACCTGCTATGATACCCTCTGGAAACAGCTCAAGCGTTATCTCACCGAGGAATCCGGTTTGCCCGATGTCCCGAACAGCCCGAAACCGATTTTGAAGCTGGCCGGACAAAACGACCTGTTGGGCTCTTCCGTGGAGCAGTGGCTGAAATATGCCGACGCCAGAACCAGTACCGCCCACGACTACAGTGGAGTGAAAGCGGCGGATACCCTCCTGATTGTCGGTGATTTTATCGCTGACGCCATCCGCCTCTATGAAATGATGACCGGAGACGTCTGGACATGACCATTGACGCGGATATCACGGCTGAACAGCAGGAGGCGCTTGCTATCCTCTTGCACCGCTTCATCCCCGGAGTCGCCGTGTGGGCCTATGGCTCCCGCGTAAATGGTGCTGCGCGTCCCACCTCCGACCTGGATCTTGTCGCGTTCACTACCCCGGAGCAGCGCCCCCTTGTGTCCCAGTTGAAAGAAGAGCTTGGGGAGAGCAGCGACATCCCCTTTATCGTGGATCTCCACGTCTGGGACGAAATTCCTGAACTCTTCCGAGAAATTGTGCGGAAGAAGTACGTGGTTCTCCAGGAGAAACAGGAGACAACATCTATTAAATAAAAAAGCGGGGATGCGCCGTCAGGCGCATCCCCGCTTTACTTCTTACCGTGAGATGTTGGATCATCATGTTGGTGAGGATCTTGCCGGATGCGCCGGGGTTGCGGGAAACGCCTTCAAGAGCGCCACCACGCCGATCCCCATGGCGAAGAGGAGATACGTGGAGGGCTCGGGGACGGCGGGGGCGTTGACCGTGACGGAGGCCAGGGCATCCTGGTTGTCATACTGGGCGGGCAGGGTCCCCGAGCCCTTGAGGCTGAGACCGCTGTACACTTTGTAATCCAGATAGATCTTGCCGTTGACCGAGGCGCTGTCCAGTGCCCCGGCGTTGATGGCGTAACTCGCCAGGGCGTCTCCGGGAAAACTGCCGGTATAGGTGGTTCCGGTCGCCAGGGTAATGCCGTCGCCGGGGTAGTTGTATTCAATGTCGTCCCGGAAGGTTCCCATGGCGCCGGCGCCGTTGCTGCCGAAGAGGGTGCCGTCGGCATAGATCCGCACGACGTTGAGGTCATAGGGAGAGTCGTTATACAGGGTGAAACTCCAGCCGACGCGGTCGCCCGGCGCACCGGAAAGCTCCTGATTGACCAGGTTAAGCACCGGCAGCCAGGATGCCTGGGCCGTCATGGCCGTCAGGAGGAGGAAGAGGACGAGGGGGGTGATGAGTCGTCTGCTCATGATGTCTGCCTCCGTGGGCGGTTAGGGGATACTCTGCAATCATGGATTGAAGAGTCATGCTATCACCATTCTACTTGCTTATCAACCCGTCGAACCACTGCTTTTGATCCAGCATGCCGAAGATGAAGGTCCCCCGGTGATCGGCGTTGTCACCGGCATAAACCGCCGTGGCCGTGGCCCCACCGACAGCTTCCTGGTAGCTAACCGGCAGCGTGGCGATATACGGAGGCACCACTTCGTCGATCTTCCCGTAATAGTACCGGCTTGGCGTCCGGAAGCGCCACTGGTACGCCTGATTTTCCTGGAGTTTCTGAAAGAACCGGTTCGCAACCAGCGAACCGGCGTCAGCAAAGTCTGTCTGAAGTAACTCTTTGGTCGACTTCGGGAAGAGCTTTGACGCCTCGGCCCAGCCGATCTTGTTGTCATAGAAATCGCGGGCGCTCTGCCGGTATAGGGACTTGATGGCCGCTCCACTGAGGCCGGACATGGTGTAATACTGTTCATAGGAATTGATGAGCAGGGCCGTGCAACCCACCAGCCAGTCCGAGTCCAGGGACGTCCGGTTGTTGATCCAGCGGGTGATCAGCACGTAGAGGTCCATGGGGGTGCTGGCGGTGGCTGCCGCCGTGACGGTCACCCCCGCCTGTTCCAGCCGGTTACGGAAGACCATGGTGTTATAGGCGCCCTGAGACCAGCCGCTCAGAAAGAGGTCACCCGGAGTGATGCTCAGGCTCGCCAGTACCGCCTTGGTGGCAGAGAGCATGTCCATGCATGCCTGGGTAGTGCTCTCCTTGATCAGGTAACTGTCCGGTTCTGCCGACGTCCCCTTGCCGATGTAGTCCGCGGCGATCAGGATGTAACCATTCCCGGCGAACTGGGCGATCATGAACCGGGTCTCCGGTGACTGTTCCGGAAAGGAGGGAACCTCGGTCCTGGAGAAGACGGTGCCGTGCTGATAGGACACGACCGGATAGGAGCTTGCCGCTCTGTCCGGCACGGCGACGAGTCCCTCTGCCACAACCGGACGGTTGCCCCGTTCCGGAATGACTGTCCGATACCTGACCCGGTAGAGCTTCACCCCGTTCCTGGCGGGAGGCAGGGTGATAGCGCTCTTGGTGGTTTTGAAGTCGTTCAGTTCCGTGGTCCCGATGGAGTTCAACCGGGTCATGTCATAGCTGCCGATATACTGGTAGCTGACATCGCTCGTCACCGGCACGTATGCATCACCGGCATACGCATTCCCCGGATTTCCTCCGCCGGCATAGCCGCCCAGAAGCACCATCAATAACGTTACGATTACCCAGCGCATCATTGCTGTTTCCTTTCAGCACGAATTAACCCGCTATTTCAGCTCATCGGTCAATGCCATCGACTACCTTTTCATCTTTTTGCGTGCAAATGCCATTGCCCCGAGACCGAGTCCGAGGAGGGCGAAGGTGGAGGGTTCGGGGACACTGCTAGGCTGCTCCGGCTGATTAGTCGTAAAGGAGTTGGTCACGCTATCGATTTGTGCGCCATCTCCGGTTACGTAGGTATCGTGGATAGTAATTGCTGAGGGATTACCCGTAATTACGACTGGGCCAAATGGAGCAGCTTGAACGCTTTCTATGGTTGTATCCGCATTTACCTGCATGAGTGCATATGAATAACTTTCAATAGGAAGTGTTGCGGTACTGTTTATCTGTTGGGTGAGGAATTTATAAGTTCCATTGAGTGCAATAGTGTAATCAAAAAATAAACCATTTAGCAATTTATTGCTACCACCGATCACTACTGAATAAGTTAGTAATCCCCCCGACGGCAGGTCATTGAGGGTGACATTGGTATCTGTCGCCAACGATGTATTTTTGTATTTGAAATTAGCTCCACCGAGCGTGATGGTTTGCGACGGCGCCGCTTGCCAATCGGCGATGGTTCCAAGCCATGACGCCCATGAAGTGCTCGCGACCAACAGCATGGACAACATCAATAAGACTCCCAGTTTCTTTTTCCGTTCCATGATTTCTCCTTTCAATTAGTGCTTCTGACAAAACAACAGGACAGAGTTAGACGTTCATACAATCAGGGAGGCCCGAGTAGGGACGGTCGGTTATGCTGGTTGCGCCTTGAGAAAGACTATGCCCGTCCTTGCCGCCGCTTCAGGAGCGCCAGCCCGCCGATCCCCAGGCTGAAGAGGGCGTAGGTGGAGGGTTCGGGGACGGCGGGGGTAGGACCTCCGACATCGAGTTGCAGTACATAACTCTGAGCGGGCACGCTTTGCCATAATACTCCGGAACTGAAGACGCTATTATCGACAGTGAAACCATCAGATACGGTATATGACGCGATAGTTAGACTGTTTCGCACAAGGAGCGCATTGGGAGAACTCGACCCGGTAAAAATTAACGCATACTGGACGCCGGAGCCGAGACTGTATGTCCCGAGAGAGTTCAACACCGCTGAGTTGAAATCGTAGAGCTGAAAACCAGTGCTTGTGGCAATTATCGGGAGCGTTGCGGAAGCCCTCAGTGAGCTCGGAAGATTGGAGACCACGTCATAGATACCGGCAATGAAGGTATAGCTGCCCAAAACTGATACGCTAAATTTTAACTTAATGTCATTTATTGTATAAGGTCCGGCGCTTCCGGTGGTGAACACAATGCCCCGTTTATAGGTGGCTATGGGGGCAGTTATAGCTGCCAATGCCGACGATGAATCAATGACGAGCGATGCTGCAGCCGTAGTGGCCAGGGTAAGGGAGAGCGCTGCTACGATGAATACTGACGGGAATGTTTTTTTCATGACTTCCTCCTTGTAAATGTACTGTTGAGAATATCAACGTGCGACCAGGCCCAACATATACGTGCGAAAGAAAAAATACTATCCGTAGAAATACGGATAGTTCGAGAATTATTTCAGGCATGGAGATGTTTTTCAGAAGAAAGCAAGCGAGAACGGCGGGAGGTGGGGTTATGACGTTGGCGGGATGCCGAGGGCAAAAATGAATAACCTTTGGACCGAATAAAATCGGGCGATCACGAGGATCGCCCCTACATTCTCCACATTATTCCGTAGGGGCGAATCTTTTATTCGCCCGGAATTATTGTATTCGCTCGACGAGTAAATTGTTCGTTTGGTGCAGGTTCAACCCGAGAAGCGGGCTAATACCCCTCAGCGATGTTGGCCCATTGGGCCAGGGCCGCCGCGCTGGTAGCATCCAGCTTTTCCATGAGGTGGGTCCGATGGCTTTCCACTGTCCTGATGCTGATTCCCAACTGCTCGGCAATCTGCTTTGACGTGGCGCCCCGGCCGACCAGCAGCAGCACTTCGCACTCCCGCCGTGATATGGTTCGACGTAGCCAGGCTATTTCCTGATTTACGGATACAGCGCCCGCCTTTTGCCGCAGTGTCCTGATCCGTTGCAGGCGTCCTCTCACTGCGTCGATCAACTCTGCCGCGGTAAACGGTTTGGTCAGGTAATCATCCGCGCCGGACGACATCCCGCTCCGGATATTTTCCCGGCCACCCAGGGCGGTAACAAAGATGAACGGGATTTCAGCCGTCTGCCGCTCCTGCTTGAGGCGCTCAAACAACGTGCGGCCATCCATCCCCGGCATCATGATGTCGCAGAGGATCAGGTCGGGGCTGTTTTCCTGCAGCAGCGCCAACGCCCCAACACCGTCGGCGGCGGTCATGACCCGACACCCTTCCATCCGGAGGATAAGCTCCATATTGTCCCGGTAGGCAGGATCGTCTTCTATGACAAGAATGGTATGTGCAGTCATGTGACTACCGGTAGCACCACCCGCATGGTGGTCCCCTTTCCCGGAACACTCTCCGCCCGGACAGTCCCCTTCAGCCGCTGTACCGCGTCATGAACGATGGAGAGACCAAGGCCGAGTCCGCGGCGCGTGCCGATGTTGTGGCCGCGGAAGTATTCGTCGTAGATATGCCGTTGATCTTCTCCGTCAATGCCGATACCGCTATCGGCAACTTCCAGCATCAGCGTGTCGGCTTGTTGCGAGAGGATCAGCCGTACGCCGCCGTCGGGTTCAGTGTAGTTAAAAGCATTGCTGAGCAGGTTTTGCACGATGCGCCGGAACAGTACCTGGTCAAGCAGCATCTCCCCGCACTCCTCTGCAATGGTGAGCTGAAAGGAGTGGCCCCTGTTCCAGACCGCTGCCGCATCGGTGGCGATCGTGCGGCAAAGCGCTCCTACATCGACCCGTTCCTGAGCGGTTTCCGCTGACTCCGTGTCGGAGTGATTATAGGCTAAAATGGAATTGATCAGGGTATTGATCTGCTGCACGCCGTCCCGGATCCGGTGGTTCTGGGTCGTCCGCTCTGCTCTGGTCAGGCGGTGCCAGTAGCGGTCAAGGATGTCCGCGCTGGTAGTGAGCAGACCGAACGGGGTCCGGAACTCATGGGAGACCATCCGGATGAAGCGGTTTTTCGCCTGTGTCGCCGACTCCATCTCCTCTTTCTGACGGGATAGCAGCTCCTGCTGCTGTTTCTGCAGGGTGATGTCTGTTACGGAAAAAACAGCATGGCGTTGAGACCTCTCAGAAAAAATCGAGGTTCCTTCTACCCAGGTCCAGAACCGCTCCCCATTATGTCGCATGGCCTGAATCTCGCCACTGAACCGGTTGCGCCGTTTGATTTCAGCGTAGATCATCCTGCCATAACGGTCATAGTCGGGTTCATTTTCATACAGACACCGGACGTTTTTGCCGGTCAGCGTTCCGGAGGCATGGCCGAACATCTGCTCCAGCGAGGGGTTGCACCGTTCAATAACCCGATCCCGCACAATGGCGAGCCCGGTCGGGAGGGTTTCCAATATACCCTGCTGTTCCAGCAGAGATTCATGAAGCTCGCGATCACTGTTTTCCTTGGCGAGCAGCAGCATGCTGAAGCCGCTGATCAGCATCATGTAGTAGACCGTCGACAGCATGATTTGGCCGATGACTGCCCCGAAACCGGCAAAAGAGAGTTCCGGTACAATCAGTACCCAGAGTCCGCGGAGGAGAAAGACTCCGGCCACCAGCAGAAAACTGTAGCCGAGCACGGTGCGCAACAACGATTTCCTCTCGGCGGTACGGAGCAGCGCCCATCCGGGCAGGATATAAAAGAGAGCGTGTATCAGGAAATTGAACGACAATCGCAGAGGAGGAGGCAGGGTGATCATCAGGAGACATGCGGACAGAATCCCGGTGGCGGTAGAGAGATGCAGACAACGGCTGACGGTGCGTCCGGTAATGTTGAAGACCGCCCACCCTTCGTAGGCACATCCTAACAGCAACAGCGCGTCGGCTGCCAGGTTCAGGGGGGATGGCGACCTGATGTCACAGTAGTACAGAATCAGCGAACCGGTCCCCTGAAGGAATTTAGCGGGAACCCAGAACGGAATCCGGCGGGATGGCTCTTTGCCGTACTGGAAGAGGATCAGCAGGAAGCCGAAGACATAGGAGCCGAATGCGAGCGTCAGTATGAGAGTATTGGCATCCATGGCGCTTCAATCCTTAAGCTCTGGATTTTTTGCGAACGCAATAAAAAAGCGGGGATGCGCCGTCAGGCGCATCCCCGCTTTACTTCTTACCGTGAGACGTCGGATCAGTGACCGACTGCCTTGCCGGCGGTGGCGGCCAGTTCGAGAACGGTCTTGGTGTAGGGGTTCGCGAAGAGGATGATGAGGCTGATGACCAGGGCGTAGATCGCCAGGGACTCGATCATGGCCAGACCGATCATCATGTTGGTGAGGATCTTGCCGGATGCGCCGGGATTGCGGGAAACGCCTTCAACGGCGCTCTTGACTGCCAGACCCTGACCGATGCCGGTTCCGAGTGTTCCGATTCCCATGCCGATTCCTGCTGCCAGTACACACATCGTAAAAAATTCCATCGTGTTTCTCCTTTTCTGCGGTTGATTATCCTAAACAGTATAGGATGTGAAAAGCAGGGTTCTAAGTTCTAAGTTCAAGGTTCTATGTTCTAGGCTCGTGGTCCTATATTATACCTCTTGAGCTAATGTTGGAGGTTTGTCATGCCTTAAACCTAGAACATAGAACCCAGAACCTGTTTCTAGTGCGCCTCTTCCAGTGATCCCTGGATGTAGATCATTGCCAGGAGCATGAAGACGAAGGATTGAATGAAGGAGACCAACAGTCCCATGAGCATCATCGGCAGCGGCACCAGGAAGGGGACCAGGCCGAAGAAGATCATGAGGACCAGTTCGTGGCCGTTCATGTTGCCGAAGAGACGCAGCGTCAGCGAGATGGGGCGGGAGATGTGGCCGATGACCTCGATGAAGAACATGATCGGCGCCAGCCAGAGGATCGGCCCCATGAAATGCTTGAGGTAGCCGATGCCGTGATGCTTGAAACCGACCACGTGAGTGGTGACAAAGACGATGATGGCGCAGGCCGCCGTGGTGTTGATGTTGGCCGTGGGGGGGAAGAATCCGGGGATCAGGCCGATGAGGTTGGAGACTAGGATGAAGAGCGCCAGGGTCGCGATCAGGGGGAAGAACGACCGGCCGTGCTCACCCATGGTCTCCACCACCATGTTCTCAATGGCGCTGACGATGATCTCCATGAAGTTCTGCATCCCATCGGGGCGGCGCGAGGTGATCGCCTTGGTGGCCAGCTTGGAGAGGATAAAGAGAAATCCCATGACCAGCCAGGTGTAGGCGATGGCGTCGCAGCCCGCTTCCGTGATGTGGAGCGGTTCCAGCAGGCTCCGGAAAAAACTCAGGAAAAGATAGGGATGAACCATGGGTCAACCTCCGGTGCGGGCTGCCCGATAGAGCGAAGCCCCGATAATGACGATGACGAGAACTGAAAGGCCGGTTATGAGACCAAAGATATCTATACCGACGAAGACGATGAGCAGATAGAGCAATCCGGCCAGGAGCGCCAGGCGAAGCAGGTATCGGGCCACGGCGGAGCGTCCCGCCTGCTGTGGCTCCAGCCCCATTGACTGCTCGATCCCCCGTTTCAGCCAGAGCGAATTGCCGAGAGCCAAAAAACCGCCACAGACGATCCCCGCGGCGAACCGTCGGGAGATAAAGAGCCAACCGGCGCCGACCAGCAGCGCCAGGAGAATCCAGCCGGCGGAGATCAGGGTCCGGAACAACTCCGGCTCATTTTCCGGTTCCGGTGTCATCCCGTTCACTGCGCCGTATCTCCCGGGCAGTCATGATCTGTACATTCCGAAACCCGGCCGCGATGCCGAAAAAGAGGAAGAGATAAAAGAACCAGGGGCCGGTACCGAACTTCCTGTCCAGCCAGAGGCCGGAATAGACACCTATGACGATAGCCACCACCACGGAAATCCCCATACTGGAGACCATCCCGAGGTTGCGAAAGAGATCCTTCTTGTCTTCGTTCATGCTGTCGGACCCTCTTTCCATCTGGTCCTGATGAATAAAACCTAGGCTAGATAACACGGAACCTCTGAACGTGTCAATGGTTTTCGTGAAGAGCCCCGGGTGAGAGCCTCTGTTTTCGCAGGGAGCTCATCGACTCTTCACGTTGGAATGCGGCGGTGAGTATGGTATAAACGAGTATTCCCCGGCTTTGCCGGCTGAGGTGCATGCTCATGTCGTCCCCTTCGGCGCCATCGTCCTCCATCAGGATCGTTCTGACGTATGTGCTCCTTGCGTCCCTCTGGATCGCTGTCTCGGATCTGGCCGTGGCGATAATCTCCTCCGTGCCCCTTCTTGGAGCCCTCATGTTGGCGGCCAAGGGGCTCCTCTTTGTGGGATGTACCGCCCTCCTCCTCCATCATCTGATCTCCAGAAACATCAATCTCCTGAACGAGAGTCATGGCCGAGCACTGGAGTTCGGGCGCGTTCAGCTCCTTGAAGCAGAGGATCAGGCGCGACGTCTCCGCCACGCCAACCGCTTCTTTGCCGTCCTCAGCGCCGTCAATCGGGCCATTACCCTCAAGCCGGGACGCAAGGAGCTGATTCAGGAGATCTGTCGGATTCTCGTGGAGGTGGGTGAGTTCCGGATGGCCTGGTTCGGTGTTCCCGACTCCCAGGGATGGATCGTTCCTGACGCCTCTTTCGGCGATTCGTCGGGGTACCTTGCCGGCATCAGAGTCTCCATTGCAGCCATTCCCGAAGGGCGCGGTCCAACCGGCACCGCACTACGGGAGAACCGCCCTGTGATTTTCAACGACATCCCCTCCAACCCCGCCATGCTCCCTTGGCGGGAACAGGCGGCCAGGAACGGTTTCAAGTCGTCCGCCTGTTTTCCCGTTACCCTTCCCACCGGAGCCGTCGCCGGCTTCACCATCTACTCAGCCGAACGTGAGTTGCTCTTTGCCGATGAGGAGCGGTTGCTGGCCGAGATCTGCGCCGGGATCGGCTACTCCCTGGAATTCGCGGCGACGGAAGCGCACCTGGAGCAGGAGCGGATTCTTCTCAAGACCCTGGTGGGAACCATCCCTGACCTGATCTGGCTCAAGGACCGGGAGGGGATCTATCTCTCCTGCAATCCCTCCTTTGAGCGCTTCTGCGGAGCAGCAGAAGCGGAGATAATCGGCCGGTCAGCTCTCGATTTTGAGGATGCCGAGCATATCGCGTTCTCCCGGAGTAAGGATCTGGAGGCCATGGCTGACCGTTGCTCCAGCACCTATGATACCTGGGTCACCTTTGCCGACGATGGCCATCGAGCCCTCCTTGAGGTGATCACGAGCCCAGTGATCGATGCTGGCGGCGAGGTCATCGGCATTCTCGGGGTGGGGCGTGACGTTACCGCGCGTTCGCAGGCAGAGGCGTACCGCGAGCTGGGGCGGGATATTCTCCAGATTCTGAACGAGTCGGGTGAGCTCTCCGCTTCCATCCGGCGCGTGGCCGAACTCCTGAAGAACCGGACCGGGTTTGATGCCGTGGGGATCCGTCTGAAGGAGGGGGATGACTTCCCGTATATCGTGCAGCACGGCTTTGCCCAGGGGTTTCTCCTGCAGGAGAATACACTTCTCCTGCGTGACGTGTCCGGCGGAGTCTGTCGTGACTCCGCAGGGAATGCCATGCTTGAGTGTCTCTGCGGTCTGGTCCTTTCAGGCAAGATCGATGCGGACAATCCCCTCTTCACAACCGGAGGGAGCTGTCTGGTGAACGACGCCTGCCGGTTGGGGGAGCTTCCGCCGGGTATCCTCTCAGGGGAGCAGCTTCGGGGACTCTGTTTCCGGGAGGGGTACGCCTCGGTGGCGCTGATCCCGATCCGGAACGCGGAGGGGATCGTGGGACTGATCCAGTTCAACGACCGGCGCCAGGGGCAGTTCACCCCGGAGATGGTTGACCGTCTCGAAGGGATAGCCGCCCATATTGGGGGGGCGCTCATTCGGACGCGGGCCGAAGAGGCGTTGCGGGAGAGTGAAGACCGATACCGTTCCCTGGTGGAGAATCTTCCCCTGGGGGTATCCCTCATCGACCCCAACCATCGGATAGTCACGGTGAACCGCGCCCAGGCAGAGCTGTTCGGGCACGCTCCGGAATGGTATGTGGGACGCAGCTGTTTCGAGGCGTTTGCCAAGCGGGAACGGGTCTGTTCCCCCTGCCCCGGCAGACTCTCCATAGAGTCGGGTCGACCCGGTGTGGTGGAGAAAGAGGGGGTCAGGGAAGACGGGAGCTGGTTTGCGGTTCGGATCTGTACGGTCCCGCTGGTGAGAGGGGACGGTGAGTCGCGGGGCTTTATCGAGGTGGTGGAAGAGATAACCGAGCGGAGGGAGGGAGAAGAGGCTCTGCGCCGGAGCGTGGAGCGGTTTCGGCAGCTGTTCGAGCAGCATGGGGACGCCATTATCCTCATTGACCCCGACCTCCTGACGATCATTGAGAGTAATCGGCAGATGGAGAGGCTCTTCGGATTCGCTCCCGACGAACTCGTCGCCGGTGGGGTTTCTCTGTTCTTCCCTGCCGAAGCGTCCGCCGAGGTGGAGTCAATGATCCGGGGGATCACCGGTGCCGGCTGGTTGCGGCTTGACCGGGTGGCTGCTCTCCGCAAAGACGGCATCCCCCTCTTTGTGGCGATCTGGGGGAGCATGATAACCTTGCCCCATGGTGAGGTCTGCTGTCTGTCGTTTCGAGATATCACCGAGAGGATCCGTCTCCAGGAGGAGGCGCAGTCCACCCAGGCGAAACTCATCCAGAGCGACAAGATGGCGTCACTGGGGCTACTTGCTTCGGGCCTTGCCCATGAAATTAATAATCCCAACAATTACATCATGTCCAACGCCGAATCCCTGGCCAAGATCTGGCGGTCGGCACTGCCGATCCTTGACGGTTTCTACCAGGAGTTTGGTGACTTCAACCTGGGTGAATTCCCCTTTTCCGGCTGCCGGGAGATCGCCCCCCGGATGTTTGCCGGCCTGGTGACCGGTTCTCAACGGATCAGGTCCATTGTCGACCTGTTGAAGAATTTTGCGCGGCAGGATTCAGGAAAAACCAGTGATCCGGTGGATGTGAACACCGTTATCCTCGACGCCATTACCATCCTGAATCACGAAATCAAGAGGTCATGTGAAAATTTCGAGCTGAAAACGGGGTATGCCCTCCCCCCCTTAAGGGGGAATGCCCAGCAGATCGAGCAGGTCATCATCAATCTGCTGTTGAACTCCCTCCAGGCCCTTCCGGACAAGAGCTGCGCCATCCGGATCGTCAGCAGTGTCTCGGAAGAGCCTCGGCGGATCGTGATCACCATCGAGGATGAGGGGGTCGGTATGTCCCCGGAGGTCCTGGCACGGATCACCGAACCGTTCTTTACCACCAAGGGGGAGAGTGGGGGGACCGGCCTGGGCCTCTCCATCTCCGCATCGATCCTGAAGGACAACCACGCCTCCCTCTCCTTCGCCTCTGAACCGGGGCGGGGGACGACGGCAACCCTCCTGTTTCAGCCGTTCTGAGAGCGGAACAAAGAAAGAGAGCAGTGACACGCCATGAACAGTTCTGACCACCTTCCCTCCATCGTGCTGGTGGACGATGAAGAGGAGATCCTCTTCACCTCCTCCAATCTGCTCGCTTCTTCTTTCCCCAATCGGGTCGTCACCTTCAGCGACAGCAGGTCTCTCCTGCCATTCTTGGCGCAGCGGCAGGCTGCGGTGATCGTCCTGGACCTGCAGATGCCAGGGCTCACCGGTCAGGAACTGCTGCCGCAGATCGTATACCTTCACCCTCAGATTCCGGTTGTGATCATGACCGGCGCCAATGCCGTCGAGACCGCCATCGACTGCATGAAGCAGGGGGCGTTCGATTATCTGCTGAAACCTGTGGAGAACAGTCGGCTGATCACCACCGTGACTCGTGCTTTAGAGCTGCACCGGTTGCGCGGCGAGGTCACGTCTCTCAAGAGGTCTCTCCTGGGCGCCGAACAGGAGCGTCATCCGGCCTTCGCCCAGATAATCACTGGAAACAGGAAGATGGAGGGGCTCTTCCTTTACCTGGAATCCATTGCCGTCTCTCAGCAGCCGGCGCTCATCTCGGGAGAGACCGGTGTGGGGAAGGAGCTCTTTGCCCGGGCCATCCACATGGTAAGCGGCAGGCAGGGGGCCTTTGTGGCGCTCAACATCGCCGGGCTGGATGATGTGATGTTTTCCGACACCCTGTTCGGTCACTGGAAGGGGGCGTATACCGGAGCCTCACAGCTGCGTGAGGGGATCATCGCAAAGGCTGCACGAGGGACCCTCTTCCTGGATGAGATCGGGGACCTGAACCCCCTCTCCCAGATCAAGCTCCTGCGTCTCCTCCAGGAGAATGAGTACTTTCCCCTCGGTTCGGACATGGCCAAACGGAGCAGCGCGCGGGTCATCGTCGCTACGAACCGGGACCTCCCCCGGCTGATCACCGGGGGAGAGTTTCGTAATGACCTCTATTACCGGCTCTCCACTCACAGCTGTCACATCCCCCCCTTGAGGGAGCGACAGGATGATCTTCCGCTCCTCTTCGATCATTTCCTCAGGATGGCGGCCACGGCTCTGGAGAAAGAGCCCCCCCTCTATGACGAGGAGGTCACCCGTTATCTGGCGGGCTACTCCTTCCCGGGGAATGTGCGGGAGCTGCAGGCGATGATCCACGATGCCGTTGCTCGCCACTCCAGCGGCGTCCTCTCGCCGGAATCATTCAGGGAAAGGGTCGGCCATCTTCCCCAGGAAACTAAGCCTTTGCCCATCCTCCGTGAGGTGGCGCCCCCCCATCCCGACAGTTTCCCCAAGCTGAAAGATGCAGAAATGAACTTGATCCGGCAGGCGCTCGTCGCGGCCGGTGGTAATCAGGGGGACGCCGCGCTCCTGCTCGGGATCAGCCGCAAGGCGCTCAATAACCGTCTCTCCAGGGGACGCAGCAACGGATAGAGCCTGGCGTCTCTCACGCGGGTCCGTTCCTCCCCTTGAAAGGGAGGGAGTTTCAATCACCTATTGAAGTTATTTCGAACGCTTGCGTCTGCCGGATGAAATGACTCCTTGACTTGCTTTTTTTATGGAAAAATTGGTTTTTGTGTGATAGCACTTCGGGCATTCAAACTTCCCCTTCTCCTGATAGAAGTAAAGAATCTCAGGAAATACCTTTACCGACAGTTTGATAATCCAGTTCAATACTGGAACAGTAGATAGGGTTATCGGCTCCATTTTTCCCTTATACTCACACGTTGAGCAAATTCTTATACTGTAGTAAGTCCCAAGGGTTAGGCTGTATATTATTAATGACAAAAATGCTCCAGCAATTATAGCTATTATATATATGTTTATTCCTGGACTCGTTTTGCCAGAAGATACAGAATTGTTATTATCTTCCGCAGAATTTTTTACACTGCCGGCAGCCTGATTCACGAGCATGTCGTTGCTCACCTCTGGTGCCCTGCCGCCAGTTGTCGATATGTTTCCCATAACAGGGAGATCGGCTCTCATGTAGTTTGCAGCATAACAGTTACCTGCTGTTGCTGTCATAGACAGTACAATGGCTAAAAGTGTTAAATATTTCACAAGATGCGGCGATGGTGATTTTTTAGATTTCACGGGATAGCCTGTAATTAGGTTAATTTGCGGTCAATGTCGTTCAGGGGGTATGCTATCACAACTCACTGGATCGTATGCATGAAAAATCATGACTGCAGGCATCTTCAATTACCACCGGGGTGAGACGATGATTGATAAGGTTCGTAGATACGGCGGATCAGCAGTTACCATTTTTGGGATTCTTCTGCTCTGTTCCGGGTGGCACACTCCGTCTGCGTATGGAGCTGATAGTTACAGCTTCGGGGTGGTTCCCCAGTACGATCAGAGGCAAATGTTCGCCACATGGAAACCGATTCTGGACGAACTGGAGAACCGGACCGGGCTTTTCTTTAAGCTGGTGTTCACCCCCACCATACCTGCTTTTGAAAAAGAATTTCTCAAAGGCGCCTATGACTTTGTCTATCTGAACCCGTATCACCTTTTGAGAGCCAATAAATCGGCTGGTTACTATCCTATTGTTCGCGACCGCGCCAAACTTCGCGGGATACTGGTGGCCCGCAAGGATAGCCCGATCAAGAGTCCGTCGGAGTTGAATGGTAAGAGTATCGTTTTCCCAGCGCCCAACTCCATGGGGGCATCCCTCCTCATGCGGGCGGACCTCTCCAACCTCTTTCATGTCCGTTTTACCCCTCTGTATGTGACATCTCACGACTCCGTGTATCTCCATGTGGCAAAAGGGCTGGCGGAGGCGGGTGGTGGTGTCGAAAAGACCTTGCAGGAGCAGGAACCGGCGGTAAAAGACGCCCTGAAGGTCATCTATGAAACACGCCCCATTCCTTCCCATCCCGTGGCTTCGCATCCACGAGTCGCGGCTTCGGTGGTAGAAAAGGTTCGACGGGGCTTCATCGAGATGGAGTCAACACCGGGAGGCCGGGAGCTTTTGTCTAAAATACCCATGAATCATCCCGTATCCACAGCCCTCAAAGATTATTTACCGATGATGAAGTGGGGGTTGGATGCCTTCTGGGTGAAGGAATAAGCTTATGGGCCTAAGATCAAAAATTTTTCTTCCCATTTTCCTGGCGAGTATCATCCTTGGCTCCTATATAACCGCCGTCTGGACCCCACGGTGGCGGTCGGGGGTGGAAGCGATCTACCGGGAATCGGAGAAAAGACATCTTGAGAGCGTGGCAGAAGGTCTCGTCCCATTACTATTGGGAAATCAACTCGACGGGATTTACGGCACTCTCGATGCCCTCCTGAAAAAGAATGAAAGCTGGGTAGACATTCAACTGTACGATCCAAGGGGAAGATTGTCATATCCTCTTGCCGCCGGAGTTCTCCCCACGAGGCATGATGCGGATGAGATCAGGGTTCTGTCGCAGGAAATCCGTTATTTAAACTCCAGTTTGGGAAAACTTGACGTAAAAGTTGATCTCACCAAACAGTTGAGCGGGATCGGGAAATGGTGCTCGGAACTTCTGACCATGCTGTTCGTCGTAATGCTCCTCTTTCTCGTCTCTACCGTTGCAGTTCTCGAACAGTTGGTGAGAAAACCGATCCGCTCCCTCTCCGAGGCGTCCAAGAGGCTGGCCGATGGCGACTACACGGAGTCGTTGCCACGGCCGAAAAAAGATGAGGTCGGTGTACTCATTAACAGCTTTGCCGCCATGCGTGACGCAATAGGATCCCATGCTGAACGGCTTTTCACGGCAAATGAACAACTGCACCTGGAGATTGTAGTGCGTACCCAGGCTGAGGAAATGCTTCAGATTCAGGCGGCTGAACTGGAAGAAGAGGTGGTCGAACGGCAAATGGTGCAGGAGAGCCTTCAGAGACAGACAGTTAAACTGGAGCGGTTGAATGAGACCCTCGAGCAGCGTGTGCAAGAACGGACTGCCGAACTGAACGAAAAAAATGCCGAAGTACAGCAGGCCTATGACGACCTGAAGACCGCACAGGGGCGACTCCTCCAGCAGGACAAGCTGGCCTCCATCGGACAACTGGCTGCCGGTGTGGCCCATGAGATCAACAATCCCATGGGGTTTATTACCAGCAATCTTGGCGCGCTCAAAGATTATGCGGAGACCATGACTCAGTTTTTCTCCTTTCTCCAGGCGATGATCGATAAAAACGCCGGCGAAGAGGACAGACGTTTGCTTGACCAGGAGATCGAGACGCAGGATATCATGTCCATTCTGGAGGATATCGGTCCGCTCATCGCGGAATCGAAGGAAGGAGCCGATCGAGTCAGGCGAATCGTACTTGATCTGAAGGACTTTGCCCGTGCGGAAGAGAGTGGGTTTGAGCTTACAGATTTGAATGAGTGTATCCGTGTCACCGTTAACATGGTGGGCAACGAGCTAAAATATGTTGCGGATCTCGACCTGCAACTACATGAAATTAAGCAGATATGCTGCTCTCGCCATCAGATCAATCAGGTATTGGTCAACCTGCTGATAAATGCCGGCCAGGCCATGGAGACACGTGGGACTATTACCGTGACATCGCGGCAGGAAGATGAAGAGATAATTCTCACAGTCAGTGATACCGGTTGCGGCATGACAGAGGACATCTGCAAACGGATTTTCGACCCGTTCTTCACTACCAAGAAGGTGGGGGCCGGGACCGGTTTGGGGCTCAGTATCAGCTATGGCTTAATCAAAAAACATGGCGGCGATATCTCGGTGGAAAGCAGACCGGGAGAGGGCGCGACATTTACCATCAGGCTCCCGTCCTAATGTGATTCGCAATCGACCGCCTGAAAAGAAAAAGGCCGGACACTCCTCTGAGCGCCGGCCTTCCTACCCTGTACCTACATCAGTCGGTCAGTTGTGAACATGCGCCTCGGTAGTTTCGGAGGAGCTAACGACACCTTTGACGATTCCGGTCATCATCATCACGGCGGGGAGTACCTGGGCGACTACTATCACGGCGCAGAAGCCGAGAAATGTCCAGACCAGAAGACCACTGTTGTCGCTGTATGCCGGAGCGGCAAATGCCGGGGTTACTGCTGCCATCGTTGCTGCTGCTGCGGAAGCTATGGTTCTCATTGTCGTTTTCATGGCGTACTCCTCGTTCTGCGTTATTGCCTTCTTGTCCATGATATAGCTTAGA
>CAIOGM010000120.1 GCA_903857795.1 uncultured Geobacter sp.
GCCGCTGTATATGCCGTTCCCGCTTGGTGCATTTCCGGATATCTCCTTAATTACACATCAGAATATTCCGGTAATACTTTCAACCAACAAGGGGCGTATGTCTACAAAGAATCTGTGGCAGATTTGCCACAAAAAAGAACTCAACAATAGTGACCTAACGAGATATATTGTGAAGTTGCTGCAAGAGCATGAGATAAATATCAAGCAGGCTGCAAGTGACCTCGACATATCTGTCCACCGGGCACATAACTGGTATTATAAGAATACAGGAATGACGGCTCTCGATCTGCTGAGGATTGTGGAGAAGTATGAGTTTGTCAGGCAGGCAGTTGAAAGTTCGTAGTCAGGCGAATTTCAGTGATATGATTCTGTTCAGCAAAAATATCAGCATCACCCCGCTGGCTGGAGATGAGCCTGGAACGTCTGGGTGAAGAGTTGGGTCGCGATTCGGAACAACTGTCTGACCGGTTAGGTGGCCGGCGCTATCCATTCAGGAGGAACCGGGAGAAGATAGAGCGGTTTAGGGAAGGACAGGTTTTAATATCCGTACCTGAATGTCAACTCATGGTTTACATTCTAGAAGAATGCTATATGCCAGTCATGACAATCAAAATGCCTGCCAGATAAACCATGCTCCAACTAACGTAATTACCCCACCGCTAACCCGCTTGGTCCATGTAGAGAAATTTACAATTCCCTTTGTCTTGACGAATGACTCAATGAATCCAGTGAATGTCCCGGCTGCAAGCATCAACAAACAATGCCCGATAGCGTATGTAAACAGCAGTGCAGTGCCATAGAGAATCTGCCCCTTCGTGGCAACAAAGGTTAGAATCACAACCAGAGCAGGAGTGGCGCATGGAGATGAAACCATACCGAAGAAAAGCCCAAGCAGGAACGAACCAATAGCACCTCCCTGTTTTGGTCGGTAATCTCGTGTTATGGGGATACTAATTTCATAGAACCCCATCAGTTGACAACCCATGACAATGGCTATAATTCCGGCCACCACATACCACCACCCACCTAACGTCCCGAACATGGTACCCAGAAGGCCGGCCGCTGCACCAAGGACAGTGAAGGTTAGTGAAAGTCCAAGGATAAACGCAACCGAATAGCGGAATGCCTTCCAACGATCGCCATCCGAATATCCTCCAACAAAACCGACGACCAAGGGGATCGTCGCAAGCACACAGGGTGACGCCGATGACAGCACACCTGCCAGGAAGACCGCACCAAATGCCAGAATTGGCCATGTGGCCACAATCTGTTCGATGTTATCAAGAAAGGTCACTTGAGACCTGCTGCCTTGAGTTCCTTGACGATGTCAGCTTTATCCATGAAGCCAATGTGACGCTTCACTTCTTTGCCCTGAGCGTTGAAGAAGATCTGGGTCGGAATCATTTGTACCTTGAACTTTTGAGCGGCTGCCTGATCTTCATGCACGTCAATAAACAGCACGCCGGCTTTTCCCTTGTACTCGTTAGACAGAGATTCGAGTATCGGGGCCATTTTCTTGCAGGGTATGCAGGTGCGGGCACCCAGGTCAATGACCGTCGGCTTGCCGGAAGAGAGGGCTTGACTAATTGTTGCTTCCTTCGCGGACGGGAGTTCGGCGTGGGCAGCAGTGGCAATTGTCAGGAGAGCAGCTACGATGATTTTCTTCATGGTAGCAGCTTTGCAATTTCGCCAGATGAGGCTACTTTCCCCGAAAACTTCACCTGACCATCGATCACCAGAGCTGGAGTGCTCATGACACCGTATTTCATGATGGATGGGATGTCCTCTATCTTTACGATCTCAGCAGTCTTGCCGCTTTCTTCCAGTGCTTTCTTCGTGTTGTCATAGAGTGTCTTGCATTTGGCGCATCCTGTTCCCAATACTTCGATTTTCATGACCATATCCTTTCGTTATAGGATTGCATTAAACAGGTAACCAACAATCATAATGGCCGTTGCAACGATACCGAAAAATGTTGCCAGTAGTGGCTTCTTCAGAACCTTGCTGAGAATGACCGCTTCTGGAAGCGATAATGCCGTCACCGCCATCATGAAGGCCAGCACGGTACCGATGGCCATCCCTTTGGCGGTCAGGGCCTGGACGATGGGAATCACACCGGCGGCATTACTGTAAAGCGGCACACCCAGTGCAACCGCGATCGGCACGGCGAAAGGGTTGTCACGACCGGCCCAGCGTACAAGGAAGTCCTGAGGCACATAACCATGGATGAAGGCGCCAATGCCTACACCAACCACCACATATATCCAGATTTTTTTGAGGAGATCCAGAGTGTAGTCGCGGGCATACTCAAACCTCTCTGACCAGCTCTGCTCGGCAATCTCTGCGCTGCCTACCTGCATTTCCCAGACATAGTCCTGAACGTAGCGTTCCATCTTCAAGCGTCCGATAACGATGCCGGCAACGATTGCCACAAGTAATCCGGAGCCAATATAGATCAGGGCAATCTTCCAACCGAACATTCCCCAGAGCATGATCAGCGCAACTTCATTGACCATAGGCGAGGAGATCAGAAACGAAAAAGTTACCCCAAGCGGCACACCAGATTCCACAAAACCAATGAACAATGGAACTGCCGAACAGGAACAGAAGGGTGTGACGATGCCAAGCAGAGCGGCCATTATGTTACCGACATACTCACGATTATGCGAGAGGATACGCTTGGTCTTTTCCGGTGGGAACCAGGAACGTATGACGGCAACAACGTAGATAATTGTAGCCAGGAGCAGGAAGATTTTCACTGTGTCGTAGATGAAGAAGTCGAGGGCTTCTCCAGCACGGGTCCCTGGGACAAGTTTGAACAGGTCAAAGACAAGATAATCCGCTGCTGATTTCAGCATGCAGAGCTACCAGCAAACATCCGTTTCTGGAACCAGAAAGCCACATTGACCAGTCCGATCATCACTGGCACCTCAACCAGGGGGCCGATGACCGCAGCAAAGGCTGCTCCTGAGTTCAGGCCGAAGACCGCTACCGCCACGGCGATTGCCAACTCGAAGTTGTTACTGGCTGCAGTAAAGGCAAGCGTAGTGGTCTTCGAGTAGTCGGCCCCCAGTTTTTTCCCCATCCAGAACGACACCAGGAACATGGCCACGAAGTAAATCAGCATCGGGATAGCGATTCGTACCACATCCATTGGTAGTTGCACGATCAGTTGCCCCTTCAGGCTGAACATGACCACGATGGTGAACAGTAGGGCAATCAAGGTAATCGGGCCTATTTTGGGCACAAACACCCGGTGATATTTCTCCTTGCCCATGACCTTGACGCCGATCAGGCGGGTCAGTGCCCCGGCAATACAGGGGATGCCCAGGTAGATGAAGACACTCTCGGCAATCTGCTTGATGCTCACATCAACAATGACACCCTTCAGGCCGATCATCGGTGGCAGTACGGTGATGAAGAACCAGGCATAGACGCTGTAGAAAAGAACCTGAAAGATGCTGTTGAACGCCACCAGTCCGGCGGCATATTCGGTATTCCCCTTAGCCAGTTCATTCCAGACGATCACCATAGCAATGCAACGGGCCAGGCCGATCATGATCAGGCCGACCATGTATTCCGGCTTATCCGGCAGGAAGACCACTGCCAGCACGAACATCAATACCGGTCCAATCAGCCAGTTCTGAACCAGCGACAGCCCGAGCACCTGTTTGTTGCGGAATACCTCGGGCATCTCCTCATACTTCACCTTGGCAAAGGGGGGATACATCATCAGGATCAGCCCGGCAGCAATGGGGATGTTGGTGGTGCCGACCTGGAAGCTGTTGATGAAGGACTCCGCTCCCGGGACGAAATACCCCAGGCTGACGCCAAGAGCCATGGCGGCGAAGATCCAGAGCGTCAACCAGCGGTCGAGAAAGGACAGTTTACGCGAAAGATGCTCACTCATTTTCTTCTCCAGTCAGATATTCGGTCAGCTTCTGGCGGATTTCATCCCGTACCCTGCGGAACTCAGGCAGAACTTCTTCAGCAGTACCGGGAAGCCGCGAGGGGTCATCGAAACCGATATGCACCCGTTGTACGCCGCCGAAAAAAAGTGGACACTGCTCGTTGGCCGATCCGCATAACGTGATGACGTAGTCGAACTGCTGGTCGGAAAACTCGTCGAGGGTTTTGGAATGGTGGGTGGAGAGGTCGATGCCCAGTTCCGCCAGGACCTGGATCGCCAACGGATTGACCCGGGTTGCTTCTGTGCCGGCGGAGTAGGCCTCTATTCGGTCACCGAGATAGTGATTGACCAGGCCTTCGGCCATCTGGGAACGACATGAATTGTGAGTACAGAGAAAGAGGACGCGTTTTTTCATATCTCCAATATATCCGCTTTAGCGGATAAATCAAGAGGCAATTGAAAAAACATCCTGCTCAGAAGGATCAAGCGTAGCAGAGTACCTATCTATTTACAGATGGGGGCTTTACTTTTAATAAAATCTGCGAGCGCTTTCCGGTCGGAATCTGCCTCGGGAAGATTACCGACATTCCTGTGGAGGGTGTCGAGTAGCTCCCGACACATCTGGCAGCTTTCCTGACTTAACTGATAATACATCCAGACACCCTGCCGACGGATGTCTACCCAGCAACTCTTTTTCAGGTAAGCCAGATGACGTGATACGGTGGACTGCGGCAATTTGAGTACCGCCATCAGGTCACAAACGCACAACTCCCCTTCAGACTGAAGTAACAGGATGATGCGCAGTCGGATTGGGTCGGAGAGAGCTTTCAGTATCTGAGTGTGATATTTCATAGGCCATTTATATAGCAGGGATTCTAGCCGGTCAAGATATCGATTCTCCATCCAGCAGGCTTGATCTCTTGGAGTGTTCTTGGGCACGAAAATTCAAAATGTGCTCCATGTGTGCTCCACAACAAAACAAAAGGGACTAGCTAATCAGCTAATCCCCTGTTTTTATTGGCGTCCCCGAGTCGATTCGAACGACCGGCCCCTTCCTTAGGAGGGAAGTGCTCTATCCTGCTGAGCTACGGGGACATAATCCCAACACCTATATATCAGCCTTCGGGAATTTGCAAGATTTTTCGCTTGTTACCCCGCTGCCGACCTTGTCGCGGCCTCAGAACTGGAGCAGCGAAAAGACCTTTCCCTCCGGCAACCGCTGGCGACCATTCAGAAATTCCAGCTCTACCATGAAACAGCAGTCGACAATCTCTCCCCCCATCTCCGTTACCATCTCCGCCACAGCCGCTGCCGTCCCCCCTGTTGCCAGCAGGTCGTCGGCTATCAGGATCCGCTCTCCCTTCTTGATGGCATCGACGTGAATCTCCAAGGTGTCTGTCCCGTATTCCAGGGCATAACTCTTCCGGAAGGTCTCCGAAGGGAGCTTCCCAGGCTTCCGGACAAGAATCATCCCGGCCCCCAGCTTGTAGGCCAGCGCCGCGCCAATAATATAACCCCGCGCCTCAATGCCTAGCACTTTATCGATCCGCTCGGCCGTGTACCGATGGGAAAGATGGTCGATCATCCTCTGATACGACTTGGCATCGGCCAGCAGCGTGGTTATATCCTTGAACAGAATCCCCTTCTTGGGGAAATCGGGTACATCGCGGATGATATCTTTCAATTCTTGCATCAGACTACTCCTTTTTCTTGAACGTACTCTGCGTCATTTCCGGGCTCTTGCTCGCTTTCCTCAGCTTGACGATGGACCGCGCCTCAATCTGACGAATCCGCTCACGGGTAACCCCGAACCGTTTCCCTATGGCCTCCAGGGTCTGGGGCTCCTCGTCGTCCAGCCCGAATCTGAGCCTGAGAATCTCCCGTTCGTGCTCCGTAAGTGAGCCGATCCAGACGGCAACCTGCCCCAACAGATCCTCGTTGTCCAAACGGTTGAAGGAGCTCTCGGCAGAAGGGTCGGCAAGGGTGTCAAGCAGGTGGTAATCCCCTTCCGGGCCGAGCGGTTTTTCCAGAGAACAGCTTCTGGTGTTGAGCTCCTGAAGATGCCGCACATATGAGACCGGCTTGTCCAGCGTGAGGGCTATCTCCTTGAGCGACGGCTCCCGATCAAGATCCTGCCCCAGATCCCGCGAAATTCTGAGCATACGCGACAGCTCTCCCGCCACATGGACCGGCAGACGAACGGTACGCCCCTGATTCACCAGCGCCCGCTCGATGGACTGCCTGATCCACCAGGAAGCATAGGTGGAGAAACGGAATCCTTTTTCAGGGCGGAATCGCTCCACCGCCTTGATCAGCCCCAGGTTCCCCTCTTCGATCAGGTCGATGAGCGGCAGAGCATGATTGCCATAACGCTTGGCGATACTGACCACCAGCCTGAGGTTGGCCTCTATGATCCGGTCACGGGCGGCTTTATCGCCGGCAGCGTAACGGGTCGCCAACTCCTTCTCTTCGTCGGCGCTCAGGAGCGGGGTCTCGCGAATCTCCAGCAGATAGAGACGAATGGCGTCCTCTATATGCTCCCCAAGGAACCCGTTACCATTCGCGGCTTCGGGAATCTCCTCCCCGGCCTCTTCGTCTTCGGGAGCAGGCTCGTACTCTGCACCGTCACCGATTTCCCCATCGATCTCTTCACCAAGATCGTCAGGGAGCGTCTCCTCATCCGGATGTGGCACCATGGCTTTTCAGCTCCCGCGATGGGAGACGCCTCCAGGTTACGGTTCCCGCCAGCTGTGGACACCGATCAGCTTGACAAACCGGCATCCCCCCCACTCCTCACGGATGACAGAGCCGTCGGCCTCTTTGGTAATCCTGACCAGGGTCTGCAACGCCTCGCTCCCCACCGGAATCACCAGCCTCCCTCCCGGCTTGAGCTGATCCACATACGCAGCTGGAACCGCAGGAGCACCTGCGGTGACCATGATGGCATCGAAGGGGGCCTCCTCTTCCCAACCGGTGGTTCCGTCGGATATCTTCAGGTTGATGTTGAGCAAGCCGATGCTGTCAAGCGCCTTGCGCGCCCGCAGGGCAAGCGCCCTGATCCGCTCTACCGTGTAGATCCGGTCGGCCAGCCGGGCAAGGATGGCGGCTTGATACCCCGAACCGGTGCCGATCTCAAGCACCTTTTCCGTACCGGTCAAACCCAGAAGCTCGCTCATGAGGGCGACCATGTAAGGCTGGGAGATGGTCTGTTTCTCGCCGATGGGGAGAGGAGAGTCGGAATACGCCTGACCGGCCATCGCCTCCTCCACGAACAGGTGCCGGGGAACGGAGAGCATCGCCTCGATCACCCGGCGGTCGACTATTCCCCGGGCAATAAGCTGTGAGTCAACCATCCGCTTGCGCGCTATCTCGTAATTCATGTCACCCCCGACTGAGCGACGAACTGTACCAGATACCGCGCAGAATGTCCAGAAATCGGATCAACCAGCAACCGCTCCAGCTCCTCGACGCTCTCCACGGTCGGCAGGCAGACGCCGGCGGCGCAGATCGTGGCGCTGCTCCCCGCTCTCCCCTCGCGGGGGGAGAACCGGAGGGTCAACCCCGGCAGGAGCCGCCGGTGGATCGCCCGGAGCATCAGCCTCGTTGCCGCACCCTCCCGACTCCCCACCAGCTGGATCTGGATCCCGCCCCGTTCCATGAACTCAACCGCCGTCAGGAGTTGGAGGTGGTTGACCGGAACCCGTGCAACTACACCGGCCAACCCCCTCACGATCTCCGCCCCCCGGTCGAACAGCCTGTCATCCCCGGTGATCCGTCCCAGCCGGAGCAGGTTCAGCGCGGCCACACCGTTGCCGGAGGGGGTGACCCCGTCGTTGATCCCCTTCATCCGGAGTAGCGCCGGCGCCACGTCACTCCCCGTATCGAAGAGCCCCCCCTGCTCCGGATCGGAGAAGAGCCGGAGCAACTCTTCGCCGTATCGGAGGGCCGATGCCAGATACCGCTCATCCAGGGTCGCCTGATGGAGGGCGATGAGCCCCCCCACGTAGCAGGCGTAATCCTCCAGGAAGGCCGGCGCCCCCTCTCTGCCGGCATGCCAGCTCCGGAGCAGCCTCCCCTGGGGATTTACCAGCCGCTCCTGAATGAACCGGACCGCTTGAACCGCCGAAGTGAGATACTCCTCCCTGCCGGTGACGGCGTAGGCCTGCGCCAGGGTGGAGATCATCAGCCCGTTCCACGAGAGAAGAATCTTTTCGTCACGCAGGGGGGTGGCCCGTCGGCCCCTGACCTCCAGCAGCAGGGGTCGCCACTGTTCCAGCCGCTCCCTGAGCCGTGAGGCGGTCATCCCGTGAGACGCGGCGAACGCCTCAAGGGGACGCTCCAGGTGGAGGATGCTGCGCCCCTCGAAATTCCCCCCGGCGGTGACCCCGAAGAGCAGGCAGCAGAGCTCCCCCTCCTCCCGGCCCACTGTCTGCAGGATCTCATCCGGTGACCAGAGGTAGAACCTCCCCTCTGCCCCCTCGCTGTCAGCGTCCAGCGCAGCATAGAATCCCCCTTCGGGGGAGGTCAGCTCTGCGGCGACCCAGGAAAGAATCTCCTCCGCCATCCGGAGGTTCTCCGCGTCACCGCTGACCCGGAAGGCGTCCAGGGCGGCGCCGGCGATGAGCGCCTGATCGTAAAGCATCTTCTCAAAGTGGGGGAGCAACCATGAGCGGTCCACCGCGTAGCGGTGAAAACCAAAACCGAGCTGGTCGCAGATCCCCCCCTGACGCATCATGGAGAGGCTCTCTTGCGCCATCCGGAGTGGCTCATCCTCCCCTGTCCGGACTCCATACTGGAGGAGGAACGAGATAAAGTGCGGCATGGGGAACTTGGGGGCACCGCCGAAGCCCCCCCACTCCGGGTCATACATCCCCTTGAGCTGTTCCCAGGCAGCAGCAGGGAGTCCGGCCAACCCTCCGTCAGAAGAGTCGGAGAGGGAGGGGATGGTGTTCTGCCGGGCAATCCCCGCCATGACCGCGCTGCAGTTCTTCTCAACCAGGTCGCGCCGACTCTGCCAGAGCCTGGCTATATCCTCCAGGAGCTTCACGAACCCCGGCATCCCCCCCCGGGGGAGCTTGGGAAGGTAGGTGGCGGCAAAGAACGGCCGCCGCTCGGGTGTCATGATTATGTTGAGGGGCCATCCGCCGCTCCCGGTCATCAACTGCGAGACGAGCATGTACTGATCATCGATATCCGGCCGCTCCTCCCGATCGACCTTGATGGGGATGAAGTAGCGGTTGATGACCGCCGCGACGGCCGGATCTTCAAAGGATTCATGGGCCATGACATGACACCAGTGACAGGTGGCGTAACCGATGGAGAGGAGGATCGGTTTCTCCTCCCGCCGGGCGACGGCAAAAGCCTCATCCCCCCAAGGGCGCCAGTCAACAGGATTTTCCGCATGCTGCAGCAGATAGGGGCTCGCCTCGAATATCAGGCGGTTGAACCGATCACCGCCGTCGGAAGGGAGTCCGCTCTGCTCCAGCAACAGGAGTTCCCTTATCCGGGCGGTCCCGTCTCTCTGTTCATCCATCTTTAACCTCCATCTCCCAGCCGGATCAAAGGGCCGGCAAGGAGCGTCGCGACTGCCTCACGGGAGACCTCTTAGTGTCATTATTATTCCCACAACCCGGTTCACGTGATATAAGGAGAAGAGCGGCATCTACACGAAAAAGGAGTGGGCCATGAGCGGTATTTTTGATGTGTTGATCGTCGGAGGAGGCCCTGCAGGGGTCGCCGCGGCCTATCTCTGCCACAAGAGCGGCCTGTCATATCTGGTCATCGAGCAGGGGAAATCCATCTTCCAGGGGATCGCCAACACCTATCCTGAGGGGAAAAACGTCTACCCCTCCAGGCCCAAGGAGAGCCCCGATCCGTTCATGGTGGATGAACTGAGGCCGCCGGACAAGCCGGTCTCCGTGGAAAAGTACATCCAGTACGTCCATCACTTCGTCCAGCACGAGAACCTGACCGTCAGGACCGAGATCACCTTCGAGGACATCACCGATGCCCGCGACCACCTGGTGGTCAGAAGCGACAAGGGCTCCTTCAAGGCGCGCAAGGTCCTCCTGGCGTTCGGCAGCAGCATCCCCAAGGAGCTGTCGGTCTACGGCGACGCCAAGATGGTGGCCAAGAGCGTGGACGACCCGAAGAACTACCTGGGGGTCCGGACCCTGGTCATCGGCGGGGGGAACACCGCCGCCGACGTCATCATCTCCATTCTTAAGGAGAAGCGGCAGGCCAACGATACCATTCCGGTCTACTGGGCCCACATCTCCGAGAAGTTCGATGTGAACAAGGAGACCGCCCAGCGGTTGGGGGAAGAGATCCTCCTGGGAGGAAACATCCGGCTCCTCCCCGGTGCAACCCCACGGATCGGCGAGGTGGATGAATCGGGGGTCGATCGTCTCGTCATCAGGGTCAATGAATTCAGACAGAGCGACGGTATCGAAATTTATAACGCCATGAGCTTCCCCATGAAGAACGTCATCGCCTGCATCGGCTCCCAGGGACCGCTCCCGATCTTCGACAAGATCGGCATTCAGACCATCACCTGCGCCGAAGGGGTCTGCTCCATCGCCAAGGAGGGGGACCGCCTCATCCTCCTCAGCGCCGATTTCGAGTCCACCCGACGCGGGGTCTACGTGGTCGGCGGCGCCATCTCCCCGTCTTACATGAGAATCAGCGGCGGTTCCATCCACGAGGAGAAGCACCCCAACCTCATCTACACCGCCATCAACGACGCCCACCACGTGGTGGAGGCGATTGTGAAGAAACTGGCCAAGTAGAAAAATGGACAATGGACAGTTGACATTTGTCCATTGTCCATTGTCAATTACTCCTCCAGCTCCGCCTTTAACCCCTCCAGTACCGCCTTCACCTCCTCCACCATCTCCGCCGCCTGGGGCGATTTTTCGCTCTTCAGGTAGCGCCGGAACCAGTGGGCCGCATCCTTGATCCGCTCCTGATCGAGACAGATGTTGCCGAGGGTCAGATAGGAGAGGGTAAATGTCGGATCGAGGCGGACAGCCTCCTGGCACTCCTTCTCGGCCTCGGCCAGCTCCCCCAGGTCATAGTGGAGATCCCCCAGGTTGAAGTGCGCTGCCCCGTCCTCAGGATCGATCTCGATCCCCCTCCGGTAGGCGGCGATCGCCTTGTCCCGGTCGCCCAGGCCGTACCAGGCATCGCCCAGGGAGTTATGGGCAAAGGCGTTCTCCGGGTCGATGGCCAGGGCCGCATTAAAGGCCCGGATGGCGTCGTCGGTCCGCTCCAGGGCGTTGTATACGAGGCCGATGTTTACATGAGCGTCGGCATCGCCCGGCGACAGCTCCGTAACCCGCTGGTAACTGGCCAGGGCATCCTTGTGCCGCCCGCTCTCGAAGTAGAGATCCCCCAGAGAGGTCCAGGCGTCGTCATCTTCCGGTTTCAGCTTCAGCCCCGCCTCCATGTAACCGACCGCCTCTTCCAGCCGGTTCTGCTCCGCCAGAGCCTCACCCAGGTAGAAATACCCCTCGCTCTCCCCGGGTTCAGTGGCGACTCTCTCCCTGAAGAGTTCCTCCGCGGCAACGTACTCCGCAGCGTCCAGCAGGGCGATCCCCCGCCCCAGTACTCCCCTGATCTCTTCCGTCATAGCGCTTCCTCCTTTGTGGTTGCGGCACTATAGCAGAAGAGACGGGAAGAGTGAAGTGAAGAGAAAGTGGGGAGCCGAGAGGAAATGGGAGGCAACTCCGCCGTGCGGGACGGCGGCAGAAGTCAGATGGTGATGGTGTCGTTGGGGCGGAGTCGGGGAGGAGCGGGGTGCTCCAGTGAGGTAAAGAAGAGGACGCAGAAGAGGATGACGATAACAAGGAGAACCAGGATAACAGGAAAGAGCCGGACAGTTCGGCCACTGCCGGCACGGAAGAGGCCCGTTACGGCGATGACGACGCCTACGCCGCCCAGGAGTCCCCCCCAGAAAAGCCCCATGGCCACGAGACGGAGCTCGCTCTCGGGAGAGAGCCGCAGGAGCAGCGCAACCCACTCATGGCAGAAGGTCACCGCCGTGACCAGGGCGATGCCGCCTGCGATGACTGTCAGCCCGGTTTTTACGGTGCTCTTTCTCATGACGTCCCTCTCAGCCGAACGCCGAGATGTCGCCAATGCCGACCCGCAGAACCGTCGCAAGATCCCCCACCAGGCTGACGACCGAACTGACCGCGGCGGTGAGCATCCCTCCGTCTACCACCAGATCCAGTTGACTCCCCAGCTCCTCGTACAGCTGGAACGGATCTCCCAACGGCTCCTCTCCCGAGAGGTTGGCGCTGGTGGTGACGATGGGGTGCCCCAGCTCCCGGACCAACGCCATGCAGATGGCGTTGTCCGGAACCCGGATTCCCACACTCTTCTGGCGGGTCATGAGGAGCTCCGGGACGACCCGGGACGCCTCGAGGACAAAGGTGTAGGGGCCGGGGAGGTGCCGTTTCATGATCTTGAAGGCGAAGGTGCTCACCCGGGCATAGTGGGCGATCTCCGACAGATCGCCGCAGATAAAGGAGAGCGGTTTGTTCCGCTCCCGCTGCTTGATCCGGTAGATCCGCTCCAGGGCCTTCTTGTTGAGAATGCTGCAGCCGATGCCGTAGGTTGTATCCGTCGGATAGGCGATGACCCCGCCGCTCTTCAGGACGGCGACCACCTGAGCGATGAGCCGGGGTTGCGGATTGTCACTATGGATATCAAGAAGCATAATAATTTCAGGGCAGGGGGATCCATGGGGTCACCCCTGCGCCGTTACCCCCGTATGGCCGAAGCCCCCTGCGCCCCGGTCCGTCTCATCCAGCTCCGTCACCTCCAGCAGTTCCCCCCGCTCGAATCGGGCGAAAATCATCTGAGCGATCCGGTCTCCCGGGTTCACCGTAAACGGTTCAGCCCCGTGGTTGATAAGGATCACGCCGATCTCCCCCCGGTAGTCGGGATCGATGGTGCCGGGGGTGTTGACCAGGGAGACACCATGCTTCAGCGCCAGACCGCTCCGGGGCCTGATCTGGGCCTCGTACCCGTCGGGGAGGGCGATGGCGATGCCGGTGGAGATGAGGGCCCTCTCCCCCGGCTGAAGCGTCACCATCGACGTCAGGTCGGCCAGCAGATCCATTCCTGCCGCGTGGCTGGTGGCATAGCGTGGCAGCGGATTGCCCCCCGGTCTCATCCGCCTTACCTTCACCTGAAACGGGAGTTGACTCATGAGAGGGTCACCAGCTCATCCCCCAAGGGGATCTCCGCCACCCGGCCGATGAGGGCCACCGACAGGGAAGAGTCGTCGATCAGGTCGTTGGCCAGGGCCAGAATATCCTCCGCCGTGACCTTCCGGAACGCCTCCAGCAGCTCTTCCACGGGGATCTCCCGGCCGAAGTGGAGCTCGGTCTTGGCCAGTCGAGTCATCCGGTTGTCGCTGCTCTCCAGGGAGAGGAGCATATGCCCCGAGAAGTGATTCCGGGCCGCCTCCAACTCCTCCAGCGGCACCGGTTCCCGCTTGAGACGCTTCAGCTCCGCCAGGATCAGCTCTGCCACCTGGGCGATCTTCCCCTCTTCGGCGCCGGCGTAGACCACCAGGGAGCCGGCATCGGTATGGGCGGAGAGGTAGGAGTAGACTGAGTAGACCAGCCCCCGCCGTTCGCGGATCTCCTGAAAGAGCCGGGAGCTCATGCCGGAGCCGAGCAGGGTGTTCATGAGGTAGGCCGCATGGCGGTTGGGATGAGTATTGCTGATCCCCCGGGTGCCGATACAGAGGTGGACCTGCTCCAGGTCCCGTTCGAATCGTTCCACTCCGGCGCAGGCGACCGGCAGACCGGCGGTGTCAGCCTCGGGCTTGCCCGGCGGCATGGCCGCAAAGGGGGCCAGGAGCCCGATCAGCTCGTCGTGCTCCACCCGTCCGGCCACGGAGATGATGATGTCGGCGGGAAGGTAACGCCGTTTCCGGTACTCCAGGGCCTTGGCCCCGGTAAAGGAGCCGACGCTTTCGGCGGTGCCGATGATCGGCTTCCCCAGGGGGTGATCAAGCCAGAAGTTCCGGACGAAGAGGTCGTGGATCAGGTCATCGGGGGTATCCTCGATCATCCCGATCTCCTGAAGGATCACCTGCCGCTCCTTCTCCACCTCTTCGTCGGCAAAAACCGAATTGAGCATGATGTCGGCCAAAAGATCCACCGCTCCGGGGAGGAACGAATCCAGCACCTTGGCATAGTAGCAGGTGTATTCGCGGGAGGTGAAGGCGTTGAGCACACCTCCCACCGAGTCGATCTCCCGGGCGATGTCCCGGGCGCTCCTCCGGTCGGTCCCCTTGAAGAGCATATGCTCGATGAAATGGGAGATTCCGCGCTCGCTCTCCCCCTCATGGCGGGAGCCGGTGGCGACCCAGACCCCGATGGAGACCGAGTGGAGGTGGGGGATACTCTCCGAGATGACCCGGATGCCATTGTCGAGAACTGTCTTGGTGACCATTGAATTCCTTGGAGAGAAATTAGTTAAAAAAGGGGCGGATCACCAAGCGGCAACCCGCCCCTGTTGACGGTGTCAGTCGTTGTTCAGGAGACGGTTACTGCGGCAACTTGGCCCCGAGGGCCTCCTTGCGGGAGAGCTTGATCTTCCCCTGCTTGTCGATGCCGATGCACTTGACCAGCACCTGCTCACCCTCCTTGAGGACATCCGAGACGTTCTTGACCCGCTCGGAATCCAGCTCGGAGATGTGAACCAGGCCGTCGGTGCCGGGGAAGATCTCCACGAAGGCGCCGAAGTCCATGATCTTCCTGACGGTCCCCATGTAGAGCTTTCCCTCTTCGGCCTCGGCGGTGAGATCGCGGATCATCTTGATGGCCAGGTCACAGGCCGCCTTGTCCACACTGGCGATGTTGATCTTGCCCGAATCTTCGATGTCGATGGAGACGCCGGTCGCCTCGGTGATGCCGCGGATGTTCTTGCCGCCGGTGCCGATGACGTCGCGGATCTTGTCCGACTTGATCCAGATGGTGGTGATCCGGGGAGCGTAGGTGGAGAGGTCAGCCCGGTTGGTGGCAAGAGTCTTGGCCATCTCTCCCAGGATATGGAGACGTCCTTCCCGGGCCTGCTCCAGCGCCTGCTTCATGATCGCCTTGGAGACGCCGGCGATCTTGATATCCATCTGGAGTGCGGTGACTCCGGCGGCGGTGCCGGCCACCTTGAAGTCCATATCTCCCAGGTGGTCCTCGTCACCGAGGATGTCGGAGATGATGGCGACATCGTCCCCCTCCTTGATGAGCCCCATGGCGATGCCAGCCACCGGCGCCGTAAGCGGAATGCCGGCGTCCATCATGGCCATGCTGCCGCCGCAGACCGAAGCCATGGAAGAGGAGCCGTTACTCTCCAGAATATCCGAGACGATCCGGATGGTGTAGGGGAAGTCATCGTGGGAGGGGAGCACCCGCTCCAGCGCCCGTTCGGCCAGCATCCCGTGACCGATCTCGCGACGGCCGGGAGAGAGCCTGAAGCTGGTCTCGCCCACAGAGAAGGGGGGGAAGTTGTAATGAAGGAGAAACTTCTTCCGGGTCGCCCGGTAGAGGGAATCGATCCGCTGCTCATCAACGGAGGTCCCCAGGGTGGCCGCCACGATGGCCTGGGTCTCGCCTCTGGTGAAGAGGGCGGAGCCGTGGGCCCGTGGGAGGAGTGTGACTTCGGTGCTGATGGGACGGATGGTCTTGGTGTCCCGACCGTCGATCCGTTCGCCGTCCTTGAGGATATGCTCCCGGACCAGTTCGTATTCGAAGTCGCCCAGAAACCCCTTGATCGCCTTGGCCGCCCCTTCGAACTCGGGGAGAAGCGCCTCTATGGTAGAAGCGGTGATCTCGTGAATCCGGTTATGGCGCTCGGTCTTGGTCTTGATCCGAACCGCCTCTTTGATGCCGGCATAGGCCAGCTCCTTGGCGCGGGCGCGGAGCGCCTCATTCACCACCGGCGGGGTCAGCTGACGGACCGGAACCCCGGCCAGCCGCTTCAGCTCATCCTGAGCATCCAGGAGCGGCTGAATGGCGTCCTTGCCGAAGAAAATAGCCTCCAGCAACGCCTCTTCGGAAACATTGGCGGCACTCCCCTCAACCATGATGACCGCGTCGCGGCTGGCGGCAACCACGATCTCGATGTCGCTCAGCTCCTGCTGAGCCACGGTGGGGTTGGCAATAAATTGTCCGTCAACCCGCCCCACTTTTACTCCGGCTATCGGTCCGTCAAACGGGATATCGGAAACAGCCAGGGCTGCCGAGGCGCCGACCATGGCGAGGATCGCGGGGTCGTTGTCCTCATCCGCGGAGAGAACGGTGGCCATCACCTGGGTATCGTTGAGGAAATAGTCGGGAAAGAGGGGGCGGATGGGGCGGTCGATGAGCCTGCAGGTCAGGGTCTCATTGTCCGATGGGCGCCCTTCGCGTTTGAAGAAGCTGCCGGGAATCTTGCCGCCGGCATAGGCCTTCTCCTGATAGTTAACGGTGAGGGGGAAGAAATCCTGCCCCTCCTTGGCGCTCTTGGTTCCCACGACGGTGACGAGAACCACGGTGTCGCCGCTCTGAATGACCACGGCGCCGCTGGCCTGTTTGGCCATCTTGCCGGTGGAGATGCTCAGTTCACGACCGCTGAACTGTAAAGATACTTTGTGTTCCATGGTAATACGCTCTCCTTCATCTGCTGTTGTTACCAATTACTCGGTATGAGATGTTGGGGCCGTCGATGGAAGAGGCAAGAACTGTTCTAGGTTCTAGGTTCAAGGTTCAAGGTTCAAGGTTCAAGGTTCAAGGTTGATAACATAGAACATAGAACCTTGAACATTGAACCGAATCCTTGCCTACTCTATCCGCGCCCCCAACAACAAAAAAGGGCAAATTGCCCGAGGGAAAACGAAAAAGGCAATATACCCGCCATAGCCGGAAGGTATACTGCCTTTTCTTACCTTCTGATTCCCAGTTTCACGATGATCGCCTTGTAGCGATCCTCATCCTTCTTCTTCAGATAATCAAGAAGCCGTCGTCTCTGACCGACCATCTTCAAGAGTCCGCGCCTGCTGTGATGATCCTTTTTATGGATCTTAAAATGCCCGGTCAGATAGGTGATCCGCTCGGTGAGAATCGCCACCTGAACCTCGGGTGAACCGGTATCAGTGTCATGACGCTTGTTGGAGTTGATAATTTCCTGTTTTTTTTCGGTTACCAGCATGCTGTTACACCTCCTTTCGTTGCCAAACTGATTTATGGTCCGGAGACCGATGTTGAACTGTCCGCCACCGTCCTGTTGACGGTATTCTCTGTTACCATAACAGCCGAATAAAGTAAAGGATAAGCTAGTTGAATCCCCGCAGCAGCCGTAACCGGAGCCGCTCTTCTTCCTGCACGGCTTCAGCAACCGCGACCACCGCACCGTCAAAGGTAAAGAGGATTCGGCACCCCGCAGCCGACGCAGGAAGCGGCGCGGTGAGATCGTCTGCCGTCGGCAGCATACCGCAGCGGAGACGGCGCGCCCCCTCAGGGGTCAGAACAGCCGGCGTCAGATGGCCCAGCGCCGCGGACAGGGAGACGAAACCGGCGGGAAGAGTGCCGGCGCCCCTCTGGTCGGCGAGCTGCTCCAGGGTTTGAGCGTCTGCCAGGGTGAAGGGGCCGCTGGCTACCCGGCGCAGGGCGGTCAGATGGGCACCGCAGCCGAGCTGCTCCCCCAGATCGCGGGCCAAGGCGCGGACATAGGTCCCACGGGAACAGCGAACGGTGAAGGTGACAAAGGGGAACTCGATCCGGTCGATTACCAGGGAGTAGACGGTCAGCCGTCGCGGCTCACGCTCCACCTCTTCCCCCCGGCGGGCCAGCTTGTAGAGCGGCACCCCGTTTCGTTTGAGGGCGGAGTACATGGGGGGAATCTGACTGAGCTCCCCGGTAAAGAGCGGAAAGGTTTCCCGGATAAGGGCGTCATCGATCCCCTCGAGTGGGCGCTCCAACGTTATCCGCCCCTCGAGGTCGTCGGTATCGGTGGTTATTCCGAGCCTCATGACCGCCCGGTACTCCTTGACCCCCTCGTCCAGAAACGGAATCGCCTTGGTCCCCTCTCCCAGCGCCACCGGGAGAACCCCCGTGGCGAAGGGGTCGAGGGTTCCGGTATGGCCGATCTTCTTCATCCCGAGAATCCGGCGCAGCCGCGCCACCACGTCGTGGGAGGTCATCCCCGCCGGCTTGTCCACCACGATGAAGCCATGCATCAAGGGGCGAGAGCCTCGTAGACGCGGGAGAGCACGTTCTTCCGGACCTGATCGATGGTCCCCTCCATGTTCCCACCAGCTGCGTTATGATGGCCGCCACCGCCGAAGAGCCCAGCCAGAGCTGCCACATTGACCTTCCCCTTGGAGCGGAATCCTACCTTGAAGAGCGATGGTGAGAGCTCCCGCAGGAAGATGGCGACTTCGACCCCCCGGATAGAGCGGGGGTAGTTGACGAACCCGTCGGTCAGTTCGGGGGTGGTTCCACTCCGTTCATACATATCAAGGGTTACGGTCACCGTCGCCACGTCCCCGTGGGGCGAGATCACCAGGGTGTTGAGGCACTCGGAGAGGAGTCTCAGCCGTCCGGCCGGCTGACTCTCGAAGAGCTGTTCGGAGACGTGCCAAGCGTTGATCCCAAGGGCGACCAGCTCGCCGGCGACGGCAAACGCCTCCTGGTTGGCGTTGGAGTAGCGGAAGGAACCGGTATCGGTGAGGATGGCCGTATAGAGACAGAGCGCCATGTCATAATCCAGCGGCTGCCCGGACTCCTTGATGATCCGGTGAATGAGGATCCCCGTAGCGGCTGCGGAGGTATCGATGTAGTTGATACTCCCGAAGAGGTCACGGGTGATGTGATGATCGATGTTGATGAATTTCGCAACACTGCGGCAACCGGTAATCGCCTCGCCGGCCCGCCGGAACTCCCCCACATCCAGGACAAAGCAGACGTCATAGGGGCGGTCGGGAACCGTGGTCAGCACCTGGTCCACCAGGGGGAGGAAGTGGTAGAGATCGGGGGCCGGGTCCTTGAAATGGACCACCACCTCCTTGCCGGCGTTACGGAGGAACCGGGCGAGTCCCAGGGAAGAGCCGACAGCATCGCCGTCCGGGTTTTCGTGGGTAGTGACGAGGAAAGAGTGACCGGTCCTGACGGCCTCAAGAATCGCTTGGATCATGACTCTCCTCCTGTATCTGCCTCAGCAGCCGCTCGATGGTGTTGGCCCGCTCCAGGGAGTCGTCAAACCGGAAGTGAATCTCGGGGGCGTGACGCAGCTTGAGGCACCCCGCCACCTCCTTCCGGATGAACCCAGCGGCGCTCTTTAGCCCGGCCTGGCTCTCCTTCTTATCGGCCTCGCTCCCGATCACGGAGTAATAGATCTGAGCCACGCTCAGGTCATCGGTCATCTTGACCCCGGTGATGGTGACGAAACCGATCCGCGGATCTTTCAACCCGCGGAGGATGAGCTCGGAGACGATCTTCTGGATCGCCTCGGCAACTTTTTCAGAACGTTTGAACATATGAACCCCGACCCGAGGCGCTGGGCCTTGGGCTCTAGGAAAACCAGGCACGAAAGGAGAGGTCCGGGGTTTCCCCCGAGCCTCACGCCCCGTGCCCAGTGTCTGTCGTGATTACAGCGTGGCGGCGATCTTCTCCATCTCGAAGTCTTCGATGATGTCGCCGATTCTGATGTCGTTGTAATTCTCCAGGCCGATGCCGCATTCGTAGCCGGTGGCGACCTCCTTGACGTCGTCCTTGAAGCGGCGCAGGGAGGAGAGCTTCCCGGTATAGATCACGATGTTGTCGCGCAGCAACCTGACCTGGGCGTTTCTCAGCATCTTACCGTCCGTGATGTAGGAGCCGGCCACATTCCCGGCCTTCGGCACGGAGAAGACCTCGCGGATCTCGGCCCGTCCAAGGTATTTCTCCTTGAAGATCGGCTCCAGGAGACCCTCCATGGCCTTCTTGATATCATCGACGGCGTTATAGATGATGTTGTAGAGGCGGATGTCCACCCCTTCCTTCTCGGCCATGGCCTGAGCCTTGACCTCGGGACGGACACTGAAGCCGATGATGATGGCGTTGGAGGCGGTGGCCAGATTGACATCGGTCTCGGTGATGGCGCCCACTCCCGAATGGATGACGTTGAGCCGGACCGCATCGGTGGAGAGCTTCCGCAGGGTCTCGCCGACGGCCTCCACGGAACCCTGCACATCCCCCTTGACGATGACGTGAAGATCCTTCACCTCGCCGCTCTGGATCTGCTTGTAGAGATCCTCCAGCGACAGCTTCCGGTGTTTGGCCAGCTCGGTCTCCCGGTACTTGATCTGACGCAGGGTGGCGATCTCCTTGGCCTGCTTCTCGTCGGTCATGGCGACGAAGACATCGCCCGCATCGGGCACCCCGGAGAGGCCGATCAGTTCCACCGGCGTGGACGGCCCGGCCTCCATGACCTTCTCGCCCCGGTCATTCTGCATGGCCCTGACCCTGCCCGAATGGATACCCACCACGCAGAAGTCGCCGGCCTTGAGAGTCCCTTCCTGTACCAGAACCGTGGCCACCGGGCCGCGTCCCTTGTCCAGCTTCCCTTCGACGATGGTGCCGCGGGCCGCCTTGTCCGGATTAGCCTTGAGATCCATCAGGTCCGCCTGAAGCAGCACCATCTCCAGAAGCCCTTCCAGGTTGAGTCGTTTCTTGGCGGAGACCTCCACCATGGTGGTATCTCCACCCCACTCCTCAGCCACCAGCCCCTGTTCGGTCAGCTCCCGCTTCACCCGCTCAGGATTGGCGTCGGGCTTGTCGATCTTGTTGATGGCGACGATGATCGGAACCCCGGCCGCCTTGGAGTGATTGATCGCCTCCTTGGTCTGGGGCATGACCCCGTCGTCTGCAGCCACCACCAGGATGACGATGTCGGTGACCTTGGCGCCGCGGGCCCGCATGGCGGTGAACGCCTCATGGCCCGGGGTATCGAGGAAGGTTATCTTGCGGCCGTTCAGCTCCACATCATAGGCGCCGATATGCTGGGTGATCCCCCCTGCCTCTCCGGCGATGACGTTTGCCTCGCGGATGGCGTCCAGGAGTGACGTTTTACCATGGTCCACGTGGCCCATGATGGTAACCACCGGCGGCCGCTTCTGAAGGCTTTCCGGCGCATCGGGGATAAACTCGATGATCTCGTCCAGGTCCACCGCCACGTTCTCCACCTCGTAGCCGAAGTCGCCGGCCAAAATGGAGGCGGTCTCGTAATCCAGAGGGTGATTGATGGTGACCATGGAGCCGAGTTTCATGAGCGCCCGAATGAGGTCGTTGGCCTTGGTCCCCATCCGCTTGGCCAGTTCACCAACGGTGATGCTCTCGGATACCTTGATGATCCGCTTGATCGCCTTGGGGACGGTGATCTCGGTCCGCTTGCTCTCGGGGGCCCGGGACTTCTCTTTCTTACGTCCCTTGCTCCGCCCCGGCTCGAAGACCCGTTCGCGTTTCTCCAGGAGTTCCGCTTTCCTCAGCGCCTCCTTCTTCTTGTCAACAGGAGGGGTTCCCCCCTTCTTGGCTGCCTTGGCCGGCTCAGCCGCGATGGCGAACTCCTTGCCGCGGCGCTCCTTCTTCTCACCCGGCGGAGCCTCGGCAACAACGGGAACTGTCGGACCACGGCCGGGAACGGTCGGGCCACGGCCGGCGGGAGTAGTGGGACGGCCGGTGCTCCCCGGTCTGGGGGTGGCGCCGGGAGCAGTCGTGCTCCTCTCGCCAGGCTTTCGCTCGCCGGGACGTTCGCCGGGACGATCAGCAGGGCGCGGGCCACGGCCATCCCTCCGGTCGCCGGGCCTGCCGGTCGGCTGTTGAATCGGGATCTCTACCCTGCCGAGAATCCTCGCCCGGTTGGCGGTTGCCCGCTCCAGCGGCTTCTCCACCGGCTTTTCCGCCGGTTTCTCGGCCGGTTTCTCGGTCAGGTTCTCGGTCGGTTTCTCTGTCGGCTTCTCCGCTGCGGGTTCCACCGGGATCACTGCAGTTTTTTCCACCACGGCTTCGCTGACCGGCTCAAGAGGCGGTGCCACGCTGACGGCGGTTTCGGCTGCCGGGATGACATGCTCAACAGGGACAACAACGGCGACAGGAGCATGTTCCACGACAGCTGCCGCCACAGGCGCCACTGGCTGAACGGCCACCGGTGCAACCACTGGAGCAACCGCCGGTGTGATCACCGGAGCGACCTCCGGAGTCGGCGCCGGTTCCGGGGCGCTCTCACGGATGGGAGCGGCTTCAACGACCGCTGCTTCCGAAGAGGTGGGGGCTGCTTCGACCACCGGCTCCACCAGAGCCTCGGCCTCAACCGCCTCCTCCACGACCTTGCGACGCCGGATCACGGTGGACTTGACGCGGACTTCGCCCTGACCGTGTTCATTGGAAGCTGCAGAGGCTTCCAGCTTCCTGACAACCTCTTCGTCCAGAAGCGCCATCTGGGATTTGACCTCAATCCCCATCTGCTTGAGCCGTTCCAGGATTACCGTGGATTCGAGCCCCATTTTCTGCGCCAGATCTTTTATTCGGGTTTTACTCATCTAGTCATACCTCACCGTCGAAGAAGTTCCTGTAAATCTCCAGCTCCCGCCGCATCGGCGCAATAAATCCGCCTGGTTCCACGGCAGCCACTCCTCGGTTCTCTTTCCCGATGAGTGCCCCGAGACACGCCATATCACACAATGCCACCAGCTCAACACCGGCATGAGCGGCCATGGCGGTAAATTTCTTTCTGCTCTCTTCGGAGAGATCGGTGGCGATAAACAGGAGTCCTGCCTTGCCGCCTCGCATCCCGCCGGTAACCGCATCGCCACCGGAGAAGACCCTCCCCGCCTTTGCCGCAAGGGAGAGATACCCCTTGATCCGTTCCGTAACCAGCAGCCGAATCTCCGCGGTCAGACTCTCCGGGTCCGCTCCGGCAACAGGCAGCTTGAAGGTGGCTGCGAACCGTTTTTTCTTGATCGCCAGCCCCAGACAGCCGGGATTGGGGCAGCTATAGGCGCCTCTCCCCGGCAGGTTCCCCTTCAGGTCCGGCGTCAGTACGCCGTCAGGTGCGAGGACGAACCGGAGCAGCGCTCCCTTCTCCCGGCTGCTGCCGCAGCCCAGACAGCTCCGTTGCGGCTTACTCCCCTTCATTGCGCTCCGCTGCCGCCGGCTCATCGTCGGCGCTCTCTACTGGTACGCTCTCAATCACTGCGGCCTCGGCGCTCTCCCCATCCGCACCAACTTCGACAGCGACGGGAGAATCTGCCGTTTCAGAGAGTTCCGCATCAGCCTGGGGTTCCCCGTCGGCGGCAACGCCTTCAGCAGATTCGTCGCCTGTTCCGTCAAAGGTCGAATACTCAAGCAGTTCCGCTGCCGCTGCCTTGGATTCACTCTTGATATCAAGCTTCCAGCCGGTAAGCCGGGCGGCCAGACGGACATTCTGCCCCCGTTTACCGATGGCCAGAGAGAGCTGATCGTCGGCAACGACGACCTCCATGGCCGAGATCTCTTCTTCGATGTAGACCTTGGAGACCTGCGCCGGCTGCAGAGCGTTACAGGCAAAGCGGACGATGTCCTCTGACCAGGGGATAATGTCGATCTTCTCCCCCCGGAGTTCGGAGACCACATTCTGCACCCGCGATCCACGCATCCCGACACAGGCGCCCACCGGATCCACATCGTGATCATGAGAGTAAACGGCGATCTTGGAGCGGCTTCCCGCCTCGCGAACCACCCCCTTGATCTCCACTATTCCCTCGGCGATCTCTGGAACCTCTGCCTCGAACAGCTTGGCGATGAGGGTGGGGTGCGACCGGGAGAGCATGATCTGCGGTCCCTTGGTTGTCATCCTGATGTCCATGATCAACGCCCTGATCCGGTCACCGGTCCGGTAGACCTCGCGGGGCGCCTGCTGATCCACGGGGAGCACCGCTTCGGCGCGCCCCAGGTCAACGACCAGATCGCCCCGCTCAAACCGCCGGACCACACCGTTGATCAGTTCACCCATACGGTCTTTGAATTCGTTGAAGATGGTCTCCCTCTCGGCCTCACGCACCTTCTGGATGATCACCTGCTTGGCTGTCTGGGCGGCAATCCTGCTGAAACCGCTGGCATCCATCTTGAGCCCGAGAGAATCGCCGATCTCAACCTCCGGATCGATCTCCTGAGCCTCCGCCAGGTCTATCTCCCGGTAGGAGTCCTGAACCTCTTCCACCACGGTGACGAACTCGAACAGCTCTACTTCGCCGACCTCATCGTTATAGTGAACCTCAAGTTCGCGTGTATTGCGAAACTTCTTGTTGGCTGCCGTCAGCACCGCCTGTTCCAGCGCCTCCAGGACGATCTTCCTGTCGATCCCTTTTTCCTTGACGATCTGGTCGATCGTATGCTTGAGGTTTAGGCTTGCTTCCACGTCACGATCTCCTTGCACGAAGTAAACTAATAAGCAGTTCTAAGTTCTAAGTTCAATGTTCAATGTTGTAACCCTCTGAACTTTGAACCCTGAACCCTGAACCCTGAACCTTGAACCCTGAACCTTGTTTATTCAAATTCCAGATGTGCCTTGGCGATGCCGGACAGGGGGAGAGACGCGGTCTGTCCCTCCTTCAGCTTCATCCTGACGGTGTCGTCATCAAATCCGAGCAGTTCGCCGAAAAAGGTCTTGCGCATATTCCCTTTGTCATCCGGGGTAAGCAGACGGGTCTTGATCTTCACCAGTCGGCCGATGTATCGGAGGTAGTCGGCCTCCTTCGTCAACGGGCGATTGAGCCCCGGAGAGGAGACCTCCAGCAGATAGCGGTCGCTGATCACTTCGTCCACATCGAGAATGGCTGACAACTCCCGGCTCACATCGGCGCAGTCGTCCAGATTCACCCCACCAGGCTTGTCCACATAGATGCGCAACACCATAGTGCGCCCCTCGCGCTTGTACTCTAGCTCCACAAGCTCCATGCCGAGAGAGACAAGAAGCCCCTCCGCAATCTTTGCAACCCTTTCTTCCGCCGTCATTCCTGCCATAACCTGCTGCCTCAAAATAAAAAAAGTGAGCTAACTGCGCCCACTTTCCTAGTAATTCAGAAAGAATGGTCCTTTTTATCACGGCTTCCGTTAAAAAGCAAGCGCTTTTTCCGGCAGTTTCTTCTCCGTTGAGTCCGGAGACACTATACCGGACCACTCTCCCGCAACGCGATTATAAGAACGTCCATAAGGATGTGCAAATCTTGGAAGAGTCCGGGCTGATAGAGCGGGACGCCAAGAATCATATCGTTGCGCCAGACGAAAAGCTGACCATCGAACTATCGTTGACGACGTGACCGGATCATGAAAGCAAGAGGTAACGACCATGGATGAACAATCTGAAGTGTTTCACGGCAGCAGCAATGTCTTTGCTGACCTGGGGCTTCCCGATGCGGAAGGGCTACTTGCTAAAGCCGAGCTTGCACGGCAGATCATCAGCATCATCAGCAAGCGTCGTCTGACTCAGACAGGTGCCGCCGAGATTCTGGGGATAGATCAGCCGAAGGTGTCGGCATTGGTCCGAGGGAAGCTTACTGGTTTTTCCTTCGAGAGGCTGATTCACTTTTTGAATCTCCTGGGGAAGGATGTACAGATAGTGGTGAAGGCCAAACCAAGGAATAGACAACAGGCAGGACTGACAACTCCATACGCCACCAATAGGCTGCATAAACATTGACGACCCGGCTGCGGAATGAAGCAGCCCGTCTCTGCGCCTTGCACGTGGAGATGAACCATCCGCTGGTTCAGCTTGCATTTGAGCCCAGGGTAGTGGATGTGTAGACGGTCGACCAAGTAAGCGAGTTATCGCTTCCAAAGTCCCATGAGCGTTAGACAGCCGTTTTCGGTTGTCATACAGCGCCTCACGGGACCTTTTCCGCATGGCGGGTCCTGTGGGGTAGCGGGAGACCGTCATGAAACAGCAGAAGTCTGATCCAGCAGTTATTCCAGCAGCTGCGTCTTGAAAATTTGAAGCCGAACATATCAGTACGCCAGTTTCTGTTAATAATCCAAGGCACGTCTCTCAGGCCAACCAAACAGAAAAGGACAGCCAGCCTCATCACAAAGGCGCCTGTTTCGGTTTCCTCCCCCCGCTTCTCCGGAAGTTTGTTTTTGCTTGATCCGCCGTAATCCGTAAAAATCCGTGTCACCCGTGTGCAGGCCTTGACTCGCTTAGCCACACCCTTCGTCGTAAGATAATTATTGCAAATTAATATACATTAGTTTAAGTTTTCACAAATCTTTAATCGAGAAACGAAGGGGACCAACCTCTTCCGGCGACATCACTCTATCGGTGAGAAGGAGGCGTATATGGCAACGGTAACGACGTCCTACGAGAAAGGGAAACTCTACAATCTGTCCTTTGAAGAGCTCCAGCCCGATCCGGAGCAACCACGCAAGTATTTCGACACACAGGCGCTGGAAGAGTTGCAGGCATCCATCCAGAAGCATGGCGTCCTGGAGCCGGTGCTGGTTCGGCAGAACGGCGGTGGCCCCCTGCTGCTGGTCTCCGGCGAGCGGCGGTATCAGGCGGCAAAACTGGCAGGGTGCACAACCATTCCGGCGCTCCTCACCGATGGCGATCCCGTCGAAATCTCCATCGTGGAAAATCTGCTCAGGGAGAACCTGACGGCCATCGAAGAGGCCGAGGCCATCGACAAACTGAAAAATCAGCACAATTATCAGCTGAGTGATCTCTCCGCCGTGTTGGGGAAATCCGACACCAACATCTCGGAAATTTTGTCGCTGATGAAACTGCCGGATGAGGTGAAGGATGATTGCCGCAATGACCCCAAGTCAATCCGGGGGATTCTCGCGGAAATCGCCAAGCAGAAGAGCACGGAGAAAATGTCCGCCTTGTACGCCAAATACAAGTTGAGCGGCCTGACTCGCGGCGAAATCCGCAAGGCAACGGCCAAACTGAAACAGGCAGACGCGCCCATCAACCTCGACTTCATTGACTCATGCACAGAGCGGATCACGTCACTGGATCTGACTAAACTGGGCGACGACCAGAAGGTCACGTTGCGTGGTTCGTTGGAGAAACTCCGCTCCTCTTCGCTCAAGACGCTCCATAACATAGTAGGGTGACGAAACGCCACGGCGCACGAGAAAGTCCCATCGTCAGCGGACCACGCCGATCATGCTCTTCTCCCGTGCGCCGAAAAGCCCACGCAGCAAACTGCAGAAATCGTCATTTCATTAGTTTTTAAACAATAAAAATAGTGTTTTATTTAACCATTAATTATTATTTCCCGGATAGTTAAGCCCGAATTCCCGCCGGCGGGAATTGGTAAAAATTTCCGATTCGGGGTTGGAGTGGGTACAGCCACGGAGCGCCATGACTGGCCTCCAGCGGATCAAAACGGACTCGTCATCTTTAATGTCACGTCAGTTAAGCATATTCAGGTAAACGGTAGGCAAAACATCATTGTGCTGACGGAGTATCGAGGGCAAGCGGCCTATGCAGGAAATCCGGGCATTGGTGCAGACGATTAAGGCCATGTGCTGACCGGCGAACACGAAAAGTAAGGTGGGCACTCCACAAACAGAACGGGCCGAGGAGATCCCCGGCCCGATGCTATTTCATGCGATGGTGTGATGGTTACTTGCGACGGCGGCGCAGCATTGCCAATCCACCGAGTCCAGCGCCGAGAAGGAGGAAGGTGGAGGGTTCGGGGACGGCAGACGTATCAGTCACCGTAACATCATCTAACCCCACCCAGGCAGGCCTGTCATAATAGGTAAATGAAAGTTCGCTTCTCTCTGACACTGCGGTTACAGTGAAGATATAGTTCGTCCATTCCGTTGGCAGAACAAGATTAGACTGTTCGGTTAGAACGTTACCTTCAAACGAAACAGAGAAATAGTCATAAGGCACTTGATTATAGATATTTTTAGCCCCGTCGCTGTTTCGAGTGGGTAGTTCACCAAATGGGGCGTCTCTGCGAGCGTTTTGACCACAGCATGAAGTCTGTCCACAGAGGGGTGAGCTTTGCCGGGGTGAGCGGCGTCCCCCCTCAACGCATGTGAACCCCGGCAACCCCTCTGTGGGCA
>CAIOGM010000121.1 GCA_903857795.1 uncultured Geobacter sp.
CTCTCTCGAATCCTCCGGTTATCGCAAACAGGCCGTCATCTCCGACATCCACCGCTGCAGCAGCTGCGGACTCTGTATGGAGGCCTGCCCCGTCGGGGCGTTTTTCAGTTCAGGAGAGAAAGAGTGACCGGGAACTGCGGGGGATGACGCCGGCGGCTTCCGCTCGCGCAAGGAGGGTCTTGACAGCAGCCTCCCCCTCAGGGCCCAGTTCGATGGAGTAGCGGTTGACGTAGAGGCTGATATGGGCGTCGCAGACCTCGTCGCTCATCTCCTGGGAGTGGCGGCGGATGTACTGCCGCGCCTCTTCGGGATGAGCCTGGGCGAAGAGTACGCTCCCACGCAGGGCGTTCTCCACCAGAGTAAGGGTCTCGGTCCCCAGCTCCCGCCGGGCCACTATCCCCCCCAGGGGGATCGGCTCCCCCGTCTCTTCCTCCCACCACCTCCCCAAATCAAGGATTGCATGGAGCCCCTCCCCCTGATAGGTGAACCGGGATTCATGAATGATCACCCCGGCATCCACCTCTCCCGTGACAACGGCCCCCATGATCTCGTGGAACGGCATGACGACGAGCGTGTCGAGCCCCGGGTCGAAGAGCCGCAGCAAGAGGGACGCCGTGGTATACCGGCCGGGGATGGCGATCCGCTTCCCCCTGAGCTCCGCCGGGTCAAAGGGGTCGCGGGCCACCACCAGCGGTCCGCACCCCCGCCCCAACGCCCCACCTGACCGGAGGAGGAGATAGTCGTCCCGGACGTGCCCCAGAAGATGGTAGGAGATCTTGCTGACGTCCAGCGACCGGTGGAGCACCAGGCGATTGAGGCTCTCCACATCCTCCAGCCGCTCTTGGAAGGTGAGATCGTCGACGGGAATCCTGCCATGGATCAGGGCGTAAAAGATGAAGGTGTCATTGGGACAGGGGGAAAAGCCGAGGGTCAGAGGGGACATGACGGTTACGCTCCTTGCCATGAGTCGAGGAACTTCAACAGAAACCGCTGGGCCCGCTCCACGGCCAAAGGGATCTCCCAGCGGGAGAGATCCCGCTCCTCAACCAGGTTGCTCATCCCCCGAATCTCCAGGCACTCCACGCCGTACCGGAGCGCTACCTGAGCCACGGCGGCCCCCTCCATGCTCTCACAGAGTGGTGAGCCGAACCGCTCATAGAGATCGCGCCCCCGCCGGGCGGCGCCGCTGCAGGTGGAGACGGTGACGAACCGCCCCCGGGTCAGCGGGATCCCGAGGGCTGCCGCCAGGCAGAGCGCCCGCTGGGCAACGGCCGGGGAGAGGGGAAATTCATTGAAGTAGCGTTTCCCCTCCCGCTCCACCGCCGCAATCCCCATCTCCTCATAGGAGAGCCAGTCGGTGGAGGTGATGACCCCTTCATCGGCGGTGATCTCCGACGAGGCCAGCGCCAGCTCCCCCACCATGAGACCGCTTTCCGGAAACGCCCCGGCACAACCGGTATTGATGATCAGTCGCGGAGCGTGACGTTCAATGAGGACGGCCGTTGCGGCGGCGGCGTTGATCTTCCCCATGCCGGTCACGGCGAGGATGACCCGTCCGGAAGCAGTAACTCCTTCCCAGACGGGGAGCCCCCCCGGGCTCTCCACTGTCCGGCCGCCGAAGGCCTTGAGCAGCAGTGAGAGTTCGCCGTGGGTGGCGGCGGAGATGACGACGGTTCCGGGTACATTGCTCCCTTGGTGGCTCAAAGCTCTCTCCTTCAGATGTTGTTGAGATCGATCATCACGGTGTCCCGGTTGTAGGTCGTCTTCGCCACCCTGGACGCCTTGGAGAGCCGGCTGACGATCTCCCTGATCTTTTCCAGGCCGACCTTGATGCCGTCGAGACTGAACTGTGCGGTCTCCGTCAGGTTCTCCGCTTCATTTTCCAGGATGTAGAGGCAGCCGTAGACTGCGGTGAGGGGGTTGTTGATCTCATGACTGAGCGCCACGGCCATCTCCTGGAGAATCTTGAGTTTCTCCAGTTCGATGGCCTGCAGCTTGGCCTGTCGTGACTCCAGGTGGACCTTGACCCGGGCCAGGAGCTCCTCCGAATAGAACGGCTTGACGATGTAATCCTCGGCCCCCGCCTCGAATCCCTGCACCTTCTCCTTTTCCGAACTGAGCGAGGTGATGAAGATGAGGGGAATATCCCGGGTATTCTTGTCCCCCTTGAGAATCCTGCAGACCTGGTAGCCGTCCAGCTGCGGCATATAGATGTCCAGGAGGATCAGGTCGGGATTGAGCTGGGGGATGGCGACCAGCCCGGCCAGGCCGTCGTCGGCAAAACTCAGGTCGTACCGGTCGGCCAGGATATGCGACAGTTGCGCCTGGGTCAGCTTGTTGTCCTCGATGATGAGGATGCGGGGCATGAAGACTCCTTGGGGATCAACCTGATGAAGCAACCGGTGATGAGAGCAGCAGAAGATGAGGGTTACCCTGGAGGCCAAACTCTGCTATGGTTACCCCCGCCGTTTCCTCACATGAGAGCGGCAACGATGACACAAAGGGAGGAACACCATGTCCATATCATCCACGGGAGCGGAGGAGCTCTCATCCTGTCAACCGGTTGACCTGAGCGGCGAAGCCGGCTGGGAACCGTTCGACGCACCGGCCCTGGTAGGGGACTCACTCCGTTTCGTCTCCGGCGACCCGGAGGGGGAGCGCTTCCGGACCCGCTACTACCGTGACGCGGAGTTGCACCTGCATGCGCGGATCTGGTTCGGCCCCGAGACCGGGGGGCCGCCCGGCCACGCTCACGGCGGTGCGGTGGCTGCGGTGATGGACGAGGCGCTGGGACTGGCGGCCTGGGCCGCCGGCTACCCCATCGTGGTGGGGAATCTGGAGATCAGTTTCCGGAATATGCTGCCGCTGCAAAAAGTGGTGACGGTGGAGAGTCACGTCATCTCCGCCCAAGGGCGAAAGATTATGGTTCATGGCCGGATCTTCCACGAAGAGACCCTCTATGCCGAAGCCAAATGCCTCTGCATCACCATCCCGGGAAGATGAAGGGTGCCTCCCAACTCTTGACCTGGGTCATGGAACCGCCCGCCTGCTCAGGGTAGAGTGCTGCGTCACTGCCGGGGAAGCTCCGGCAGTGACCACTTTCAAGACGAGGAAAATTACCCATGAAAAACTGCGGATGCGGCCACACCGCCGGAGTCGGCCCTTATGCCAAGGGGAGGGAGCTGGTGGAATTCGTCAACGCCGCCCACGGCGGGGAAATCGGCAAAAAACCGGGTCCCGGCGGAGGGCTGGCTACAACCTGTCAGGGGTGCGGCGCCCCGTTCATCCTGATGACTTTTGTCGATTCCTGCCCGGCCTGCGGTGGTATCCACGCGGTCTCGCCGCCGCGTTGCAGCGATCCGGCCCATATCCAGTTCGCCGGCGAGGGGTACCGGCTCCCCTGAGGCGGTGAAGGAAGTTCGGGGACAGCGGGTGTACGCTGCGGCCCGGCCGGAGAAGTGGTCCTTGAATGATGGACTCTGCATCAGCTCCTCTGCAACAGATAGCGGCCCACATAGTTCTTGGCAAACTGGTACGCCGTCCGACCGCACCGCTTGCTCTTGTCATGGGACCACTGGACCGCCTCCTGTTCCAGCTCCCGGGTGAGGGGCACATCCACCTTCCGTTCCCGGGCCTCACGGGCCACCGACAGACGGACCGCATCCAGGTAGCGATCCTGGGAAAAGGCGTAGAAGGCGACCCAGAGCCCGAAACGGTCCGACAGGGAGACCTTCTCTTCCATGGCTTCGCTCTGCTGCAGCTCTCCCTTGACGAATTTCCCCCCCAGGTGGTCGGACTCGTACTCGGGGAGCAGATGCCGGCGGTTGGAGGTCACATAGATCAGCACATTCTCCGGAGGGGAGTAGACCGACCCGTCCAGGGCGCTCTTCAGCATCTTGTAACTCAGCTCGCCCACCTCGAAGGTCAGGTCATCACAGAGCAGAATGAAACGATAGGGCTGCTCCTCCACCGCGTTGAAGATCTCGGAGAGGTAGATCAGATCCTCCTTTTCGATCTGGATGACCCGCAACCCTTTTTTCCCGTACTCGTTGAGCAGCCCCTTCACCAGGGACGACTTCCCTGCGCCGCGGGCCCCCCAGAGCAGCGCATTGTTCGCCGGGAGCCCGGCCAGGAACTGCCGGGTGTTGTTGACCATCACCTCTTTCTGCTCTTCCACCCCGAGCAGCTCAGAAAGCATGGTGGTGTCAGTCAGCTTCACCGACTCCAGATAGCCGGAGAACGAATGGCGGCGCCAGTTGGCGGCGTAACAGGTGGCCCAGTCAACCGGTTTTACCGACCGGGGGAGGAGCATTTCCACGGAACTGAGCACACGCTCCAGTTGGGCAACGACTTCAGGCTTCAGATTGAACATGGGGGCTCTCTTTCAAGGGGGATTGACGCGCCGCTTCGCGGTGCGGAAGACGATGGCTACTGCGGGGTAAAGGCTTACAGCTCTTGGAAACGGATTCACTCTGAAGCAGAGTGTATACTCCAGACCCTGTCATGATGTCAAACAATTCACTTTTTCCCCTCGGGCAGCGAAAACCGTGGTAAAAGGGTGACAACAAGAGGCGGGCTATTGGGGTGTCACCTGCCCCATTAAACGCTGGAATTCCCCGGGGGAGGAGAACAGGTGGAACTATTCGGAGGATTGATGGTGATGATGTCGATACTCTTCTTCTTTCTCAGCGTTATCTGGTTCGTCCTCCCCTTTGTCATCTTCAGCATGAAAGGGAAGGTGGAGCGCTCTCTGGACGTGCTGGAAAACGTGGAAAAGCGGCTGGCAGCCCTGGAGGCCCGGCTCAGCGTCCTTTCGGCGGCGACAGTGGCGGCTCCGCCGGAAGCAGCGCCTCATACCCCGCCTTCCGAATCGCATCCGCCAACTGACGAGGAGTGACCTTACGCTCGTCATAGGAGACCGTTGCCCGATCCGAAGGGAGATCCACCCTGACGGCGCCGACCCCGTCCAGCTTCTTCAGGCTCTTCTCGATCTCCTTGCCGCACGACGAGCAGATCATCCCCCTGATGGTGATGACCACCTGGCTAACGTGTGGTTGCTCCGTTCCGGACGCCCCACACGGCAGGAAGCCGGAGACAACAAGAGAGAGCAGCAGCGAGAGGATGGTTCCGGGAAACTGGCGCATGGAAAACCCCGTTCAAGGTTGGAGTGGCCGACCGGCGGAATGGTACCGCTTATCCCTGCGGGATGCAAGCGTCCTCCGCTTCCCTTCGACTTCACTCAGGGACCGGGCCGTGCGCCGGGCGGAGTCAAAGCGTTCCCCTTGTCAAGTAAGCACTGTTTATAGTACTATCCTGCGCCGGTTACAAAGCGGTCGTGGAGGTTTTTTCGGAGGAAACATGGGACTTCTTGAGGGGAAAAAGGCGTTCATCTTCGGGGTCGCCAACGACAAGAGTATCGCCTGGGCCATTGCCCAGGCATTCCATCGCGAAGGAGCGGAGTTGGCCTTCTCCTATGCCGGGGAGAGCGTGGCAAAGAGGCTCATCCCCCTGGCCGAGAGCCTCGGTTCAAAGCTGGTCATCCCCTGTGATGTCCGGAGCGACGAGGAGATCGCCCAGGCGTTCCGGACCGTGGGTGACGTCTGGGGTGGGCTCGACATCCTGGTCCACTCCGTGGCCTTCGCCAACAAAGACGAGCTGAAGGGGTCGTTCCTCAATACCACCCGCGACGGCTTCAACCTGGCGCTGGACATCAGCGCCTACTCCCTCATCGCTCTCTCCCGGGAGGCGGCGCCGCTCATGATCGGTCGCGATGGCGGGATCCTCACCCTCACCTACTACGGCGGCCAGAAGGTCTTTCCGAGCTACAACATCATGGGGGTCGCCAAGGCGGCCCTGGAGATGAGTGTCCGCTATCTGGCGGAGGCCATGGGGGGGGACAGGATCCGGGTCAACGCCATCTCAGCCGGGCCGATCAGGACCCTGGCGGCCGCCGGCGTGGGGGGCTTCGGCCAGATTGCCGGCCATGTGGCCGATCGCGCCCCCTTACGACGGAACGTCTGCCAGGACGAGGTGGCCGGAGCCGCCGTCTACCTCTCCAGCCATCTGGCCAGCGGGGTCACCGGCGAAGTCCACTTCGTGGACAGCGGCTACAACATCATCGGCCTCTGACTTCCAGAGGCGGAGTATCTCCACCCTCCTCCCCATGCCGATGCCCACTTCCCGTCACATCCTCCTCCTTCGCTCCTCCCGCTTCCGCCGTCTGTTCCGGAGGGGAGCGGTCCCCGCCATGGCCCAGGGGAACAGGACCACCCTCCTCCCCGACGGCGGAGAGTTCTTTGCCACGCTCATCGACGAGATCAACCGGACCACGACCCTGCTGCTCCTGGAATTTTACATCATCCGGAGCGACCGGGCCGGCCTCCTCTTTGCCAAGGCGCTCACCGCCGCGGTCAGGCGTGGGGTCCGGGTCCTGCTCAGCTACGACTACATCGGCTCCTTCGACACCTCTTCCGACTACTTCCTCAAGCTCAAGCAGGCCGGGGTCTGCTGCAGAGCCTTCAATCCTCCCGCGTTCCGGCGGACTATCCACCTCCTCGACCAGCGGGACCACCGGAAGCTGGCGCTCTTCGACGGAGTCCGGGCGATGGTGGGGGGGAGCAACATCGGTGACGAGTATTCGGGCCACGGGAGCGGCAGGAAGTGGCGGGATGCGGGGGTCATGATCGAGGGACCGGCAGTGGCTGAATTAGGCGTTCTGTTTCGGGAAACCTGGCAGCATGACGGAGCCCCTTTTCCGGAACAGGGACTGCTCCCGGAGAGCTCTTCCCGAGAGGGGGACGACACGGTGGGGATCATCGGCGGCAGCCCCCGTCACCCCCGCTCCGCCATCAGGCGGAGCTTCCAGCTGGCCATCGCCGGCGCCTCTGAGAGTGTCGGGGTCATGACCCCCTACTTCCTGCCGGGACCGCGGCTGGTCAGATCGCTGCTCAAGGCGGTCCGCCGCGGGGTACGGGTACGGCTCGTCCTGCCGGCGGTCAGCGACGTCCCCCTGGTCAGACTCCTCAGCCGGGGCTACTATCACCCGCTCCTCACCAACGGCATCGAGATCTTCGAACGCCAGCAGGAGATGCTCCACGCCAAGGTGATGCTCATCGACGGGCAGTGGAGCATCTTCGGTTCGGCAAACCTGGATCATCGGAGTTTCAAGCGGAATTACGAGGTGGGAGTCATCATCGAAAGTCGGGAGTTCGGAGGACAGGTGGCGGAGATGATCGACCGCGATCTGGAGCACTCCCGGCGGATCACCCTGGACGAGCACCGGCGACGTGGATGGCTCTTACGACTCATGGAGGTCGCCTTCTCCCCCATCGCCCGGTTCCTGTAGGCGAGGCATGCCTCGCCCCTACTCGTATCTGAGCGCCTCGATGGGGTTCAAGGCCGCGGCCTTGCGGGCAGGATAGAAGCCGAAGAAGACCCCCACCCCGGCGGAGAAGAGGAAGGCGATGACAATGGCCGTGGTGGAGATGAGCGTCGGCCACTCCATGAGCTTTGAGACCACCGTGGCCCCAGCCACCCCCACCCCCATGCCGATGATGCCGCCGCAGGTGGTGAGGAGCACCGCCTCGGTGAGGAACTGGAGGAGGATGTCCCGCTGCTTGGCGCCGATGGCCATCCTGATCCCGATCTCCCGGGTCCGCTCGGTCACCGAGACCAGCATGATGTTCATGATACCGATCCCCCCCACGACCAGAGAGATGGAGGCCACCGCCCCCAGGAGGATGGACATGACCTTGGAGGACTGTTCGGCAATGGCCAGCATCTCCGAGAGGTTTCTCACCGTGAAATCTCGCTCCCTGCTGGGACCGATCCGGTGCCGCTGATCCAGGAGCGAGGTGATCTCCTCCTCGGCTTTTTTCAGGACTTCGGCCCCTTTTGCCTGGACCATAATGGCGTTCACCGCATTGGGGAACTGGCTGCCGAAGAGTTTGCGCTGGGCGGTCCGGAGCGGGACGAAGATGGTGTCGTCCTGATCCACCCCCTGGGGGGACTGCCCTTTACGTCCCAGGAGCCCGACCACTACAAAGGGGATCTTCTTGACCCGGATGATCTTGCCGATGGGATCGGTGTCGCCGAAGAGGTTCTCCGCCACAGTCTGGCCGACCAGGCAGTTCTTGGCGGCCCCCTCCACATCTGACGGAGTCAGATTCCGGCCGCTCACCAGCGGCCAGTCCCTGACGGCAAGCATCTCTGCGGAGGCCCCCATGACGATGGTGGACCAGTTCTGGTTCCCGTAGACGATCTGGGCCGATCCCCGGACCGTGGGGGCCACATTCGCCACGGAAGGGCATTCGGCCTTGATCGCCTTGGCGTCATCATAGGTGAGAGTCGGAGCGCCGCCGCTGCCGGTCCGGAGTCCACCGCTGGTGGTGGAACCGGGGATGACCAGGAGGAGGTTGCTCCCCACACTGGCGATCTGGTCGGAGATCATCTGGCTGGCGCCGGCGCCGATGGCCACCATGGCGATGACCGCGGCGATGCCGATGATGATCCCCAGCATGGTGAGGAGGGAGCGCATCTTGTTGACCCGGAGCGCCCGAAGGGCGATGAGGAGGCTCTGCAGGAAGGTGGTCATGGGACGCTCTCCACCGCCGGGCCCGCCTGCATGGGTGAGGCATTAACCGTATCGGTCAGGATGAGCCCGTCCCGAAAGACCAGGTGCCGACCGGCGTAGGCGGCCACATCCGGCTCGTGGGTGACCATGATGATGGTGATCCCCTGACGGTTCAGCTGCTGGAAGATGGCCATGATCTCCACCGAGGTCGTTGAGTCCAGGTTCCCGGTGGGTTCGTCGGCCAGGATGATGGCCGGTTCGTTCACCAACGCCCGGGCGATGGCCACCCGCTGCTGCTGACCGCCGGAGAGCTGATTGCTGGAATGATCCTCCCGCCCCGCCAGCCCGACCCGCCCCAGCGCCGCCAACGCCTTTGTCCGGCGCTCCCCCGCACGGAGCCGGGCATAGACCAGCGGCAGCTCCACGTTCTCCCGGGCGGTGGTGCGAGCCAGGAGGTTGAACCCCTGAAAGACGAAGCCGAGCTTCCGGTTCCGGATCTCGGCCAGCTCGTTGCCCGACAGCCGCCCCACGTCGATCCCGTCCAGGAGGTACTCCCCTCCGGTGGGGATGTCGAGACAGCCAAGCATATTCATGCAGGTGGACTTGCCGCTCCCCGAGGCCCCCATGATGGCGACGAACTCCCCCTGCCGGACGGAGAAGGAGATTCCCCGCAGGGCCTCCACCCGCTGCTCCCCCATCACATAGACCTTGGTGACATTTTCAATAGATACGACGTCGCTCATCAGAACCGCGGTCCCATGGGTGAGCCCCCCATTCCGCCCGACTTCTTCTGGGTGGGCGACGACTGCTCCACGATCACCTCGTCGTTCTCCTTGAGTTTCCCCTCCACCAGCTCCACGAATCCGTCGTTGGCGATGCCGCTCTTCACCGCAACCGGCCGGGGGCTCTTCTCCGGAGTCAGCAGGTAGAGCTGTTCAGCCGCTTTTTTTGCCGACCGCTTCCCGCCAGACTGGGTTACTCCGCCCGGTTTCCCCTTCACTTCGGCCAGGTTCTTCGGCTTGAACCGGAGCGCCGCAGCGGGGATTTTGAGCACATTATCCCTCCGGTCGGTCTCGATGGTCACGTTGGCGGTCATCCCCGGCTTCAGTTTCAGCTCCCGGTTCTCCACGGCCACCACCACCACATAGGTCACCACGTTCTGGGTCACCACCGGTGAGTTCCGGATCTGCCGCACCCTGCCGTTGAACCGGCTCTCCGGGTAGGCGTCCACCGTAAAGGTGACCGGCTGACCGACCCGGACCCGGCTGATGTCCGATTCGTCCACGCTGGTGTCGATCTCCATCTTGGTCAGGTCCTGGGCGATGGTGAAAAGGGTCGGCGTCTGGAAGGAGGCGGCCACGGTCTGCCCCACATCCACGTTGCGCGACACCACGACGCCGTCCACCGGCGACCTGATGGTGGCGTACCTGAGGTTCGTCTGGGCCTGATCAAAGGCCCCCCTGGTCTGAACCAGGCTCCCTTCGCCCCCCTTGACCGCAGCCGCCGCCTGATTGCAGCGGTTCTCCGCGGTGTCGAAATCCCCCTGGGAGATGATCCCCCCCTGCAGCAGCTGGCGGTTTCGCTCCAGATTGCGCCGGGCATCCATGAGGTCTGCCTTCAGTTTCTCCAGATTCCCCTGACCGCTGAGCCAACTCCCCCGGGTCTGCTCCACCTGGGCGGCGAAGAGGGCCGGGTCGATCCGGGCGATGACCTCCCCCTTCTTCACCACGGAGTTGTAATCCACCAGCAGTTTCTGGATAGTCCCGGAGACCTGGGTTCCCACCTGCACGGTGACCACGGCGGCCACGGTCCCGGTGGAGGAGACGCTGGCGATGAGCGGGCCACGCTCAATCTTGGCTGTCTTGTAGGTGATTTCCGGTTTTTTCCCGGTATAGAGGTAGAGGCCGACGCCGACCGCGGCGACGACGACAACCAGGAGGATGACCAGCTTCTTCATGAATGAACCTCTGAGGGGGCGCTACAACCTGATCTGCCCGTCGCCGTAGACGATGAACTTGGTGGTGGTGAGGTCTTCCAACCCCATGGGGCCGAAGGAGTGGAGCTTGGTGGTGGAGATGCCGATCTCGGCGCCGAGCCCCAGCTGATTGCCGTCGGCAAAGCGGGTGGAGGCATTGACCATGACGCAGCTGGAGTTGACCTCACGGATGAACCGCTGGGCGTTGTGGTAGTCACGGGTGACGATCACCTCGGTGTGCAGCGAGCCATAACGGTTGATATGCTCCACCGCCCCGTCAAAGTCGTCCACCACCCGGCAGGCGAGGATCAGCTCCAGATACTCGGCGTACCAGTCCTCCTCGGCGGCGGGCGCCGCCGTCGGCGCAAGGCGGCGAAACCGGTCGTCACCGCGCAGTTCCACCTGCAGCCCCTCCAGGGTGGCGGCGATCCGGGGGATGAACTCCTCGGCCGCGTCCTTGTGAATGAGGAGGGTCTCCAGGGCGTTGCAGACCCCGGGGCGCTGGGTCTTGGCGTTGATGATGATCCGCTCCGCCATGTCGAAATCGGCACCAGCGTCCACGAAGAGGTGGCAGACCCCCTTGTAATGCTTGATGACCGGAATCCGCGAGTTTTCCACCACGAACCGGATGAGGCTCTCGCCACCCCGGGGGATGATGAGGTCGATACTCTCTTCCTGCTTGAGCAGCGCCAGCACCCCCTCCCGCTGGGTGAACGGGATCACCGACAGGGCCGCCTGAGGGAGGCCGGCCTTCTGCATCTCCCCCCGCAGGATGGCGGCGATGGCCATACTGGAATGAAACGCCTCGGAGCCCCCCCGGAGGATGACGGCGTTCCCCGCCTTGAGGCAGAGGGCCGCGGCGTCGGCGGTGACGTTGGGCCGGGCCTCGAAGATGATGCCGATGACCCCCAGTGGAATCCGCATCTTCCCCACCTGGAGGTCGTTGGGCCGCTTCCACATCTTCGTCACCTCGCCCACCGGGTCGGGAAGAAGCGCCACCTCCCGCAGGCCGTCGGCCATAGCGGCGATCCGTTTCCCGTCCAGCATGAGCCGGTCCAGCATGGCCGGGGAGAGCCCTTGCTCATCGGCGAGTGCCAGATCCTTCCGGTTCTCCGTGATGATCGTCTCCGAGGCCGCCACCAGGGCGTCGGCCATGGCAATGAGCAGGTCGTTCTTGACGGTGGTGGCGAGCCGGGCTATCTGAAAAGAGGCGCTCCGGGCGTCACGGGCTATTGCGGCAATCTGTTCGGCGATGGTCATGACTGTGCCTCCTTAAGTACCACCAGGTTGTCCCGGTGAATGATCTCGTCACTGTAGCGGTAGCCGAGAATCTCCTCGATCTCCCCGCTGCGGCGCCCCTGAATGAGACGGATCTCGGTGTGGGAGTAGTCCACGATCCCCCGGCAGAACTCCACTTCGTCCAGGCTGCAGACCCGGACGCAACTCCCCCGGTCAAAGCTCCCCTCCACCCGAACGATCCCTGAAGGGAGGAGGCTTCGCCCCTGGGTTTCCAGGGCGGCCCTGGCCCCGGCGTCGACGATGATCCTCCCCAGCGGCCGGAGCGTATGGGCGATCCAGTGTTTGCGGCTCGTCAGGGAGCTCCCGCCGGGGAGGAAGAGGGTGCCGACCTCTTCACCGGCCAGGGCCCGGTGAATCAGCTCCGGCCGGGTACCGTTGAGCATGAAGGTGGGGACACCATACTGTCCCGCCCGCTTGGCAGCGGCCACCTTGGTGGCCATGCCACCGGTTCCCACCAGGGAACCGGAGCCGCCGGCCGCCTGCTCCAGCTCCCGCGTGATCTTCTCCACCAGATGGATGAGTTTGGCATCGGGTGCGCTCCGGGGGTCGGCACTGTAGAAGCCGTCGATGTCGGTGAGGATCATGAGGAGCTGGGCGTCGGCCAGGTTGGTGACCAGCGCGGAGAGGTTATCATTGTCGCCGAACTTGATCTCGTCCACGGCAACGGTATCGTTTTCATTGATGATAGGGATGACGCCGTAGCCGAGGAGGGTATCGATGGTGGCCCGGGCATTGAGAAAGCGGTGGCGGTTGGCCAGGTCATCCCGGGTAAGGAGGAGCTGGGCCACCGTGAAACCGTGGGGAGCAAAGACGTTCTCGTAGGCATACATGAGCCGCGTCTGCCCCACCGCGGCGGCGGCCTGTTTCTGGGGGATGGTGCGGGGACGCTCTTCCAGCCCCAGGCCGTTACGTCCTGCTGCGATGGCCCCGGAGGAGACGATGATGACCTCCCGCCCCTCCTGCCGAAGCCGGGCCACCTGGCCGGCGATCCCCGCCATGACTGCGGTGTCCAGGCCGTGCCCCTCGCCGGTGAGGACCCCGCTGCCGATCTTGATGACGATCCGGCGGATCTGTTTCAGACATTCATCGCGCATGACGTTCACCGGTGCCGTATCAGATGAAAAAGATGAGGGCGCAGTTTACCACGGATCCCGGGGGAGCACAAAGCCTACCACTCCTCCTCGGCCTTACCCCAGATCCGGCGAGCGATCTCGTCGAGAAGCGGCTCAATCCCTTCACCGGTGACGGCGGAGATGGGAAACAGCGGGATCTCCCGCTCCTGAAACCAGGGGAGGACCGACACCAGGTTTTCCCTCACGTGAGGCAGATCCAGCTTGTTGACCACCACGATCTGCCGCTTGCGCCCCAGCTCGGCGCTGGAGAGGGTCAACTCCCGGTTGAGCGCCTCATACTCCCTGATGGGGTCACGGTCGGGCATCCAGGAGAGATCCAGGATATGGAGCAGGAGATCGGTCCGCTCCACGTGACGGAGAAACCTGAGGCCCAGACCTGCCCCCTCATGGGCCCCTTCGATGAGTCCCGGAATATCCGCCATGACAAAGGAGCGGTAGTTCTTGTAGGGGACCACCCCCAGGTTGGGAACCAGGGTGGTGAAAGGGTAGTCGGCGATCTTGGGACGGGCCGCCGAGACCTTGGTGATCAGGGAGGATTTCCCCACACTGGGGAACCCCAGCAGCCCCACATCGGCCATCAGCTTCAGCTCCAACCGGAGCCACCGCTCAACCCCCTCTTCCCCGGGCTGGGCGAACTTGGGGGCCTTGTTGGTGGAGCTGGCGAACCGGGCGTTCCCCTGCCCCCCCCGTCCCCCCTTGAAGATGACCACCTCTTCACCCGCCGTGGTGAGATCGGCCAGGACATCGCCGCTCTCGTCGTCCTTCACCACCGTCCCCGTGGGGACCAGGATCTTCAGCTCCTTGCCTTGGGCGCCATGACGGTTCTTCCCCATGCCGTGGTGCCCCCGCTCCGCCTTCTGGTGGGGGCGGTAACGGAGATCCAGCAGGGTGGAGATGGCGGAGGAGACCTGAAAGATCACATCCCCCCCCTTGCCGCCGTCGCCGCCGTCGGGACCACCGAAGGGGATGAACTTCTCCCGCCGGAAGGAGACACAGCCGGCGCCGCCGTGCCCCGAGGTTACCTGGATTTTTACTTCGTCGACAAACTGCATAATTGGCCCATATGGTTGCAGGAGCGTCCTCGGGGCGCGAACAGTCGCGGGCAGAGCCCGCTCCTACGGTAGAGATTAGATCCGCAAACGACAGAAGCCCGAGGCGTTGACGGCTCCGGGCTTCGTACATACATAGGTAAAGAATTCCTAGCTGACGGGATAGACGGAAACTTTCTTCCGGTCCTTCCCCATCCGCTCGTACTTGACAATGCCATCGACGAGGGCGAAGAGGGTGTAATCCTTGCCGCAACCCACGTTGTTGCCCGGATGAATCTTGGTCCCATGCTGCCGGAACAGGATGTTGCCGGCTCTCACCGCTTCATCACCGAACTTCTTGCAGCCGAGTCGTTGCCCCGAGGAGTCGCGCCCGTTTCTGGTGCTTCCGCCTGCTTTCTTGTGAGCCATATCTAAAACCTCCTACCCTGGCGGAACGCTCAGGCTTTGATCTGTACAATCTTGAGAATCGTGCGGGGTTGACGGTGTCCTCTCAGCTTGCGGGTCCCCTTGCGGCGCTTGGACTTGAAGATGAGAATCTTCTTGTCCTTCCCCTGCTGAACGATGGTCCCGACCACGGAAGCGCTGGAGACCAGCGGAGCACCGATGACGATGGAATCGCCGCCGACCATGAGAACCTCGGTGAGTTCGATGCTGTCGCCTACCTCACCCTGAAGTTTTTCCACCTTGAGAAATTCACCTTCGGAAACCTTGTACTGCTTTCCTCCGGTTCTGATCACTGCGTACATGACGTTACCACCTTTTACCGTTTTTTCGATGAGCACCTGAAAATAGACAAAAACGAACTCTGCGTCAAGCTTTTTTTCACGACTCTCAGGAAATTTCCACGAAGAGTTCTTCTCCCCGAAGCTCGGTGGGGTAGAGCTTCAGGGTAAAGGCGGGGACATCGGCGCAACTCCCGGTCCGGAGGTCGAACCGGTAGCCATGACGGGGACAGGAGATCGTCCCATCCATGACGATTCCCGCCGTCATGGGGCTCCCCTGATGGGGACACTCGTTGTCGCAGGCGAAGAACTCTCCCTTCACATTGACCAACAGCAGCGCCTTGCCGTTCAGGGTGACCGCCTTCTTGCCGAAGCTGGGAATCTCCGAACTCTGTGCCGCAAAGATCATGACTTCTCCCCTTTCAATCATTCTTGATGATCCGGACGGCATGGGCCGCCCGCTCCGCCCGCTGCCGGGCCTGGCCGGTATCCGCCCCCAGGGCCAGCGCCACCCCCATCCGCCGCCCCGTGCGGGTATCGGGCTTCCCGAAGAGTCGGAGCTTGGAATCAGGGACCGACAAGGCCGTATCGATCCCCCTGAAGGAGACCGACGCCGCAGCCTCCTCCGCCAGGATCACATGGGACGCAGCCGGGGAGAGGACGACAATTTCCGGAACGGGGAGGCCGAGGATGGCCCTGACGTGAAGTTCAAACTCGGACAGATTCTGGGAGACCATGGTGACCATGCCGGTATCATGGGGACGGGGCGACACCTCGCTGAAGTAGACGATATCCCCCTTGATGAAGAACTCCACCCCGAAGATCCCATGCCCGCCAAGAGCGCCGGTGATGACCAGAGCCTGGCGCTGGGCCTCGGCAAGCACCTCAGGCGCCATGACCATGGGCTGCCATGACTCGTGGTAGTCCCCCCGGATCTGGAGATGGCCGATGGGGGGACAGCAGCGGCTGCCGCCGTTGTACCGGACCGTGAGGAGGGTTATCTCATAGTCGAAGGGGATGAACTCTTCGATGATGACCCGGCCCGAAGCGCCCCGCGCCCCTTCCAGGGCATACCGCCAGGCAGCCTCGATCTCCGACTCCTCCTTGACCACGCTCTGCCCCTTGCCCGATGAACTCATGATCGGCTTGACCACACAGGGGAGGCCGATGTCGTCGATGGCGGTGCGGAACTCCTCCAGGGTCGAGGCAAAGGCATAGTCCGCCGTGGGGAGCCCCAGATCCTCGGCAGCCAGGAGGCGGATCCCCTCCCGGTTCATGGTGAAATTGGTGGCCCGGGCCGTGGGGATGACGGTGAATCCCTCCTGCTCCAGGTCGATGAGAAACAGGGTGTCGATGGCCTCGATCTCCGGAACGATGAGGGTCGGCTGCTCCAGGCGGATGACCCGCTCCAGTTCGGACCGGTCGAGCATATTGATCACGTGGCTCCGATGGGCCACCTGCATGGCCGGGGCGTCGGCGTAGCGGTCCACGGCGATGACCTCCACCCCCAGTCGCTGGGCCTCGATGGCCACCTCTTTCCCCAGCTCTCCCGACCCAAGCAGCAGCAGCCGGGTCGCCCCCTCCTTCAGCGGTGTTCCGATCTTCATCACAGCCTCCTGACAACCGATATCGAGCCCCATGTCACCAGCCAGGCGGTTGTATCACATTACTCTGCAGAAAGAAAGCTCCGGGCGACTGCGTCAGACCGGTTGCGTGAAGGGGCCAAACATGGTAGATGATGATCAGCCGATCACCCCGCCAACGGAGTCCCCATGAACATCATGATCACCAACGACGACGGCATCACCGCTCCCGGCATTATCGCCCTGGCCGAGGCGCTGCGCCCTCTGGGACGGATCGCCGTGGTCGCTCCGGACCGGGAGCAGAGCGCCGTGAGCCACGCCATCACGCTCCATCACCCCTTAAGGGCCGAGCGGCAGGGGGACGACATCTTCGCCGTCAGCGGCACCCCCACCGACTGCGTCAACCTGGGGATCAATAACCTCCTGGATTTTCGCCCCGACCTGGTGGTCTCGGGGATTAACCGGGGGGGGAACATGGGGGACGACGTCACCTACTCCGGCACCGTCTCCGCCGCCATGGAGGCAACCCTCATGGGGATACCGGCCATAGCCGTCTCCCTGGCCACCTCAGGTGAGGGGAAGAGCTACGAGGCCGCAGCGCTCTTCATCCGGCGGCTGGCGCAACGGGTCGCAGAGGAGGGGCTCCCCTCCGACACCCTCCTCAACGTCAACGTGCCGGACCTCCCCCGGGAGCGGATCAAGGGACCGCTCATCACGAAGCAGGGGAAGAAGCGGTACCAGGGGGCCATCGTCGACAAGATCGACCCGCGCGGGCGGCAGTATTACTGGATCGGGAGCATCGAACCGACCTACGAGGACATCGAGGGGTCCGACTTCGCTGCGGTCATCAGGGGGCATATCTCCATCACCCCGCTCCACCTGGACCTGACCAACTACGCCTCGCTGGAGCTCCTGCGGGGATGGAAGCTGTAAGCTACTTCTTCTCCTTATCCTCCGGAATATCTTCCTTCACCGTGATACTGATGATCCCCCGCAGCTCCCCCTCCTTGAACCCCACGGCCTTGTCCTTGGGGTAGCCGGCGGCCAGAGCCTGCTTCACGTCGGCCGGAATCTTCTCCGTCGGCCCGTGGCACCCCACACAGTTCGCCTGCATCATGACCGGCTTGGCAAAGCGTAGCGTCCGGATTTTTCCCGACACCGAATCGGAGAAGAGGGCGGCGTCCTGGGGAAGGGGCTCTCCCCGCTTCACCATCCCGTCCAGCTTCTCCAGAAGCTGTTTCTCCGCCGCATCGGGGGCATTGGCCGGGTTGCGGAGCCTGAGAGCGGTCCGCTTGATGGTGACCCCGAACTGCTTCTCCAGGTCGGCGATCACGGCGGGGGCCTCCTTAGCGCAGACATTCAAGGAGCCGGCGAGGCCGTTCTGCTGGATGGCCAGGGTCAGCTTCTTCCTCATCTCCAGGTTCAACCGACCGGCGACGGCGGTGGCCTTGGTCTGAGGGGTGACCTCGACGGCTAACAGCGGCGTGCTGACGGCGATGAAGAGGCCGGTAACGGGGAGGATAAGACTCTTTTTCATGGGTACAGCTCCTTTCATCGGGTGATGGTCTGTGTGATCTGCAGCACTCCCTCCGGCCAGACCCCCAGGAGGAGGAGCAGGAGGGAGACGATGGCCAGGGGAATCATGGTTGCAGGAGTCACCACCGGCGCGGTCGCCCCTTGGGCGGGCCGAAAATAGAGGGTCGCCACCACGCGGAGGTAGTAAAAGAGCGACAGCGCCGCGGTGAGCATCCCGATCACCGCCAGGGTGACCTCCCCTCCCGCGAGAGCGGCCCGGAAGAGGGAAAACTTGCCGGCAAAACCGGCGGTGGGGGGGATTCCCGCCAGGGCCAGCATCCCCAGGGCCAGCACCGCGCTTCGCCAGGGGGCACGATACCCCAAGCCGGACAGCTCGTCAATGAGTCCAGTGGACTCCTCCCCCACCAGGGAGCCGACTCCACCGAAGGCCGCCAGATTCATGGCGCAGTAGAGGACGAGATAGAAGAGTGCTGCGGCGAAGCCGTCACCGCTCCCGGTGAGGAGCGCCATGACAACATACCCCATCTGGGCGATTGCCGAGTAGCCGAGCATCCTCTTCACGTTGCGCTGACAGAGCGCCGCCAGGTTCCCCACCACCATGGAGAGGAGCGCCAGCAGCCAGAGGGGAGTATGGAGAAACGTGGTCCCGCTCTTCCCCAGGAGGAGCAGCAGGGCCGCCACCCCGGCGGCCTTGGAGCCGGTGGCAAGGAGAGCGACCACCGGGGTCGGCGCCCCCTGGTAGACATCCGGGGTCCAGAGGTGAAACGGGACCAGAGACACCTTGAAGGCGAGACCGGCCAAGAGAAGCCCCCAGCCGGCCAGGAGTACCCCGTTCCCCCCGGTGACGGCCACAGCGGAGAGCTCCAGGGCCCCCGTACCGGCATAGATCAGCGCCAGGCCGAAGGCGGTGAAGGCCGCCGCCGCCCCCCCCATCAAGAGATACTTGAGCCCCGCCTCGGCGGAGTTCGGGTCGTCCCGGTCCATGGCCGCCAGGAGATAGAAGGCGAAGGTGAGCGCCTCCAGTCCCAGGAAGAGGATGAGGAGATTGTCCGCTGCGGCAACCACCGCCATCCCGAAGCCGGCGAAGAGGAGCGTGGCCGGGTACTCTTCCCCCTCCATCCGCCGACGCGCCAGCCAGTCCCGGGAAAGGAGGAGCGTCGAGGCCGTTACCACCCCGAAGAGGAGCGTGAAGAAACGGGAAAAGGGGGAGACCACCAGGCCGAGGGTGGCAGCTTGGGCCGGCGGTGACAGGAGCGCCCACCCTGCAGAGCCCAGGGCCGCAACCGCGCCAACGGCGATGCCGTGCCGCCCCGGGACCACCGCCCCCAGGAGGAGGATGATCATGGCTCCCGTAGCGAGGATAACGAGCGGCATGGCGCTCCAGAGATCGGCAACAGTCATGGCGCCCCTCCGGTCAGGAGCTCCACCGGCCCCTTGAGAAGCTCCAGGAACTGGATCGGATGGACCCCCAGATAGAGATCGACCAGGGCCAGGGAACCGAGGATCACCGTCTCGCGGTGGGAGAGATCCCCCATGGAGAAGTCGCTCCGGGGGGTGACGAAGAGGAGCCGCTGCGAGAGCCGCACCGTGTAGATGAGCGGCAGGATCACCCCGATGAAGGCGATGACCGTCATCAGATGGGCCGCCCGGAACGATCCGGCCAGGATGAGGAACTCCCCCACGAAGTTGTTGAGCCCGGGAACTCCCGCCGAGGCCATGGCAAAGAAGAGGAAGAGCCCGGAGAGGAGCGGCGCCCGTTGCCAGAGACCGCCGAAGGCGGCGATCTCCCTGGTCCCGGCCCGCTCACCCAGCATCCCCACCAGGGCGAAGAGAGCGCCGGTGGTGATGCCGTGGTTCACCATCTGGAGCACGGAACCGGTGAGTGATACCGGAGTCCAGGCGGCGATGCCGAGCATGACGAACCCCATATGGCCGATGCTCGAATAGGCCACCAGCCTCTTCAGGTCGGTCTGGGCGTAGGCGATCCAGGAGCCGTAGATGATCCCCACCACCGCCACCACCAGGAGGAGCGGAGTCAAGGCCGCCGCGGCCCCGGGGAAGAGGGGCCAGGCGATCCGGATGAAGCCGTAGGCCCCGGTCTTCAGGAGGAGCCCGGCCAGATCCACGCTCCCGGCGGTGGGGGCATCGGTGTGGGCGTCGGGGAGCCAGGTGTGGAACGGCACCAGCGGTGCCTTGACGCTGAAAGCCAGGAGAAAGGCGGCAAAGAGCCACCCCTCCAGAGCCGGCGGGAAGGTGGTGCCGATCAGTTCGGGAATCGCGAAGGTCGCCTTGCCACTCTGGGCCAGGTGAACCAGGTGCACCCCGATGATCCCCAGAAGCATGAGGACCGACCCGCTGAAGGTGAAGATGAAGAACTTGAGGGCCGAATGAATCCGGTTGCCGTGCCCCCAGATTCCGATGAGGAGGAACATGGGGATCAGCATCGCCTCCCAGAAGAAGTAGAAGAGGATCAGGTCCAGGGAGAGGAAGATCCCCATAATGGCCCCTTCGAGAAAGAGGATGAGGCTGAAGTGGAATCCGACCCGCTCCTTGATGGAGCGCCAAGAGGTGAAGACGGCCAGGGGGGTGATGAAGGCGGTAAGGAGCGCCATGAGGTAGCTGATGCCGTCCATCCCCACCAGGTAGCGGATGCCGAAGTGGGGAATCCAGGGGCGATCCTCCAGGAGGAAGTACCCCCCCGGCAGGAGGCCGACCCCCTGCGCCGGCGTCTTGAGGGTCACCAGCAGCATGAGGCCGAACTCCAGCGCGACGATGGTCAGCGCCAGCCAGCGGGCCAGGGCCGGCCGACCGTTGAGCGGCAGCAGGAGGAGCCCTCCCAGGAGGGGGAGGAGAATGAGGAGAGAGAGGATGCAGGAGTCAGTCATTCAGGAGAGTCCATGGGAAGGTCAGACCGCATCCTTGAGGATTTTCTGGCAATAGCTGTTAAGACTTTCTCCGTTTCTTATTGCCCGGATCGCAAGTCGTTTATGCAACTCCTGATCCACTCGTAAGACAAACCGTCCGGAATAGGTTCTGTTTGCCGTACCCGGCGGCAGCGGCTTGTTGTCGGCGACGTACAGTTCCACCGCCTCCGCCACTGCCTGGCACAATTCCTGATAGACCTCAGACTCGTTGGGGCCATGTACTCCGCCATAGATAAGCCCCGGACAGGTTCCCACGTAGCACCCATCCTCCTCCGACCATTCGACGATCTTAAGGAACTTGTCGCTCGGCCTCATTTTCTGCTCTCCTCTATTGCGGCTTGAATCTGGCGCTCTTGGTACGCCTTGACATCATCACCCGGATTACCCGACACCGTAACCGGTTTTGAACAGTTCGGGTGGGTGAAATTGCGGTGGCTCCCCTTGCCGCCCCGATCCACGAAACCTGCCTGCTTCAACCTGCCGATGAGTTCACGTATTTTCGGTGGCACGGCCACATGATACTACTTTGATACTACAAGGTCAATACTATGAATGCTTTTCATATCCACGCCAGCCACCCCACGATGACCGCCGCTCCTGCGGCGAAGCTAAGGAGATAGGCCGAGAGCCGCCCCGTTGTCCAGCTGCCGAGCCGTTCCCCGCTGTTCACGGCGAGAGTACCGATACCGTCCAGGGAGGCGTCGATCCCCCCGTTATCCACCCGCTCCCAGAGGAACCGGGCAATCGCCTCATAGGGACGGACGAACAGGAGACGGTAGAGCTCATCCACGTACCAGCCGTTGAGGAGGAAGCGGACAAGGAGTGACGGCGCCTCGGCCTCGGCGGTCCGGGCAGCACGCCGCGCCCCTCCGTACCGGTAGTGGGCTATCGCCAATCCGGCCAGGGAGGTCACCCCCGCCACCGTCATGAGGAGCAGTTCCGGAGACGAGGAGTGCTCCCTGGGCAGGGGGGAGAGAGGGGAGAGGAAGTCGGCAAGGAGAGCGTGACCGAGGAACTCGGGGAGATTGAGGAGTTCGCCGAACAACGCCATGAACGCCAGAGGGACCAACGTGAAGAGCATCACCCTGGGAAGCTCTTTCGTCTGCCGCGCTCCTCCGCCGAAGAGGAGGTAGACCATCCGGAACGTGTAGAGCGAGGTGAGAAAGGCGGTGACCAGGCCGAGCCCGTAGAGGGGCCAGGCAAGCGCCCCGCCCTTTTGAAAAACCTCCATGAGGATGGCGTCCTTGCTGAAGAAACCGCCGGTGAGCGGCAGCCCGGCCAGGCAGGCGGCCCCGGCCAGGAAGCAGGCAAAGAGGAGCGGATTGCTCTTGCGTACCCCCCCCAGCTTGAAGAGATCCTGTTCGTGGTGACAGGCGGAGATGATGCAACCGGCCCCCAGGAAGAGGAGCGCCTTGAAAAAGGCGTGGACAATCAGGTGGTTGGTTGCCGCGGTGATGGCCCCGGCGCCGGTGGCCAGCATCATGTAACCGACCTGGCTCATGGTGGAGTAGGCCAGCAGCCGCTTCAGGTCCCGTTGGGCCAGGGCGCAGGTGGCGGCATAGAAAGCGGTTACTCCACCGACCAGCGCCGTGGCGGCATGAACCACGGTGGACGCTCCCACCAGCGGCATCATCCGCATCATGAGGTAGACCCCGGCGGTGACCATGGTGGCGGCGTGGATGAGGGCTGAGACCGGCGTGGGGCCGGCCATGGCGTCGGGAAGCCAGGTCATGAGCGGAATCTGGGCCGATTTCCCCGTGGCCCCGGCCAGGAGCAGGAGCCCGATGCCGGTGAGAACTCCGACCGGCATGAGGAATCCCATGGCGTTCACCTCGGTGATGGAGACGGTGCCGAAGAGCTGGAAGATCCAGACCATTGCGATGCCGAGGAAGGTGTCGCCGATCCGGGTGACGATGAACGCCTTGCGCCCGGCGTCGGCGTTCTTCTCCTCCCGGTGCCAGAAGCCGATGAGGGCGTAGGAGCAGAAGCCGACCCCCTCCCAGCCGAGATAGAGGAGCGGCAGGTTCTCCGCCAGGATGAGGGTCAGCATGGCGAAGACGAAGAGGTTCAGCAGGGCGAAGTAGCGACCATAGCCGGGATCGTCCTTCATGTAGCCGACCGAATAGAGGTGGATCAGCCCGCAGACGAAGGTGATCATGAGGGAGAGGGTCAGCGACAGGGAATCAAGATAGAGGGTGACCGGCGCATGGAAGTCGAAGGCCGCCAGCCAGGAGGCGAACTCAACCTTGACGGGGGTCCGGTAGGAGACAAGCAGCGAAAGCGCGCAGAGAAACGAGCCGCCAATCACCCCGCAGGCAAGAAGCTCCACCACCCGTCGCGGCAGACGCCGTCCCAAGAGGGCGTTCACCGCCCCGCCGAAGAAGGGGAGGAGGAGTATGAGGGCGAGGGAGAGTTTCACCCGAGAAACTGCCCCGCGAAGGTGAGATACCCCAGACGACCATTCTTCTTGTTCCACCTGGTGACCGACACCGACTTGGACTTGAAGATCCCGGATTCAATATTCTGCAATACATCCTCGTACTCTACCGGAATATCGGCCATTTTCCTTTCCTTAGGGACTCTTGCTCGCAAACTGTCGGCTTGGCTTCTGTGTCCCACGCCCCCTACCAACATCCCATCCGCCCTTCTCCGAACGAATCAAGACGGCTGCAAATCAGCTTCAATGGTATCGGGGCCAAGATCCTGCCCATCCGGCCAGCCTATTCCAGAAAAAAAGAGGCGCACTTGCTTGAAATAGGAGTCGTCATCAAGTCGCTTAAAAAACTCGCTTCGGATATATGGAGCAACGTCAAAAATGCCGGAGATACCATCTGAAAAAACGACTGCTACTTTTCTCCCTTCAAGAGGAGAAACACTTATTATTTTTTTCATAATCACTCCAATGGTTTAATCGGTATCGGGTTTTGTCCGCTAACGGCAAGGCGCCAATCCGTCACAAGGTCATCTTTGTGAATTTCAATCCAAGCTTCAACCAGTTTCCGCTTGTTCCTGGGTAGTTTTCCATCAAGGATTTCGCCATCTTCTATCGAGAAGATGGCGTCATCATCTCCATATGAGGCATGAATATGAGGAAGCTCGTGCTTTTTATTGTCGTAGAAAAACATATACATGACTATTCCATAGAACATAGAAATTGTTGGCATAGCACCCTTCGTTCAGACTTCATGTAAATTTACCCCGTCGCAATTACCCCAGGAGAACGTATTTAACTTTGTGGGTTAGTCGGTGAACTCCTCTTCCCTTGTTTTTTTGTTTCAAAAAAGAATTTCCACACAGATGACACGGATGGAACGGATACGAGCGGATCAAGCAAATCGTTGATGAGCAGTTCACACGCACACGCGTGAGCTGCTCATTCCCCCACATGGAACATATCTAGCGACTCATTCCCCGCAGCCTTACCAGCGTATCTGATTTCCGTGAGCCGACTCCATGCCACAGAGAAATAAGCCCGACATAATCCTCAGTCACCTCATAGATGATGCAGTATTTGACCGGACCGGAATCAATGTACAACTCTTTCAGCACGACCTGTTGACCGGCGAGCAGATAGGGAGTATCAGTGCCGGCAAGATTGTCGGCGTAGAGAAATTTTTCAGCGGCTTCTATGCGAGCAAGAAAAGCATCTGCAACTTCGACCCGATAGCGCTCCGCCAAATTCGCCGCATAGCGCCTCACTCGCGACTGATATTCCAGGGAACGTTTAAGCTGACGTGTTGACATTCCGTAGCTCTTTTCTCATGGAATCGAAAAATGTATCATCTTCCGCAACAACAGTACCGAGACCTGAATGAAGTTCGTACCATCCACGTTCCACTGACTCGAAAAACTCCTTCTGTTCGTCAGCACTTCGCACATACATCCGTAACGAATCCCGAATTACATCCTGCTCATTGCGCCCTTCACGCTGAGCGATTCGCTTCAGGTTCATGCTGTCGGCTTCGTCAAGCCTGAGGCCCAGCTGTCTGCTTCCCATGGAAAACCTCCCTGTTGGTATCTTTGGTATCACTATATACCACAAGACATCAGGTGACAATTTATTCAATGCCATCAATGCTGAGGTTGATCCATTACGTGGAGGTTCTTGTCGGTTGTAAGACTGACCGGCGCTTTTGGGCCGTGCCAACCGCTTGTTGGCAATTTTGCTGTTATCTGCTGATTTATAAAAAAGTGTAATAGAGAATTAGGCATCATCCATTCTCATTGGTTTATAGTAGATCTGTCCCGATTTTCCGATATGCCCGACCACCTCAGACTGCCGCCCATGGTTGGCTGTTCAAATCTTCAAGCAGTGGTCACATAAATATTCTCTCAACAATCTGAATAGCCTTCTTGACTCCATCTTCTCCAGCCATTGCTTGGCCGATCGCAGCAGCCTTTTTAGGCATGGTCGGATCATTGAGAACAAATGTGATTCCCTTCGCAAGGTTCTGTGCAGTAACTGACTTTCGTTGAAGCGTGCTTCCTGCAATCCCCAATCGTTTAAGTTCAGACCCCCAGAAAGTTTGATCCGCCATGTGGGCCACAACCACGGATGGTTTTCCCGCCAACAGACTTGATTGGGTTGTCCCTGCACCTCCATGATGAACAATTGCAGCACATCGTGGGAACACATCCGCATAAGGTGAGCGATTCACCATGAAAACATCTTGGGTTGTTTCAAATGCCGACAGATCATCCCAAGGTACTTGTAAAATTGCTCTGCATCCAAGTATTCCAATCGTTTTTTGCCAGAGGCTCAGCGTCTTTCGTATCTCTGCAAGATCGGACAACATCATGCTGCCGAAAGTAAAGTAGACCGGTGGCGAACCTGCAGCAATGAATGTATCAAGTCCTTCCGGCCATGTTTCTTTCCGGTTTTCTTGCGGAGGGTTCAGAAATCCACACACCTGATGTCGTTCGTCCCAGTCTTTCGGACGGTCACAGATTGACGGGCTGACCGCAAGGAGATTCAACCGTTCTGCAACCCATGTTTGTGTCATGACATCAGTGTCCAGAATTAAGCCTTCACGGGAACGGAGGCTATTGACCCGAGGCAGGAAAATGCGATTTATCATCATCCGCACCAGTTTCCATCCCCACGGATAAAGCCAGTTACCAAAATTCGGTAACCCCGGAGGACAGGTGAGATCTGATGGAATACAGTTATGCACGATATTGACCGTAGCCATAGGGACTTTTGCCATTTCTGCCGCAACCCGCAGAGGGAACACAAAGAAGTGACCAATGACCAATTCGTTTTCCGCACAGAGTTCCTTCGCCGCTGAAAACATGGATTCCATTACCGGATCAAAGCCGTGGGTCATAATCATTTCAGCTTGCTTGATTGGGTTGCCGACATCAATGATCGCCTGCCAGATTTTTGCTGCTTCTTCCTGATTCGGGATAATAGGCCCAGGCAATGCTTTCAGCTTATAGCCACAACGATTTGCGAACTCGGAATAATCCCGCCCGGCGTTATCGGTCACAACCAATGTGACGTCATGACCTGCCAGTTTCAGCCCGGCAGCTAACGAGGTAAACGGCCTAATATCTCCTTCACTCCCCCATGTCTGCAATCCGATTTTCATATATCATTTCCACATTATTCAGTTGATCCGTCAGGTAAAAACACCATTTTAAAGATTTCAACTGGGCTCAATAAAACATTTTACATAATGATTCTGGTTGGTTGTCTTGGTCCGACCACATCTTCACCCCCAAATGGCAACGGAAAAAAAAGGGAGCAATGAGGCTGACCCGCCGCTTTTTTGGGGGTGTCGTGCCGATTGTTGATCTATTTCATGCCAGTTCCACCTTCAATCGTTTGTCCCGCGCCAAGACTGCTCGTTCAATTGACGATCCCGGGGTTTTTTTATTGCCCAAAGACATATTTCCGAAAATTCAATAACAACGACAAAGTAGCGGGCTGCTTCTCGGAGCTCTTCATCCGCATCCGGTAAAAAGATGGTGTTCGTGTCAACTCAGCCAAGGCGCGCTTGAACACTTCATCTGCCGGTATCCCGACAACATTCCCTGAATGGTACTCCTCCAGCCTGCGTTCCGCCTCGTCCAGCCAGAGCCGTTCGATTTCAGAGGCCGATTCACGGGCCTGACGCTTGGCCTCATCCACGGGAATACACTCAACCTCTCCGGACTGTAGTGATCGATAGCGTTCCTGAAGCTCCGCCACCCACAACGCCTCTGTTTCCGCATCTTCTTCCTCAACAGTTTATTCGCTTAGGCATGATCCGATTCTGCCGCCCTCAATTCAAGCAAAGCCGGTAGTAGCGAGCAGCACCTCCACTTCTTATCTCACAGCATTTTTTCTGTTCATTTCCCGAACTTCGGCATGCCGAAGTTCGGCCTTAACCTGTTGAAATGTAACGATACACCCCCAGCCATTTCCAAATAAATACCGCTAAAATGGACGATATTTCAGAGAAATCTCAGTTATAGAGCGAAAACCGAGGGCCGACGTGTCCAGGCCCTGACAGCTTGGGAATGTGGGCTGGAAATTATTAGATAATTCGAGACAATAAATCTACCATTGACATGGTCATGGTTTTGTAGGGGCGACGCATGCGTCGCCCTGTCGCCATCACCATCATCGCCGACACATCGCCATTCCACAAACCATCGTCACGGGCCATATCGCCGGATGTTCCGTCAAGGGCGACGCATGCGTCGCCCCTACGATGATGTCGATACGTTTGATGATGGGGCATTTATTATTGCGGATCACCGCCTTAGACTCAAGTGTTCAAGGCTTGCCCCCACGCCGCCCAACATCCCGCCGGCCCTTCTCCGCACGAATCAAGACGGCTGCAAATCAGTTTCAATGGTATCGGGACCAAGATCCTGCCCATCCGGCCAGCCTATTCCAGAAAAAAAGAGGCGCACTTGCTTGAAATAGGAGTCGTCATCAAGTCGCTTAAAAAACTCGCTTCGGATATATGGAGCAACGTCAAAAATGCCGGAGATACC
>CAIOGM010000122.1 GCA_903857795.1 uncultured Geobacter sp.
ATGTCGCAGCTTTTCTTGGAATTTTATTAAGAAGCGAGATTTCAAAACAATCACGTTTTTAGATGGTTACAGCGTCAGCGGGAATAACTGCACCAGAGACAACAACATTAGCCAAACCAAATTGCATAATCATCTCTTCTAAAACTTATGAAAGTGAAATATTCCAGTCATTGACACAGTATAAAAATCTAGGAATCGAAGTTTTGCGATTATATACATAAAACTTTAGCTGTAGTATTTTTAGAACCTACATTTTTCCAATAAATAAATTAAATTTATGACCGACACCAAAAAGACAAGTTCTTTAAATAACTACACCACGGATTAACCAGCTTCATAGAGGATTCACTCCTATATGAATCACCCAAAAACAACTAAAATGCAAAATTACAGCCTACATAGCTGCAAAGCAATTATAATTTTTTTGTCAATATTCTATCAAGAAACTTAACATTACCAGCCATTATCTAATCAGAATTGGCTAAAAAAAGGATTCCCTATGAAGATTGTTGTTTTTGGCACTGGCCAGGATTCTACCGGCATTGAATATGCCTGTCTTTTGTATGGGTTCTATATTGTCGCTTATCTGGACAACGATCCGAACAAAGTCGGCTTGTCCAGGCATGGAAAACCAATCATTTTCCCTTCGGATGTCAAGAGTATCTGTTTCGATCGTGTAGTAACAGCCAGTTTTGACTCACAAGATGAAATGAGAAAACAACTCTACGAACTCGGTGTACAAGAAGAAAAGATATTGAATCTACCACAAACACAGTTTAAATTTTCTACTGGCAGTGAAGGTAAGCAAATACTCGTTTTTGGCACAGGCCAAAGCTCTACAGGCATAGAACATGCCTGCCTCTTGCACGGATTCAATATCGTCGCTTATATCGACAATGATCCGAAAAAGATCGGCGCTATCAGACATGGCAGACCAATTATTGCACCATCTGACATATATAAATTCAGTTATGACCGTGTAGTAACTGCCAGTATTGCGTTCCAGGATGAAATGCGGAAACAACTCGTTGAACTCGGAGTTCCAGACGGGAAAATTTCCTCCATCCAACCCCCATCAGGGAGTTGGCTTAAAGGTGGCAGTTATCTAATTCACTACCGACACTCAATCGATTCCGATGGATCAAGCGTACAGACTGAAACTGAAGGGTTTGAGATGACCGGTATCTCATCTGTTGACATACCCCCACCTGTTGACACACAAACTCACGAAATATTGCTCAAACGTTTGATAGTTTCCCTCGATGTCGCCGAGCAGGAGGCAAAGACTTGCTCAGAGCCTTATCAAACTGGTGAAAATTGGCATAATTTCCTAATTCAAACCCGCCCTGAATACCATTCTGTTCGACTTAATAATGACTTTGAAGGTCTGAGTAAATTACTCTCCAATTTTTGCAGAAACGAGATGAGTTCCGGAATTCTTGGTGGTCGGGAAGCGTTTGAGGCTTATATCGGTCATCCAGGAATGGAGGCTGGTATCCGGGCGAATTTCAATATTTGGGCTTATAGCATAGGCGCCGCACCTCTACACGAACTGGCCTCTCCCCTGATTGGCAATCCCTATGGGCACTTAATAGATGGCCATATAATCCACCCCAACACTTTTTTAAACCATTATCGAGGATGTATGGTTCGCAAGCTGGTCGATGGAATTGACCGACCGGTTATCGCTGAAATCGGAGGTGGTTTTGGTGGGTTTGCTTTTTATGTAAAGAAATTTATTCCAGATTCATGCTATATCAATTATGACCTTCCGGAAAATCTTTTAATTTCGTCTTATTTTTTATCTTTGGCGTACCCTGACTTGCGAATCCATTATTACACAGGGCAAGAAGATATGGCTGAGCTCATCAAGACCCACGATATAATTCTGATGCCAAATCATGCGTTACCGCTACTACCAGACAGATCTGTCGATTTATTTGTTAACACCATAAGCTTATCAGAGATGAGCTACTTGACGATTACAGAATATTTGAGCCAGATTACGCGTACTTGTGACAAGTTCTTTTACCATGAAAACTTGATCGAAAACGGGACCGGTTATCTTTATTACCCTATTGACACCTTCCCTCTCCTTCCAGATTTCATGGAACTATCACGGCAGCCGTCTCGCTGGCCTTATTTTTCTTCAACGTCTCCCCAGCATTGTCACGTTGAGCAACTGTACCTCCGACGTGATAGGTTTTTATTGTCAAACGGTACACCTAAATAATCTCCGCTACACTAATAAGAGAGATTCCGTCGACAGTATACATTTAGGAGCAGACGCGTGAAAATTCTACTAACCAACCCTCCCTGGTATCAGGCGCCCACAGCAGAGACACCGGGCTGGCGTGGTGTGCGTGCAGGTTCCAGGTGGCCGCACACATTCGAGATACATTCACACAGCATAACTAACGGAATAATCAGTGAATTGCTCGGTGGATACTTGCCGTTTCCCGTCTGGCTCGCGACCTGTGCCGCGCTTATCAGGCAAGAAGGCTTCGATGTGGTCTTGCGCGACTCGATTTCAATGGGTGAGACGTATGCAAGCTATTATGCGTTTGTGGAGGATTGTCGCCCTGACGTTATCCTCCTAGAGACCTCAACACCGGCAGTAAACGCTGACCTCAGGATAGCCGCAAAGATACGTCAACTGGTTCCGGGCGTCAGGATACTCTTCACCGGACTTCATGTTGAACATGAGCAGGTCGAGTTTCTGCAAAACCACCCGGAGATCGATTTTACAATATACGGTGAGTATGAAAGTCCTGCCCTCAAGTTACTCTGTGCGCTCCGTGATGGCACCGATTTGAAGGATGTACCGGCCCTTATATACAGGGATGGCGATCACGTATCAAAGACAGCCCCAACAACGCTGCCAGATATCTCCAAATTTCCGTGGGCAGAGCGGGAGAGCTTACCCAATCAGAACTATTTTGACGGTGTCTGCGGTCTTGAACGGCCCCAATTGCAACTTATGGCCACGAGGGGCTGCCCCTACGGCTGCATCTTTTGTGCTTGGCCGCAGATGCTTTTCCGCGGCCCCCATTATCGTATGCGTGACCCACAGGATGTTGTAGATGAAATCAAAGAGAATCTCGCCTTATTTCCCTACAAAAGTATTTATATAGATGACGACACGTTTAACATCAACAAACAGTACGTTGTCGAACTTGCAACAAAAATGAAAGAAGCAGGAATTGGCGGCAGGATTCCGTGGTCCACCATGGGGCGAGCCGATCTCATGGATGAACCCACCTTGGCAGTCTTGCGCGATGCCGGTTTGTTCAGTATCAAATACGGTGTCGAATCCGCAGAACAAGGGATTCTCGACGAAATCGACAAACGGATGAACGCCGAAAAGAACATCGCCATGATCAAGCTCACTAAAGAGTACGGCATCCGGGTACATCTCACATTTACCTTCGGCTTGCCGAGCGATACTGTCGAGACCATAGAAAGAACCATCGATTTAGCATGCTCTCTCCCTGCTGATACCGTACAGTTTTCTATCGCAACCCCTTTTCCCGGCACGGAAATGTACAGAATTTACAAAGAGCGCGGTTGGGTAGTTTCAACTAACTGGGACGACTACAACGGTTCCACTGTAGCAGTTTCACGAACCGAAAACTTTACTGCAGAACAGTTGGAATATTATGTAGTTGAAGCTTATCGTCGTTTTAACGAGGCACAGATGACCCGCTGTTTTACGTCAGAGGAAACGCGTGACAGACTGAAAGCTGCAGCGTCTACACTCAAGACAGGCGACCGAGTGGTAGTGATGCAAACATCACGCGTCCCTTTTACCAGCTGGATAATCAGCACTCTGGATTCACTTGGATTAGAGGTTCATCTGGTCGCACCACTGAGTTTCAGTAACCAATTTACCTCCGTCCTCGCGCCTGAGAAAATACATACATTCTCTACGGGGACCCACTTTCATTACCTGAATCACCGCGAGTGGCTCGACAATCTCCAGACATCCTATAATTTCAAGGGAGTATTTATCCCGTATTCATTCGATTCACGTGATGGCTATGCCGACGTAGAACGCCTGGCCGGTCATTTGGGGGAAACAGTAGTCGGTATGACTCTCAAAGGACAGATCTTACCCATAGGAAAGCAGACAACTCTATGAAAGTACTTGCTCTTGGTGGTTTGTGGATACCGTACATTCGAGAGAATTGGTTCGATTCAATTCGCCATGTTCTGGGGCATGACGCCCTTGTTGTAAACGCCGGCCCTCTGTTGGTAAATAACGAATTAAATATTAGATGGCCTGAAGGATACCATTCCGCATATATATACGAACTCCTGAGACGCGAGCATTTCGACTATCTCTTTTTCTACCATGACTGGATACACGGGTCATTCTCTGACAGTTTTTTCAATAAAGTTCGCTCCGCCGGCGTGCGGACGGTAGCCTTTCATCCCGATGATGAACCGGAACACTGGTTTGCGCGAAATTCGGCATATGACCACCATTTCGACTTGATTGCCTCTCATTCACGCGAAGGTGTAGCACGTCGGCGCGCGACAGGTTGGGGGGAGAAGGTCATGTACCTGCCGTGGGGGTACAACCCAAGGACGCGTTACAGATTGCCCGATATACCGAAGAGTTATGATGTGGTCTTTATCGGCAAGTACAAGGTCAGCGACACGATAAGCCACGCCCCTGTGGAAGACGGCGCTCAACGGGACCAGGTGCTCACCCATCTGGCGGAGACCTGTGAGCAAAACGGTTGGATTTTTCGCATTTTTGGCTACGGATGGGAGAAACACCCTATTTTGCACCGTTACTTCGGAGGAACACCGTCAGACGATGAAATGGTGCTTATTTTCAATAAGGCCCGAATTGTATTCAACCCAGCATGGTCCTCGGATGGTGACCCTAATGCGGTGCAAACAAAGCTCAGGCATTTTGAAGTACCGGGCTGCGGAGCATTCCAGCTGACCAACGAAAATCCGGAGTTGGCGGAGCTGTATGCCCCCGGGAAAGAGGTGGTATTTTATCGAACAAACGAAGAGCTCATCGCAACTGTCGATAAATTTCTCTCCGATGATGCGGCACGAGACGCCGTTGCTCACGCCGGCCACGCTCGATCTCTGCGGGAGCATACTCTTGATCACCGGGTGAAATCCCTCTTTAGCCACGCGACAACTCTCTATCCACCACTTCAGTCCAATCAGGGTGCTCAGAATCGGGTCAGAACCATCGAACTCCACGACCGGGATGAACTGACCGATTTGCGAAACAGCCTGCAAAGCGGTACGTATCCATTGGACAGTGCGGAATGGTTCCACATAGTAGGCGGTAAATTCGAATCATCACGGAGTGACTACCGTGTCCTGGACCCTTTTTTTCAGCACTTCCCTGACAAGATTTTGACGGTCAGGACATTTATTGACTTCAATGGTCTTGCGGCCAACCCATTACAGCCAAAACCCACTGAGAGTGACGGCTACATCCTGACCGAAAATGTCAAAGTCAAAGATTTCAGTCTCAGCCCGTTCGGCGACTATGCCGACCACTTTATGGGAGTCTGGTCTGAAGATTCCGCACTCCTGTTGATCAATTACATAGCGCCTCGTTCACGATTAAAAGAGATGCTGAATCTGTTTTGCAGCGGATCAATCGCGGCTATTCACCAGTTGGAAGCACTTCCCACCGGCCGCATCGTTACGGAAGCGCTCATAAGTATACCTCTCGGCCTTGATTCACGGCGAGGGGTGATACGCAACTTCGAGTACGTGAAACGCCTCAATATCTTGCTCCCACTATTACTGGAACAGGACAGAAAGATAGTTGTCTACGGAATAACCGGTATGGGAGAGGTCACGCTTAAATTAATAAAGCAGACAAGTGGCCTTAATATTATCGGAGTAATAGATCGGGCGCTCGACACAGAATATTATGACAACATTCCAGTCTTGCATATTTCAGAATTATCTTATTTAAAACCTGACATTATAATTCTAACTTCGGGATCATCGGGTCCGAGCATTCATGCTGCTATCGAATACTTGGAAGCGATGATCTGTATTTTACCTCTTTACGACCTGGGGCATCCAGCATGGGCGGTGGTCTTACCATGATATATTCCAAAAAAATACTGCTAACCGGCTCGACAGGATACGTGGGGAGCTTGATCCGAGCCGGGTTAGGTGACCACTGGGACCTCACCGGCGTGAGTTTGCATGCGGATGAGACTAAAGAGCAGATACAGTGCGACCTTACAGATATTCAACAAGTGAATTGTTTGCGCGAGCGGATCTCTCCAGACGTCATTGTGCACGCATCTGGCGACAAGAACCTGGTCCGATGCGAAGCTGATCCGAAGACCGCCTATCTTACCAATGTCCAGAGTACGCTGAATCTAATTGCAACATTTCCCGAGTCACGTATCATCTTTATTTCCAGTGATTATGTATTCCCTGGAGATCGCGGCAGTTACCGCGAAGATGCCCCTTTTTCACCGGCGACTGTCTACGGCCAGACCAAGGCCTGTGCCGAATTAGCAGGACTCATGCTGTGCCAACATTTTTTCGTGCTGAGACTAAGCGCGCTTTACGACCGCAATGCAACATTCATCCGTTTTCTTCGCGAAAAACTGACTGCCGGTGAACCGGTCAATTGCTATTCCGACGCCTTTTATTCACCTACCTACTTTGGTGACTTTCTCGCCGTATTACAACGATTGGTAGAAAACAACGACCTCACCCGCCGGATTTACCACTCCTGTGGGCATCGGACTTCACGTTACTATTTTGCCAAACTTTTTGCCCGTTCATCAGGCCTGGATGACAAATTAGTTCTTCAATCCAGTCGCGCCCTGGACAAAGCCTCCTTCCTGTTCGCAGATATCTCTCTGGAAAATACACTCACCCGCGAAGCTCTCGAAATCACCATGGGGGGCCACGAGGGGTCCTTGAACGCAATGGCGGCCTTATGAAAAAGCTCGACTACTACACCCACTTCGAGGATGCACGCGGCAAGTTGCTCGGGTTATTGAATGAGGGGCAGTGGGAAGAAATCAATTATCTGGAAACTCGCTCCGGCGAGACCAGGGGCAATCACTACCACTCACACACGGTCGAGGTTTTTTTCATAATTTCGGGGGTTATCGACGTTGAAATCAGGCAACCGGATGGCGTTACCCTGAACGAACATCTGGTTTCAGGCGACGTCTTGAAAATTGAGCCGGGTGAAGTTCATACGTTTCACTGCACCACTGACACACGCTGGATCAATGTTCTCTCCAGTCGCTTCGATCCATTAAATCCGGACATACATTCCGGTCTCCCCAATGATGACCGGTCACAGCAGAAGACGACACTGGATTCTCCTCAATGAGATACATCATCGTGGCTCCGGCCTATACACGACGTTCGGCGGGAATAGTTGTACTGCATGAACTACAGAAGTGGCTCATCAGATCCGGAAAGGATGCCATGGTCATGCACTTCAATGATCCATTTCCCATAGAAGACGATGATATTGTTGTATATCCTGAGATAATTTGCGGGAATCCGTTAAAAGCAAAGCGGGTGGTCAGATACATCCTCAATGAACCCGGAAAACTCGGCGGGGACAAAAATTACGATATCACCGAAATACTGGTAGCGTACAATCCAGACTTCTCAAAATTTTCAGGTGATCATTATCTTGAAATACCTATCATCGAAGATTTTTTCACTAATAGGGGTAACGAAAGAGTAATAGACTGCTTCTGGGTCGGAAAAGGCACAAACAACAACCATCCTGCAACGTCAGGGTCTATTGAAATAACCTATCAATGGCCAGCTACCCGGAGGGAGTTGGCTGAACTATTGAACAGGACAAGAACTTTTTACTGTTATGATGAAAAGACGCATCTATTGACCGAGGCTATGCTCTGTGGTTGCAAAACCAAACTTCTGAGGGGTGCTGAAGTCCTCGACCACGTCCAAGTCCCTCCGCCGACTAAAGATGCATGTAATTTGCAATTGCAACATTTTATACAACGTACCTGGTACCCGGAAATCAACCCGGCATCGGATATGGCCAAACATATCTGTGAGCGCGGAGTGCAACTGAAGGCTGAACAACGTTATGACGAGGCGTTGACTACGTTACAGCTGGCGTGCAAGGAAGGCGCCACCTCCGGTTATGCCCATATGGGAGACTGCCTGGCTCAACTCGGAAACAGTAGTGACGCCGAAACCGCCTATCTGGACGCCCTCAAATACGATATTACCGACCCTCGGGCAAATACCGGCATCGGTGTGCTCAAACTCCTTGCCGGTCAAGCCGCCCCGGCAATCGCCGCATTCAGCAAGGTGCTCAAGATCGAACCGGACAACTCCAGGGCGCTCTGCGGTCTCGGCATGGCGCGGCAACTGGAAGGGCGGCCAGAGATCGGCTTCGGCTACCTGGTCAAGGCCTGCCGCGCCGACGCTGAAAATCTCACCGCACTCACCGAACTGATCAAGGCGTCCTACGCACTCAACCGTTTCGACGAAGCCGTCCGCTGCACCCAGAACTACCTCATGTATCATCCGCTGGAATCCGACCTCCTCTTCTCTCTCGCCGGCCTCTTCTACAAGCAGGGGAAGTTCAGAGACGCAACCAATACAATTGAAAGCCTCCTCATCGCTTCCCCAGAGTATGAAGGCGCGGCAGAACTCATGGCGAAGGCTGCTGAAGAGTTACCAACTTAGAAAAGCAGTCCACCACTGAGACACGGAGACACGGAGAAAAACTTGGTGCATTGAAACAGCTATTTGTGGCACCTACCAAGCGTTCGACTTTGTGAAATACGCGCACCGGTATCTTGACGAGCATCAACATGTCTTTCAAGACATGTAAAAACATGGTATGGTGGTTTCCATGAAATGGAATGTTCTTTTTTTTGATGAGTTCGACCCCGAATTACGGCATTTCCTCGTGAGGTACAAACAGCACTGCTTGCCAAAGCACGAATGCTTGAATATTTTGGACCACAACTTGGACGGCCCCATGTTGACACGCTGGAGGGATCAAAACATCCCAACATGAAGGAATTACGTTTTGATGCCGCCGACGGAGACAAGAGGCTTGACGACTATCTCGACCGGCAAAAGAAAAGGGCATGACATGGCGAGAACATTGAACGATGTAATAGAGGAACTGCCCCTCGACCAACAACAAGAAGTTGAAGCACAAGCCGCACGCCTAATAGAAGAAGAAATTACATTGCGCGATTTACGCAAAGCTCATGACCTCACGCAAGATCGTATGGCCGAAGCTCTGCACATTTCACAAGATGGTGTGTCAAGAATTGAAAAGCGTAGTGATTTTCTCCTTTCTACGCTGCGTTCTTATATAGAAGCTATGGGCGGCAAGCTACGACTTATTGTCGAGTTTCCTGATCGGCAACCTGTTTCTATTTCCGGTTTAACAGATTTAGGCACGCACACCAAAGAGAAGAGGAAGAAAAATCAGCACGTTCCTGCATAATAACCGTATATGTCGCCCCGTTCCCTTCGACTCCGCTCAGGGAACACCTTGTGGAAAGTGCGGAAAGTTACATTACGGAGGTGAACGTCCTCATCGCCTCCCCGGAATATGAAGGCGGCGAAGAACTCATGATCGGATTGTAGCCCTGACAGGAGCTCGGCAGACCGGCAAGACGACTCTCTGTGAGACCCAGTTTCCCGATCTCCTGCAACTTCCCTACACCTACGTCTCCTTTTAATCCTCTCAAGCTGGTGACAGACAGGGAGGCCCGAACCCGTTCCCCAGCGTAAAACGTTCATTCTCACCGGATCGTCGCAACTCTTGATAGGCCTAATGGTCTACTCGGGAGACGAAATGACTGAAATCCGCAGGGGGGTCTGGGCCGTACCGGACTGGTTTCTGTTGGGATCCCTCTGAATTTTCAGGACGACTCTGCCGTCTCTTGTCCCTTGACAAATGGCAAAGCAAAATGGACAATACGCCAAAGGAGATATCATGAGATCTGCTACCGGAGTCACCTATAAAGGATCAGTCAGGATGCCTCCTCATTTGCCGGTGGAAATTGTGGCGGCAGGATTGCCGTACTCCAAAGTCGAGGAACTCCGCAAACTGCTTGACCTCTCCGTTGAAGAACTGTGTCGCCTGCTCCCCATATCCCGGCGGACCCTGTCCCGATACCGGGGGAAAAGACTTGATTCCCGCACCTCCGACCATCTGATGATGATCGAACTGGTCTACCAGCGTGCGGTAGAGGTCTTAGGATCCATGGATAACGCCCGGATTTGGCTCAACTCCCCGAATTACACCTTCAGCTACCAGAAACCGCTGGAGTACCTGTCCACTTTTACCGGGGCGCAGGAACTCCTGGACGAACTGGGCCGGTTACAGCACGGAATCTTTGTCTGATGCTGTTGTACCGCATCACCGAACCACAATTCGCCGATGACCTGTCCGGTGACGGCGCTCGACTTTACGGGGGACGGTGGAACCCCAAAGGTATACCGCTCATCTACACCTCGGAATCGGTTGCGCTGGCGGCGCTTGAAGTCATCGTCCGACTGGCCACCCCGAAACTGTACAGCCGTGTCACCTATGAACTTCCGAACGATGTAAGCACGGAACTGATGACTATAGCCGACTTACCGCCAAACTGGGAACTTCCCTTCCCGAATATCCGCTTATTGGAATTCGAAAAAAGTTGGGCCAAGGAGCAACGCTCCCTAGCGCTCAAAGTCCCTTCGGCGGTTGTGCGGGGCGAAGGTTGGAACTACCTCCTGAATCCCCTCCACCCGGAGAGCAGAACAGTCCGTATTACCAATATCGCCCCTTTTTCTTTTGATGCTCGCCTGCTGGCAAAGCTGTTGCCGCGTTCAAAATAACCTGTGGAGATGACCAGCTTCGTGGTCATCGCTCCGGTATTTGCACCAACCCATCCGATTTCGATCATCTGTTTTAGGACGTAAGCTCCCATGAAACTCTTTGAGAAGAACCTGGCGACCCTCCGCCGCAACAACTCTCTCCTCGCGGAATCGATACTGCGCGTGAAGCCGTCGGGTGATCTGCTGTCTCTCGAACGGGCGCGTAACGGTCAGCCCAGCGCGAAGAAGAACGGAGTCCTGCTTCATTCGACCTATGATCCGGGGAAGGAGGCGCTCGCCTGGCTCTCCTCCGCGGTACAGGGAGAACCGCGCAAGCTCTGCGTGCTGGGGTGCGGCCTGGGCTACCACCTGGCGGCGCTGGCCGACAAGGGTTACCATGGCGCCTTCATCGAGCCCGACCCGGCGCTGTTCCGCCTCGCCCTGGAGCAGCAGGATCTGACCGCGCTCCTTGAGAATTTCCGCCCCCTCGTCGGCGTTTCCCTGGAGACCCTGCGGCGCGCCCAGCGGGATCTTCTTGCCGGAGAGACCATCGCCCATCCCGCCTCCGTTCGGGCCAATCCCTCATATTTCTCTCCTTTGATCGACTACGGCCGGGCATTGAGCCTGGTGAGACGCGGTGGGCTGAAGATCCTCCTGGTCAATCCGCTCTACGGCGGCTCCTTACCCGCGGCCCGCCTGAGCGCCGCGGCGCTGGAAAGGCAGGGGCATACTGTCGAAGTTTTCACCTCCGAGTCGTTTGCCCTGGGACACGAATATGCCGACCAGTTCACCCATCAGGCGCACAAGAAAGAGTTCACCAGCGGCCTGGTCTCTCTTCTGGGGAAGGGGATACTGCTGAAGGCGCAGGAGTTCGAGCCGGACCTGGTGCTGGCCCTGGCCCAGGCGCCGCTCCACCTCCCGACCCTTGGCCGCCTGGAACAGATGGGAATCCCCACAGCCTTCTGGTTTGTAGAGGATTATCTGTCGCTTCCCTACTGGCGTATCGTGGCCCCAAACTACGGCTACTTCTTCGGGATTCAAAAGGGTGAGTTCGTCAGCCAACTCCGGAGCGCCGGGGTCCGCAACTACGCCTATCTCCCCACCGCAGCCGCGCCGGAGATCCATACTCCGCTCACACTCACCGGGGAGGAGCAGCAGGAGTTCGGTTCACCGCTCTCGTTCATCGGTTCCGGCTACCATAACCGGCAACGCTTTTTTCGCGGCCTGCTGGACTACTCCTTCAAGATCTGGGGGAGCGAATGGCAGTTGACCCGCCCCTTGGCCCCTTGCATCCAGCGGGACGCCGCACGGGTGGACACGGAAACCTGTGTGAAGATCTTCAACTCCTCGGCCATCAATCTGAACCTGCATTCGTCCACCTACCACGAGGGGATCGATCCGGCCGGTGACTTCGTTAATCCCCGCACCTTCGAGATCGCCTGCTGCTCGGCGTTCCAGCTGGTCGACCGGCGCAGCCTCATTTCCGAACTCTTTGCAGATGACGAACTGGAAACCTTCGGGAGCATGGAGGAGCTTCGGACCAAGATTGACCACTACCTGGCCGATCCCGCCGGCCGGCAGCGGGTGGCCGCCAAGGGGAGAGCCAGGGTGCTGGAGGAACATACCTATGAGGCGCGGATGGAGGAGCTCCTCACCCTCATGCTCTGCGCCTTTCCCCGGATCGCTGAGCGACAGGAATCCCGCCTGAACAAGGAGCACACAGTGCGTAACGCGCTCGAATCCCTCCCCGGAATGGACGAAGTCATGCAACATCTTCCCGCCAGCGGCGGAATCGATCTGGCCTCAATCTGCGACGCCATCGACAATGTGCAGGGGACTCTGACGCGGGCGGAACGGATCTTCCTCATGCTCAAGAACATGCAGCCCGCCAAGGGGAGTACGCCGTGAAAGAGATCCTCGTGCTCAATCTGACCCGGTTCGGCGATCTCATCCAGACAACCCCGCTCCTGAGACGGCTTAAAGCCCAGCACCCGTCGGCCCGGGTGACCCTCGCCGCTCAGCAGCGGTTCAGCGCCATCCTCCCGCTCATGTCCGGATATGATCGCTGCATCCTCTTCGATCAGGACGATGTTACGCTCCGCCTGGAGAGAGATGAGCTTCTGGCCGGCTATGAAGCGGTGGATCGCTTCGTTGCGACTCTTGAGGAGGTTCAGTACGATCTGGTGGTGAATCTGACCGCCAACCGGATGAGCGCGTACCTGGTGTCGCTGCTGCATACCAACCAGACCGCAGGCATCACCTCCTCGGACAGCGGTCAGCGGCTCATCAGTGGCGCCTGGGGGCTCTATCTCTACAGCTTTCTCCTGGGTGACGCCAGGCGGTATAACCGGATCAATCTGGTGGACATCTTCAGCAAGATGGCTGGGGTCGAGCCGGACAGCCGTCCCGTGGAGCTTCACGAAACCGCCGCAGGCCGTCTGTTCGCCACGACATTCCTTGACAAATCAGGGATCGGAACGGACCGGCTGGTGGGTCTGCAGCTGGGCGCCAGCGACACCGACCGCTGCTGGTCATCGGAATCCTTTGCCTCCCTCTCGGACCGGCTCCAGGAGCTGGACGGAGTCCGCACCATCCTCTTCGGCGCCCCCTCGGAACTCCCTCTGGCGAAACGGGCGATCTCGCTCATGAAACATCCCCCCATCAATGCGGTCGGGGCGACGAGTATTCCGGAACTCTTCTCTCTCCTGAAGAGCTGTTCTCTCCTGGTAAGTAACGATACCGGCACCATGCACTTCGCCGCAGCCGGCGGCGTCCCGGTGGTGATGCTGACGGTGGGCCCGGCGGCGTTCTACTGCACCGGCCCGTACAGCGCCGGCAACATCGCACTCCAATCCCCCCTCCCCTGCTCTCCCTGCCGCTATCATACGGAGTGCAACAATCCCGTCTGCCGTGACCTGATCCCGGTGGAGAGCGTCCTGGACGGGTGCCGACTCCTGCTGGGAGAGACGGCGGAGCTTCAGGGCAGAGACGCTGGTGTCCGGTTTTTCAGGAGCCGATTCGGTTCGGACGGATACCTGGAGTGGGAGGTTATCCGCAACGGTAACGAACCCCTGGAACGGCTCTCCCGCCGTTACTCCATCGCCCTGAAACGATTTCTTGACGACGCAACCGCGAGCCCCCTCTCCACCGTCCCACTCTTCCCGGAGCTGGTGGCTCTGACGGAACAGGGGATAACATTGACCTCCCGGATCATGAAGGCGGCGGCTCAGACTCCCCTTCCCATGGAGCTCATCGGCTCACTGGGCGCCGAGGAGTCGGCCATCGAAGCCGAACTGAAGCGCCTCGGCGCCGTCAAACCTCATCTGGCGCCGCTGGTGGATTTCCTCACCCTCATGCGGGAAAACATCAGCAGCGACGACCTGGCAACGGTGGCGGAAGAGACCCGGCAGCTCTACCACCAGGGAAACCTCTTCGCCCGACAGCTGTAGCACCATGTTGGTGCGTCTCCGGCCATAACGCTAAAGATTCCCGGCACAATGCCGAATTAAATAAGAGGGTCATAACTCTCATTATGAAGGGACACGCCATGATCTACCTGACAGGGCTCCATGGGAGGGCGATCTACGTCAACCCCGACCAGATTCAATCCATAGAAGAGACTCCGGACACCCACGTAACCCTCATGAATGGCAATATTTTTATTGTCGTGGACAAGACCGAGAAGATCGTCGAAAAGATCATCACCTTCAAGTCGGCCATCCTCCGCCGCGCCGGAGGCGCCCCCATAAAGAAATACCTGGTCAAACGAAGGACATCCGGGTATCACGTCAGAACGAATCACTTCGAAGAGTAGGATAATCATGGATATAGCAACAATTATCGGCCTGTTAATGGGCTTTGGCGCGGTCATAGGCGGGCAGACTCTCGAAGGGGGCAGCATTATGGCCCTAATTCAACCGACTGCAGCCATCATCGTCCTCGGCGGCACCTTCGGCGCCACCATTGTCAGCTTCCCCATGAACCACCTCATGCAGGCGGTGAAGGATATCCGGAAGGTCCTCTTCCCCACCCATGCAAGTCCGGAACCGTTGATCAAGGCGATCATGGGTTTTGCCTCCAAGGCCCGCAAGAACGGTCTGATCTCCCTGGAACCCGAGGTGCAGAAGACCAAGGACACGTTTCTCAGGAAGGGACTCTCCCTGGTGGTGGACGGTATCGACCCCCAGAAGCTCAAAGAGACCATGGAGATCGAACTGAACAGCTATGAAGAGCATGCCAAGGGGAGCGCTGAAGTCTTCGAATCCGCCGGCGGCTTCGCCCCGACCATCGGCATCATCGGCGCCGTCCTGGGGTTGATCCATGTCATGGAAAACCTCAGTGACAGCTCAAAACTCGGGGGAGGGATCGCCGTCGCCTTCGTTGCGACCATCTACGGTCTCATGACGGCCAACCTCGTCTGCATCCCGTTCAGCACCAAGCTGAAACAGCGACTCAAGGAAGAGATCCTGCAGAAGGAGATGATCATCGAAGGGCTCATGGCCATCCAGAACGGCGAGAACCCCCACTTCATCGAGCAGCGGCTCAATTCATTCGTCCAGCACACATCTTCGGACAAGAAGGGGCCACCAGGTGGCAAGAAAACAGAAGCATGAAAAAGAGGCCAACCACGAGCGGTGGCTGGTCTCCTACGCCGACTTCATCACCCTGCTCTTTGCGGTGTTCGTCTGTCTCTACGCCATGTCTCAGGCTGACCAGAGAAAGGTCGAATCACTGGTTGCATCCATGCGGGAATCGTTCGGCCATGTGAAGACCGGCGCCTCTTCCGAGAAGGTCAACTTGGTGGAGAGCACCGACCTGCGCAAGATCCCTTCGATCAAACCGGAGACGCTGAGTCCCGGCAAGGGGGGAGAGGACGTCAAGGTCATGAAGAGGAGCAGGTCCCGGGCCGAAGCGAAGGATTTTCAGCAGGCCAAGGCCATTATCGACGCAGCCTTAAAGACTTACGGAGCCCAGGATAAGGTCAGCGTACAGGTCACCAAACGGGGGCTGGTGGTGAGTCTGAAGGAGGCGGGATTTTTCGATTCGGGGAGCGCCGACGTCAAGAACAACTCGCTGCAGCTTCTGGAGTCAGTGGCCAAGGCGTTGGGCCAGTTCAGCAACCCCGTCAGGATAGAGGGGCATACCGACAACATGCCGATCAACTCCCATGCCTTCAAGTCAAACTGGGAGCTCTCCACCTCCCGCGCCACCAACATCGTCCATTATTTGGTGGAAAACTATCAGTTCCTCCCGGAAAACATCTCGGCGGTCGGCTGCGGAGAGTTCCGCCCCATCGCCGACAACAGCACCGAGGAGGGGAGGCGAAAAAATCGCCGGGTGGACATCGTCCTCCTCTTCAAGGAGAGCGACGGCGGCGAAACGTAAGGGGCACGACGTAGGGGCGAGGCATGCCTCGCCCAGTGCGCAAGAGCAGGGCCAACGCAGTCCCCATCCGCAGGGGCGTATGATATACGCCTGTACCCAAATTCAACAGACGGGCGACTCATGAGTCGCCCCTACAAGTCGCCCCTACAAGTCGCCCCTGCAAACCCTTCGCACCCGACCCGAAGGCGCATCCGTAGGGGCGAGGCATGCCTCGCCCGCCGGGAATAAATCACAACCCCAGCAACGCCAGGAGTTCTCCCATCCGGTGCCGATAGGTATGGCTCTTGAGGACCCGCTGCCTGGCCAACCGGACAATCTTCTCCCGAACATGAGGCCGTTTCAGGTAGAAGTTCGCCTTCTCCGCCAGATCCCCCACCCCCTCATAGACCGCAAGCTCCTCCTCCTCGAACAGCTCGAAGAGCTCTTCCTGCCGGTCCGTCAGCAAAAAACCGCCGCAGAGGGGAACGTCGAAGAGCCGCTGATTTACCGTGCGCGGCATCTGCAGGCTGGTGGCGTTGAAGTTGACAATGGATGAGGCGTAGACCGCCGGCGTCTCGGCAAAATAGTTCACATCCGGCAACGCCCTGATCCTGTCGCCGAAGATCGCCCGCCACCCGTCGGGGTCGCCGAAGAAGGTCAGCCCCAGGGGGATGAGCTGTTCCAGCAGGGTGGTCCGATAACGGGTCGTGGCACTATGGAGGGCATAGGCACGGAAGAAGAGCTCGGCCTCCTGGCAGGGGAGATCCAGCTCTTCTGTCGCCACCACCTCTTCCAGCAGTTCCAGTTGGCGCCCCCGGTTCTCCAGGAGAAGCGTCACCGCCCGCTCCAGAACCACCCGGTTGGCGGCCGTTTGCGGGAATTTAGTGGCCAACCGCGACAGGAAGTCACTCACCAGAGAATTCCCCACAAAGGAGAGCTTCGCCCTGAATCGCTCCGTCAAGACGGCGTGGTTCTTCAGCGTCGCATCCGCGGCGAGTGGGAGGTGGAAGGTCTGGAATCCCAGCGCCGTGATGTGGGGCAGGTAGCTCCGGTCCCAGAGGAAGAGCCTCGCGATCTCCGTCAAGGGTAACGCCGTGTCGTTCAGGATGAAGTCAGGAGAGTCGACGAACCAGAGCGCCAGGGGGATGCCGAGCCTCGTCAGTACCTGTCCGATGACCCCATTGCTATCCAGGCCGCGCATATTGATACTGAACACCAGATCGGGGCGTTCCGTGACCAGAGCCCGATGGAAAGCCGAGAGGGTCTCGGCCTCACCCTGAAGGTACTCGACGATGACCACCCGGTGCCCCAGCTCCCGGAACCCCCTGATGCACTCCCGCTGACCATAATAGCCGCCGAACAGGACCAGGATGGTCAGGGAGCTCTTCCGTACCGGTTCATGACGCGGCCGGCCGATGGAGGCGAAACAGGCGTGGAGATGGGCGTACCAGGCGGGGTTGATGCTCAGAGAGGGGGGGTGGGGGACAATCTGGAGCCGGGCGGCGTCCAGATCAAGGGGGAGAGCCGCTGCCCCGCCGCCGGTCGGCTCTCCGGTCACGGTATCAATCAGCAACCCTCGGTCGCGGATCCGTTCCGCGGCGACAGCCGCCAACTCCGGATACCGCTCCACGATGACAACCCGCTTCACCGAGGGATTGGCGGCAACTGTCAGCTCTATGTGGTAGCCGAGACCGCTCCCCAGAAAGACGACGGTCTCCTGTTCTATCCGCTCGGGAACGTGGCTTTCGGCTTCGTGGAGCGGATCATAGCGCGAGTGAAGATACTGGCAGCCGCCGTCTTCGGCCACCAGACGCGCCGTCTCGACCCCTTTCTTCCCGGGAAGGAGTTCGACTCTCATTCCCGCAAGATTTTCATCAGGGGGGTCAGCCATCAGGCAAAGGACTCTTGCGCCATCCGGGAGAACATGACAAACACCTCTTGCCAGTAGTCGATCAGGGGCAAGAGTTCGTATTCCAGGAGATCACCCAGCAGGACCCAATCCCGATTTTCCTGGGACTGGATGATCTCCATCAGGATTTGATTGAGACTCTCTATCTCCCCGGCAAGCGGGACTCCGCCGCTTCTAAGGGTGCTGAAATCCAGCTGCAGTGTCTCGCCGATATCCCCTGTCAGATTAACGAACTCCTCCAGACAGCTTACCAGCGTCACGAACGACTTGATCCCCTTGGGGTCATTGCCGCAGCGGTACGCCTCCACCGTCTCCCCGAGCAGCACCCGCAGGTCTGAGATCAGGGTCTCCCCGTAGGAGATTGCGCCATAGACCAGGTCGAATGACGATCCGCTGGTCACCTCCACCACCGAGTCGACACTCAGAGTTCTCTGCACAAACCATTCGGAGCCGGGGAGTATTTCCCGGCCGTTGATCTTGAGCGTTGAGATGAATCTTCGGCCTCGCGCCATTTCAGCGGAAAGGTTGTCCATGAAGCCGGCAAAGTCATCGGCGTCACTCTGTTCCATGATCCGCGGTAGTCCATCGATCGTGCACGTCGTCACCGTAGCCTCCTTAATGATGTCGTTCCCGCATGTGAGATACGAGAATAGACATTCTCTTTTCATAGGTATGTTCAGCCAGAACCCGCTTTCGTGCCGCCCGGGCAATCTTCTCACGCTCTTTGGGATTTCTCAGGTAGTACGCGGCCAGGGCGACGGCCTCGTCGGTGGAATCGTAGCAGACCGACTCGAGCCCCGGCTCGAAGAAGCAATCCATATCGGCCATCCGGTCGGTCAACAGAAACGCTCCGCAGGCCGCCACATCGAAGACTCTCTGATTGACTGCACTCTTCATCTGCAGGTTGGTGGCGTTGATATTGACATCGGTTCCGTTGAACACGCGGGGCAACTCACGATAATAATTAACCTGAGGTCTGAGGGAGGCACCCTTACCCAGGAGATTTCGCCACCCATCATCACCGTAGACGATGAGCCCCAGGGGGAGCAGCGCCTTCACCACCCCCAATCGGTAGACAAGGGTAGTGTCCCAAACAAGAGCGCTCTCCAGGTCCAGGAGCTCCTCCGGCGCAATCCCCTCAATATCGCCGAGGATGGCGGACATCGGCTCCAGTCGCGATTCCAGTTGTCGTGGTACAGCCTTCTCCCTGATTGCGGCGTATCTCTCCGGGAGGAATTTATCGCTCTTTTCCTTTGTCGGCTGTTCCAGTGAATAGCCGACAAACGTGAGCGCTCCGCCGATTGTGGCTCTCCCTGACCGAGCCATCGGTCTGAATATCTCCGGATCGGTGGCCAGGGGAAGATGAACCGGCCGGACAAACCCCATGGCCTCTATCTGATTCAGATACCACCGTTCCCAGCAGAAGAGCGTACAGAGGTCGGAGACATTTTTTCGGTGATGTTTCAGTACGTACGTCGGGCTGTCCACATACCAGGAGGCGAACGGGATCCCCAGATCGGTGAGCAGCGCGGTCAGGGCGCCGTCCTCGTCAAACCCCAGATGATTTACGGTCAGCAGGAAATCGGGCCGAACCGTCACCAGGAGGTTCAGGAGCCGCTTGATAAAATCGTCTCCCAGGGGGAGCATGAAGACCTTGTGCCCGAGCCGTTCCAACCCCCTGGCGCACTCGGCCACGGTGAAGTAGCCGCTGGTGAGAAACACGACAGTGCATGAATCGGTTCCGAATCGGGGATAGTGCAATGCATCCCGGAGGGGTGAATTATGAGGTATCATCAGCCGCTGAATCCATGCAGCGAGGAACGTATGTTACCGCTCTGATAGCCGTGGAGCGCCCTTCGCCCACTGGAGAGGGCCCGTATCTCCTCGCGCAACGAGAGCAGCTTCTTCCCGGCAAGAGCCAGCACCAACCGCTCCATCTGCGCGATGCTCTCCAGCATGCCGCTCAAACGCTCCTGGGACTCTCGTCGGAAAGCCAGCTCCTCTCGTGGAACCGGGACCGGAGAGTGACTCAGATAGCCGTTCAATTTAGTGTCAAAATCAGCCAACCCGCTGACAAGTTTTTGACGCCGCTCCAGGAACCGTTCAAGATCGTCCGGCGCAATGGCATCCACCTTTCTCAGGCAGGCGGCGGTCTCCTCTTCCAGGGAGCGGAGCAACTCCTCCCCCTCATTGAGCAGTGTCTGCAGGGCGCTGTCGATCATCGGGATTGTGACATCTGCAGGCTGCCGCCGGCGAGGCGTTCCTTTTTGGCGAGATCTATTGCTTCCACCCAGGTGTCGCGCATTTTCGACATGATCCGGATGACGTTGTCCAGGTGGGTCGGGTTGTTGCTGATGTTTGCGGCGACGTATTCGTCGATCATATACACATAGAGTCGCTCCAGATCTCTGGCGATCACCGGCGCGATGTCATGATTGAGCGTGTTCATCAGTTCGGCGACAATAGCCTGCGCCAGACTTATGTACTTTCCCTTCCCCGGCTTGTCCCCCTTCACCATCTTGTCACGGGCAATCTTGGTAAAATTAAGCGCGCCATCGTAGAGCATCAGGAGAATTTTCTCCGGTGAAGATGTTGTTACCTGCGTTTTTTGATACGGGTTACCAGGGCCAAGCATAGTCCCTCCAATACGGGCTGTTTATTCTGATAAAAAACTAACTATTTTAAGCCTTCATATTGCTCAGCGTTGTCAGAAGAGAGTTCCACCCGCCGCTGCTCATGTTGCTGACCATCGTCTCCATGGCGGTGAACTGTTTGGTCATGATGCTCTCCTTCTGAGTCATGAGCCGCTCCATGGCGGCGACCTGATCATCGATGCTGGTCATCTTCTTCTGCAAGCCGTTGATCCGCGTAGCGATGGTGCCGTTGAGCCCCGAATTCGCTCCGATATAGGCGTGGGTAAAGGTGTCCAGCTGCTTATTGAGCTGCTCGGCCATGCCGTATTCATTGCTCTTTTTACCATACGTACCGGTATTATGCGTAAAGAGATCGGACACGGCCGAAGGGTTTGCCGTCAGGGCTGCGGTGAGTTTCGTCGAATCGATAGAGAGAGTCCCGTCTGTAGAACTGCTGGTGATCCCTATCTGTGAAAGCAGGTGATACGAATCGTTCACACCGGAGACCGGACTACCGATCAGACTCTGAAGGGTGGACTTGAGGCTCCTCACCGTCGAGTCGCCGGCAAGCACCGACGCGGTCTTTGCCTTGGTGTCGTAGGCCGAGTATTTGTTGAAGAGACCCATGGCGTCGTTGTAGGCGTTAACGAAGGTGCTTATTCTCGAGGAGACGGTCGACGTATCATTGGTTATGGAGAGCGTGGTGGTTGCCGGGACAGCCTTAGTTGCAGGAGGACCCACAGTAGCCTGACTCCCCTCTTTGAGAAGGTTAAGAGTCACCCCCGGAATGACGTCGGACACATTGTTCGAACTCCTCGTGAGAGCGACACCGTCAACACTGAAACTTGCAGCCTTACCTGCGACATAGGTACCGGCCGTCACAGCAGCCGCAGATTTATCAAACGTCGGATTATCATAGAGTACGCCGGTGCTACTCGTGGGGTACGCAAGTCCAGAAGTATCGATAGTATTAATATTCGTATCTGTGCCATTGAGAACCAAACGATATGACGGAGAACTCGGACTCCCTCCGTTGATCACCGATGCCGTAACTTTCGCCCCGGACTTATTGATAGCGGCAGCGATACCGTTCAGGGAGTTATCAGTATCACCGATAGAAACAGTGGTTACGGTAGACGACATGGTCGGATTAGCATATGTCCCTGTTACTCCACCAGTACCACTGCCATCAAGTCCACTGGTATCAATCGTGAACTGGGATAATTTAGACCCGTCTTTCGCATTGAGAACCAAGCTGTACGGTGATGAAGTACTATCCGTACCTAATGAAGCAACGACATCACTGCCGGTTTTCTTGTTAATTTCGGCAATAATTCCGTCCAGTGAATTGGTGGTTGAATCAATAGCCACCTCGGTAACGTTAGAGTTCATGGTGAGACCGCTACCGGCGCCAATCGTGTACGTTCCCAATTTACTCGAATCTTTCGCATTAAGAAGCAAGTGGTATGGGCTATTGCCGCCATCATTGCTGATCGACGCCGTGACATCGCCTCCCAGGTCATTGATGGCCTTAACCATCCCGTCCAGGGAGTTGTTGGTTGGACCGAGAGTCACAGAAAGCGGACTGCTTCCTCCCGTAATGGTAAATGTGCCGGCGTTTAGGCTTAGTGCCGATGTGCTCGCAAATCCCTGTGAATAATTCTGTCGTAGCGGATCCGCAGCAATTTTCAGGGTGCCGGTGTTGAAGTTTTGAGCCGCCTTGCTCGCATATCCCTGTGAATAATTCTGTCGGAGAGCCTCTGCCCCAATGGTAATTTTGCCGGTATTGAAGTTGAGATCACTGGCGCTCGAATATCCGTTTGAGAGTTGCCGTTCAAATGTCGCCAGGCTAGTGACCGCTATAGTATGAACGCCGGTGGACACGGAGCCCGACGCCGAGGCGGTCATAACCGTTGCATCACTCACCGACGCATTGAGGCTTTGAAAGGACGCGGCGGTATTCATTCCCGCCACCACCCCTTTGAGGTTCGTGAGCGAGGTGCTGAAGAGGTTGAACGCGTCGATCTGCTTCTGGGCCGCCGTCTGCTGCGCGGTCAGCAACTTCTCCGGTAACCGCTCCAGGCTCATCAGTGAGGAGACGAGGGACTTGGTGTCGATACCCGTGGCGAGACCACCTACCGATAATAAACTGGACGCTGTTGACATGGCAAATCTCCCTTAGACCTTGTTAGCAAGAATGGAACCAAGTCGTATTTATGTTCTAGTATCAGCTAGTTGCAAAACAAACTGTCATGGCTCCGGACTTTTGTTTTATCACGAGTCAACCTTATGACGGAGCGGTTCACGAAACAGCGAAAGTGCGAGACGACGCTACACCTCATAGTATCCATATCGGCATAACAGGATGATAACTTTAAGATACGGAGCACCATCAAAAATGGCGAACGGCCAGATGGAGTCGTAGGCAGGATCAAGCGGAGCGGATCCGGCGGGGCGGCTGATATTCGGTCAAAAATCGCCGGTTCCGCTGCGCTTGAACCGGCCTACACCTTCACTATGATTTCACGTCACCCGAGCAGTTCCCTTGCCAAAACAGTCCGGATACGGTACAAGCGCATGGATAACAATCCTCTCCCGGGAAATGACGCCCATGAATATACTGCTGCTCGGCCTGCCGCTCTTTGTCCAAGAACTCCGCCTGCTCGGTCATACCGTGACAACCGCCGGAACCACCGATGACCGGGATCTGGTCCTGGAACCGGCGGAGTTTTCCATGCCGAACCTGCTTGGGATGTTGGGTCCAAAACGGCAGCCCGACATCTGTCTGGTGATCGAAGAGATGCGCGACCGCCGCTTTCCGCTGCGCATCGAAGAGTGTCCTTCTCCTCTGGTCTTCTACTCCATCGACACCCATCTCAACAATTTCTGGCTGGAAGAGTTCGCTCCGGTCTGTGACCTCGTCCTGACGACCCAGAAAGATTATGTAGAGACCCTTAAAAGACGAGGCGGTGAGGTCGCATGGCTCCCCTGGAGCGTTCATCCCGATGAGTTCATGGACCTCGGAGTGGAGCGGGATCTTGACATGGCCTTCATCGGCACCATAGACGATCACCGGCAACGGCGCAAGAGCCTGCTCGCCCAACTGTCCGGCAGGTTTCAGGTCACTCTCGGCACCCCAGGCAGGTTCTATTCGCCGCAGGAGAGCTCCACCATCTTCAGCAGGGCACGGATCGTCATCAACGAGGCCATCAGCAGTGAGCTGAACTTCAGGGTGTTTGAAACCATGGCCACCGGAGCCATGCTCCTGACCGAGCAGGTGGGAAACGGTCTTACCGACCTGTTCATCGACGGGAAGGAGATCGTCACCTTTACCCCTTATGACGTCATCAGCAAGGCGGACCATTATCTGCGCAATGAGACGGAGCGGTCAGAAATCGCCGCCGCCGGGCAGCGGGCGGTACGGGAGCGCCACAGCCGCCGGATCCGGGCGGAGGAACTCGCGGAGCTGTTGCAGCAGGCTCTCCATCGGGGCAAGGTGGCCAGGGGGAATCCCGGCGGCTGCTATCTGCTCATGCTCAGGCGGGGGCTCATCGATAGGAATCAGTATCTGGCGGAGACGGAGCGGTTGCTTACAACATCCTGCCGAAACACCCCGGACGATGGCGAGCGGATCGCACTCCTTGCCGAATTTTATGCGGCAGACAACAGGAGCGCCGATGCGGTTCAGTTGTTCCAATCGGCATTGAACTGCGGATTTCATAATTTCCGGATGCTTGCCCAGTGGGGATTGCTGATTCTTGAGGCAGGGGACGAAGAGGCCGCCCGCGGCATCTTCTCCCTGATCGCAGAGGAGAAGCTCCCCCACGAGCTGCGCGAAGGGCTGATAACTGCACTGTCCGGTCGACTCCCGTCCATGGAGCTGTACCGCCGGCTGGGGAGAATCGCCGAAACAACCGGCGACCGGTTCCAGCCCGGTTTTTTCCCTCTGCAGAGCACGGCCCTCCCCTTCTCCGGATTAGACTACCTGAACCGCTCTCTGGCCGGGGGCGAAGAGCAGCCGGAAAGCCACGCTCTCATCGGGGATATCTTCTGGAAGAACCGGGTCTTTCTCGACGCCGCCGACAACTATCTCAAGGCGCTGATTACCGGCGGCTACAGGAACGCCGAACTGGCGTTTCAGGCGGCCCAGGCGCTGGCCTGGTCATTTCGCCTGGAGGATGCGCTGCAACTGGCGCGGTTGGCCTGGGATCTGAAACCTCACCCCCGGCATCTGGAGTTGATGCGGCAGCTGGACGAGGCCCTCGCCCCTTCCGTGGAGCGAATCACCACTCCCGCGCCACCTCCCTGATCCGCAGCGCCTTTTCCCCCTCCCCCAGCTCCACCAGCAGGGCGCAATAATAGTCGATAAAGGCGCCCAAAAACGGATAACTCCCCCTGTCACCGCTCCGGGCAAACAGGTCAAAGGTCTTCTCAAGATAGGGGAGAGCTTCACTTTTCTGACCCGCCTCACAGAGGGTGGTCCCGAGCTTGTAGTTGGCGAAGATGCTCTCCGGCTGGGCTGTTACCCACTTCTGCATCAACTGGATGTTGCGGTGGTGCTTCCCCGTGGCGTTGAGGGAGAGATACCCGTAATGCCGGAAGTGGACATCGAGGAGTCGGGGGACCAGCTCCGGCCAGTGGGCATAGAGCGACTCGCCGATACTTTCATGCACCGGGTTGGAGAAACGGATGGCCGGGTCGTTGCGAAAGAGGCGCAGCCCCTTCACCGACTCCACCGCTCCCGAATCGAACAGGTTGTCCAGCCAGACGATGTACGCCCGGGCGTCGCGCTCCTGCAGGGCGGCGATGATCGTCTCCCCGGCTTTTTTGTCATAGAGGACTTCGTCGGTGTCCACATTCAGAATCCAGGAGAACCTCGCCCGGTCGATGCCGAAATTTTTGGCCTTGGCAAAGTCGTCCACCCAGGGAAACTCGAAGATCCTGCAGCCAAACTTTCGCGCAATCGCCACCGTCCCATCCGTCGAGCCGGTATCCACCAGCACGAACTCAGAAGCTATCACCTTGAGAGAGCGAAGCACCAGCGAAAGATACTTTTCGGAGTTCCCCGCAATCATGACGACCGAGAGTCCGTGAGGCAGAGCGTTCATGGTGCTCCTCTCCGGGAAGGTTCACTCTCATCCCAGACGGTGACGATATGCGAGGGGGGCGCCAGGGCTTGAATGACGGGGAGAGCGACGCCGTTCCAGCCGGATGCGAGAAAGAACGCCCGCGCCGCCCGGTTCCGTTCGGTCTCGGCGAAGGCGAAGGTCAGGGGGCCGAACCGTCCGCAGAGTTCGCTCACCACCGCCTCATCCACTCCGAGACCGATGACGCGACAGCTTATGGCCATGGACTCCACCCGTTGCCCTGCTTCATCCAGGAGCACGACAGCCACCGTGCCATAGGAGCTGCCCGAGTCGGCGACCTCCGCGGAATAAACCCTCTGTTCGACGAAATAGCGAGCCATCCCGGCATCGCTCACCCTCACGCCGTTCAGGTTCCACTGGTTGGTCTTGTTGAGCAGCTGCTGGGCCCGTTCCCTCCCCGCCTCATCCTCCCCATGAACCGGGCCGATGGTGCAGCGAAGTCCCAGGTGGTCCAGGTAGCTCCCCCGTCCACTCTCCGAACTCTGCGTCCGGAATGCAACCCGCTTCCTGATCGATTCCCAACGGTTACTGTCCTCTGCGGTGATCGTCACGCTCTGGAGATAGGGGCTGCAGAGGAGTTCCCGGCGGAGATAATTAAGCTCCGCCCCCAGGGTGCGCAAGGCGGGAAAGGCCGCTATGGCCGACTCCCGTTCCAGAGGATTGTCATCGATGAAGAGCGCCTGTTCGGGCAGGATATTGAGGAGCTCCAGGATTTCCCCGATACTCTCCGGCTTGGGCCTGAAGTTGATCCGGACCAGGGCGAAATCATCCAGGGTAAGGGGGATGGTGAGCGGAGCCACCGCATAGGAACCGAGGATCTCCCGCCACCGCTCCCGGATGAACGCCTCATCGTTCTTGCTGGCGATGGCCAGGAGAATCCCCCGCTTCCTCAGAATCAGCAACGCCTCGACAATGGCCAGAGGACGTCCCTCCCAGCTGCCGATCCTCATATCCGAAGCCAGACCGCGCCAGAGGGTATTGTCCAGATCGATGATCACCAGCTTGATCCTGGCTTCGGTGGTAAGGATGATCTGTCGGAGCAGGATTCCCCTGATCAGTTGTTCCAGATAGAGATCGATGCCGATCTCGAAGCCCATGGTAACCGGGATGTCGGTAACGGGAAAATCGGCATCCAGCGGAGCATCATAGTCCAGCAGAAAGCCGCGATGACCGGAGAAGTTGACCAGGCCGTCGTCCACCCGGGACTTCCCTACGGCCGCCGCAACGGCGTCGGCATCGATGAAATAGCAGCCGGGCCGGGTGGCGCACCACGCCGCAGTCGCCTCATTGAGCTCCCGGACGAAACGCCTAAAGTTCGCTCTCCCGCCGCCAGCCATGAACAGCCCCAGAGGATTGGAGGTCGGCTCCACAAAACCGATGACGAAGGTCGCAGTGCTGATCTCCCTCGGAGTGACCGCGTCCAGGTACGCCAGGAGATGACCCTGCGCCTCCTGGAAGAAGAGATCGGAGTCACCGCTGCAGTAATACAGGTCCATGAGTCTCGGGTGCATGGCCCGAAACGGCGGAATGACAACCCTGATCCGCTCCCACCCCGGTGCCGGGGGAGAGAGACTCTCCTGGGAACTGACCGGAAGCGGGGCGTTCCTGACGGTCAGCACCGTCCGGCTCTCAATGCCCAGCTCTCGCGCCGCCTCCTGGAACTTGAGTTGCATCTCCTGGCCGCTGCACCCCCCGATCAGCTCCACCTCAAGCGGCTTGAACGTCTCCTGCACCGGCTTCAAGGCCATGGGAGAGTCCATCATCCTTACGGCGTTGCAGGGGAGGTAATACTCCTCCAGCCATCTCCGATAGGCGGCTTCCAGCTCCGACCAGGTCACGACCCGCGCCCCGGAGAGCTGAAGATACGAGGGGACCGGCATGGCGCCGGCGGTAAGCAGCACGTTTATCTGTCGCTTACCGGACTCTCCGTGGAGAACAATATCCGAGATATGAAGAGGGAGAGACTCCAGGAGTATGGAGAGATAGGGGATTGTATCGACGGGGCACAAGCGGAGATGGGGGAACCGGCCGCGAAGCGCATGACCGGCCGCATCCTGAAGAGCTGTTGCCTCGTAAAACCCGACTATGAAGTACATTTCAGAGCTCCGATACACCGCGCAGTACCTCGGCGATGACCCCACGCCACTCCCCCAGCCGGGCTTGACGAAACATCCGCATCTGCCCATACCACGGCCCCAACTGCTCCTGCAACAGCCACCGCCAATCCGGTGCATAGGGGAGCAGCAACCAGAACGGTTTTCCCAGGGCGCCGGCCACGTGAGCCACCGACGTATCGACGGTCACCACCAGATCCAGCTGGTCGATCAGCGCGGCGGTGTCGGCATAGTCATGAATCAGGGGTGAAAGATCTATCAGCTGCTCCGGCCACGGTTCCGGACGCTCCCCGCCAATCTGCAGGCTGTAATAGCCGTGGTTTCCGCCTCTCAGGAGCCGGGAGAAAATCGGCCATGGAATGGAGCGGCTGGCGTCGTTGGTATGTTTGCCGCTCCCCGCCCAGACAAGGCCGATCTTTTTATTGTGAGACTCCAGCGGCGCCGCCGGCAGCAGCGGTCGCCCCGGTGAGGTCAGAGAGAGAGCAGGGGTATGGCTAAGGCTCTCCAGCAGGCAGTATGATCCGAGGCTCATGACCGGAATTGTGGCATCGAAGCCCATGGGCTCCTTCCCCAGTTCGACGATGCGCCGTAGGCCGGGAAGCCCCCGGAGCAACCGGAGGAGCTCCGGGTAACAGGCCAGCGTCACCTCCACCCCTCTCCCGGCCAGCTGCGGGATGAACCGGGCAAACTGGATCGTGTCGCCATACCCCTGCTCGGCGGAGACCAGCAGCCGGAACCCTTCTCTGACCGTGCCGTCCCAGCGCGGATAGGGATACTCCCGCGGCGGACAGGTGGGACGTTGAAAGCGCCATTCATACTCGGCGAACCCCTCATCCCATCTGCCGAGCCCCAACAACAGCTGGGCATACTCGAAATGCCCCTGGGGATCGGCGGGACGCAGGCGGAGAAACTGCTCTATGGCCGTACAGGCAGCCGGATAATCGGCCAGATCGCGCCGCGCCATGGCCAGCACCAGCCAGGTCGAGGGATTTCCCGGGTCAAGAGCGGCGGCACGGGCATACAGCACCGCAGCCCGACCGGTGTCACCGAATTTCTGCGCGGCATGACCTTGCCAGAGAGCCAGCATGGGATCAGCGGGGAAGAGCAGCACCCCCTGTTCCAGTTGCCGGAACGCCGCCTGATAATCGTGAAGCTTGAACAGCGCCAGGGCGAGGTTCTGCTGCGCCTCCAGGAGGTACGGATCCACCGCCAGCAGCTCCCGCCAGATCCGGACAGCCGGTTCGAGCCGCCCTGCGGTGGCGGCGGTGAGCGCCTCGGCTAACAAACGGGAAGAGTCCGGCGGATCAGCCATGGAGGAGCCGCCAATAGGGCGCAATCTTTGGGAAAACAGTCTGTATCATGAATTGCGGCATGAGGAACTGGGGAAAAGATTTGCTGGAATTCCCTCGGTGCAGGATATGCAGGGAGAGCCCCGTAGTATCGGAGAGGCAGACAACCTTCCCGCTGCGGGTGGCGGCGGTGATGAACGGACCATCCTCATTCCAGGTAACGTCGGGAAATTTCACCTGATCCCATACCCGCTTTTTATAGAGGTACGAGAAGCCGTATCCCAGGTGATTGTCCGCAAAGTTCTGATTATTTTGTTCCGTCAGCAGCACCGTATCAACAGGCTGACCGGACCAGATAAAGTGCAGCCCCGTCTTCACCATGAGATCCCAGTAGGCAAACTGGTCATAGAGGCCGCTATAGAGGAAGAACCCCGACAATTTGACAAAATCGGCCTGATGAGCGCTCATGACGGAAAGCATCTGCGAGAGATAATCCGGCGCATAATAGTCATCATCGTCAAAATGGGCGATAATTTCGCCTCGCGCCCGTGCAACCAGCACATTTCTCTTCACCCCCACCGACCGGCGCACCGGGTCGTGATGATACTGAACCCGAGGATCGGAGAGCGCGGTCATAAAGGGAGAGGGAGCGGGGCTGTCGTCATCCACCAGCCATTGGATGCTGGGCCACTCCTGGGATTGGATGCAGGAGTAGATCAGCGGGAGGAGAGACTCTCTGCCGTAGGTTGGGGTGATGATGCTTACCAGGGGTTTCATCCGTGTCAACTCCGGGGTTCGGGGTTCGGGGTTCTATGTTCAAAGTTCTAACCGATTAGGGATAATCTGTTCGCAACGACCCGTAGGAGCGTCCTTTAGGCGCGAATTCTCAGCATCATTCGCGGCCTATACCCAGCCATGTCCGGCTAGATAATTGCCGAAAGGTGAAACCCTGATTTAACCCCTCACCCGGCCTTCGGCCACCCTCTCCCGTTGGGTGAGGGTATGATTTCGATCCTTCTCCTTTAGGCCCGTATTTTAGGGTCCCGGGGGAGAAGGTGCCCCATAGGGCGGATGAGGAAGGGGGGGAACGCCACGGGACCGACAACGATGGACTATACCCGATTTTAGAAACGGACGCACCGCAAAAAAATCAGCGTTATCCGGTTTGGTAATGCCTGGGGTTATAAGTCCCCCCGCCCCTTGCGGGAGGGGGTTAGGGGGCGGGGGAAGCCGCGAGGAAAGTACGTTTTCGCCATTCATAAACAGTGACATTATAAGTATTTTCAAAAAAATCCGCTCTGTACGATTAGCCTAAGCAGCCATTTGCAGAACTACAATCAACCATTTATCAGCTAATTACGCTGTTAACCCATCCCCACCCTAACCCTCCCCTTGAAAGGGAGGGGATTTATTGGCTCCTCCCCCTTCAAGGGGGAGGTTGGGAGGGGGATGGGGCTACGGTAGTGCTGAACTGAAATCTAATCATACAGTGCAAAAAAATTTGAAGTTTTCTTGAATAGCAATGCCTGCAAGTGACTTCCCCCACCCCCCAGCCCCCTCCCGCGAGGGGAGGGGGAGCTTGATGCAAGAATCCAAGGCGCCGGACGCACCGCAAAAAAAACCCCAGTCATGGACTGGGGTCATTTCATTTAACAGCTTGTTTTCGGGAGAGCGACTTCAAGCGTCAGTACTCCCGGGTATCAGCTTAAAATTACCTCAGGAGAGAGAGGGCCGCCTGGGGAGTCTGGTTCGCCTGGGACAGGATGGCGGTGCCGGCCTGAGTCAGGATGTTGTTCCGGGTCATGTTTGCCGTCTCGGAAGCCACATCGACGTCTCTGATGCGGGATTCGGCGGCGCTGGTGTTCTCGACGGCCACCGCCAGGTTGTTGATGGTGGACTGGAGCCGGTTCTGCGTGGCGCCCAGGTTGGAACGCTGGCTGGAGATACTCTGAATGGCATTATCGATGGCATTCAGTGCGCTCTGAGCGCCGCCCTGAGTACTGACCTGAACAACACCTCCGCCGGTACTGGCAAAATTGACGCCGATGGCCTTGGAATCTGCAGACGCAACATCCAGCGTAATCCGGTCCAACGCATTACCTGAAGTACTTGTGGTTGTATTGGTATCATTCCGCGGGCCGATATGGAAGACCATCGTCCCGGCCCCCGGAGTCGTGGTCACGGAGCCGTCACCGGACATTGTTCCGTCCAGCAGTTTTTTACCGTTGAACTCGGTGGAACCGGCGATCCGGTCGATTTCACTGGTCAGCTTGTTGAATTCACTCTGGATATAGCCCCGCTCGGTGCTCCCCACGGTGCCGGTGGCGGACTGCTCGGCCAGTTCCCGCATCCTGACGAGGATGGAACTGGTTTCATTGAGCGCCCCTTCAGCCGTCTGGATGAGGGAAACGCCGTCGTTGGCGTTACGCGTCGCCTGATTCATACTGCGAATCTGGCCCCGCATGTTCTCCGAAATGGAGAGACCGGCGGCGTCATCGGCCGCGGTGTTGATGCGGTAGCCCGATGAGAGGCGCTGCATGGATTTCGCGAGTTGGCCCTGCGATACGCTCAAGTTTCTCTGGGCGTTGATCGAAGCCGTGTTGGTCTGAATTGACATTGCCATGATATTCCTCCTTGAGTGGTCGGCGATAGCACGCGAGTTACAATGTGCGAGCGATCACCTGGTGGGCTTTCCATGCCCGTGTAGGGGTATCTTTATTTAGACCCTCAACCCCCTATCGGGTCCTTCGTCACAACGTATGTACCATTTCACCTCCCTTTCTCATGACAGCCGTAGCGCCGTCGGGTAATTATTCCTTGAGATTACAGCTAATTGCACCACACTGATCCGGTAGGCAGATACAGGTACAGGGGGACTCACCGGGCCACTAGGCCATGCAAGTCCCCCTTTCGTCCCGGCGTGAAGGGTGTACGTAGCTGCGATTAAGATTTCAAAGAGCCGTTACTTCAGGAGCGAAAGCGCCGCCTGGGGTGTCTGGTTGGCCTGGGACAGGATGGCGGTGCCGGCCTGGGTCAGGATATTGTTCCGGGTCATGGTGGCGGTCTCCGAAGCCACATCAACGTCTCTGATGCGGGATTCGGCGGAACTGGTGTTCTCAATGGCCACCGCCAGGTTGTTGATGGTGGACTGGAGCCGGTTCTGGGTGGCGCCCAGGTTGGAACGCTGGCTGGAGATACTCGCGATGGCGCTATCGATAGAATTCAGTGCGCTCTGAGCGCCTGCCTGAGTACTGACCTGAACAGAAGTTGTGCTGCCGAAATTAACACCGATGGCCGTAGAACTTGCAGCCGAAACGTCCAGCGTAACCCGGTCCAACGCATTGCCGGCGGTACTGTTATTGGTATTGCCGATACTGGTATCATTTCTCGGGCCGATATGGAAGACCATCGTCCCATTTCCCGGAGTCGTAGTCACGGTGCCGTCGCCGCACATGGTTCCGTCGAGCAGTTTCCTGCCGTTGAACTCGGTGGATCCGGCGATCCGGTCGATCTCACTGGTCAGCTTGTTGAATTCACTCTGGATGTAGCCACGCTCGGTGCTCCCCACGGTGCCAGTGGCTGACTGCTCGGCCAGTTCCCTCATCCTGACGAGGATGGAGCTGGTTTCGTTGAGCGCCCCTTCTGCGGTCTGGATCAGGGAGACGCCGTCGTTGGCGTTGCGCGTCGCCTGGTTCATGCTCCGGATCTGTCCCCGCATATTTTCGGAGATAGCCAAGCCAGCAGAGTCATCGGCCGCGGTGTTGATCCGGAAACCCGACGAGAGGCGCTGCATGGACTTGCTGAGAGCCAACTGCGAGGTTGAGAGGTTGCGCTGGGCGTTGAGGGACGAGACGTTGGTCTGAATTGACATGGACATGGTGTAATCCTCCGTGATTAGTTAGCGGGTATCCTTACCCTATTTGTTTCTGTTCCTGACTCTCACACTCACCTGCAAAGCTGCTGTTAGTACAATCCTCCTTTCGTTCTGATTACCCGTGTGGGAATTTTCTTTTTTCCTCAGCCTTTATAAAAGTTATCGTCTCCCCAGGTGAAAACTTTAGCCGATCTCTAAAAAAATCCCCGACAAATCATCTTGGCAAAGAGTATGCATCAAATTTTCTATCCTCATGAACTGTCAAACCGGAGTATAGTGGGGCCGGACAGAGGTCGCCCCCTTTCAAGGAGCATCATGGACACCCGGGAACCGCTGCACCAGGAGTTGGAGACGGCCCTGTTGAGCCTCAACAAGGTTGCAACCCGCCGCATATTCAAGGAGTCTGGGCTCTCCCCCATCCGCTTCGCGGAAGAGCTCTTCATGCCGGTTCTGGATCGGATCGGCGCCAAGTGGGAGCGGGGCGACTGCGCCCTGTCACAGATTTATGTGAGCGGGCGGATCTGCGAATCGCTGCTCAACGAACTCCTCCCCACCGCCCCGGCGGAGCAGAGCATGAATCCCCCCATGGCGGTGGCGACCCTCGAGGATTCCCACCTGCTGGGCAAGCGGCTCCTCTCTTCCGTACTCAGATCGAGTGGATACCATTTCCACGATTACGGACAGCAGAATCTGGAGAATCTGGTCAGTAAGGTACAGTTCGACGGGATACGGATCCTGCTCGTCTCCACCCTCATGCTCTCCTCGGCCCTCCGGGTGAAGGAGCTGCGGCGACGGCTGGACAAACAGGGGCTCCAGGTAAAGATCGTGGTGGGGGGCGCCCCCTTCAGATTCGACCAGGCGCTCTGGCGGGAGGTCGGGGCCGACGCCACGAGCCCCACCGCCACCGGCGCTCTCGCCATCGTCCGGCGCCTGGCAGACGAGGTGCGACATGAAAACCAGTAATTCCATGGAGAGGGTGCTCACCACCCTGAGCCATCAGGAACCGGATCGGGTCCCCTTCTTCCTCCTGGCGACTCTCCACGGCGCCCGGGAGCTGGGAGTCGGCATCAGAGAGTACTTTTCCCGGGCAGAGCAGGTCGTCGCCGGCCAGCTGCGGCTGCGGGCCAGGTACCGCCATGACTGTCTCTCCGGTTTCTTCTTCGGCCCCCTGGAGATCGAGGCGTGGGGGGGGGAGGTACTCTATTACGATGACGGCCCCCCAAACTCCGGGGAGCCGCCTCTCAGAGAGCTGGAGCAGATCAGCAGCCTCAAGCCCCCCCGGATCGCCGAGGCCCGCTGCCTGCACCGGAGCCTGGAAGCCATCCGGCTGCTGAAACAGCAGTCAGGGGGCGAGGTCCCGATCCTGGGGGTAGCCATCTCCCCTTTCTCCCTGCCGGTGATGCAGCTGGGGTTTGATCGCTATTTCGACCTGATCCATGAGCGGCCGGAGCTGTTTCAACGGCTCATGGCCATCAACGAAGAGTTCTGCGTGGAGTGGGCCAATGCCCAGCTGGACGCCGGCGCCACCGCCATCTGCTATTTCGACCCGGTGGCCTCCCCCACCATCCTCCCCCCCGAACTCTATGAGGCCACAGGCTTCCAGGTGGCGAGAAGGACCCTGGCCCGGATCAAGGGGCCCACTGCGACCCATCTGGCGTCGGGGCGCTGCCTCGGGATCATGGAGCTCCTGGCCCGGAGCGGCACCGTCGCCATCGGGGTCAGCGCCCAGGAGAATCTGGCGGAGGTCAAGGCCGCCGCTGCCGGCCGCGTATCGCTCATCGGCAACCTGAACGGCATCGAGATGCGGCGCTGGAGCGAGGCAGAGGCGCGGGAGAAGGTCCGGGAGGCCATCACCAGGGGGGGCGCCGGCGGCGGCTTCATCCTGGCGGACAACCATGGCGAGATCCCCTGGCAGGTCTCCGATGAGCTGCTCATGACCATCTCCGACGCGGTCCTGACCTTCGGGCAGTACCCGCTCTCCCCGGGAGTTTCGGAGTGAAGAGGGATCGCCTCTGCATTCTGGTCTGCGAACTGTTCGCCCCCGAGATACACGGAGTGGCCGCGTCCGGCGCCTCACCTTACGTTGATTTTGCCACCTTTGCGGGGCGTTGCGGCCGGCCGCCGCTCTCGCTTGTGGACCTTCAGGCGGCGCTCCCCGATTTCCCCGACTACGGAAGGGTGCTCCTCTTCGGCGGTTGCTGCCTCTCCCGGCTGGAGAGCGCTCCGGAACTGCTCACTATCTGCCGGTTCAGCCGGTTGGATTCCTGTTTCTGCCTGGTGGCGGACAGATCAACCGTACATCAGTACCAGCGAGGAGGGGGATATCTGGTCACCCCCGGCTGGCTGCAGTCGTGGCGACGCCATCTGGATACGCTCGGTTTTGCCGGAGATCGGGAGACGGCGATGGAATTCTTCGCCGAATCGGCCAGGTCCATAATCCTCCTGGAGACCGGCGCCACCCCTGACGCCGCAGAGCTCCTTGCCTCCTTTGCCGGGTATATAGGACTCCCTGCCATCACTATCCCGGTGGGGCTCGACCTGCTCAGGCTGCGGATTGAGCTGGCGACCAGCCAGTGGCAGGCGGACTCCTGCCGGAATTCCCATGAACTGCTCCAGCGGATCTGTGCCGACTACATCATGGCCCTGGACCTCCTGGATCTCATCGCCCAGTCCAATGAAGAGTCGGAGATCGTCGGAAAGGTTCTGACGCTGTTTCAGACCCTCTTCGCCGCCACCGGGGTCGCCTTCGTCTCATTCAACGACGGCCTCCCGGACAAGGTGATCCTCCAGGGGTATTTCGAGGAGGGTGTTCAGGCCGAACTCCTCTACGAGGCGGCGGCCCTGAGGAGCGAATCGGCACTCCCCGACGACGATGGAGGACGGTTTCTCCTGCAGGTGAACAATCGCGGGCAGACTCTCGGCGTCATCGTGGTTGACGGCCTCGCCCTCCCCCGCTATCGGGAACAGTACCTGAGTCTGGCCTTGACCACCGCCGAACTTTCCGGCATCATCCTGAAAAATGCCCGGGTTTTCAACGAATTGAATGCGGTGACGCGGGAGCTGGCCGGTCAGCGCGATGAACTTCACAAGGCCTACGCCGACCTGAGAGACGCCAAGGCCGTGGCGTTTCAGCAGGAGAAGCTCGCCGCCATCGGCCAGTTGGCGGCCGGCGTGGCCCACGAGATCAACAACCCCCTGGGGTTCATCGTCAGCAACCTGGGGACGCTGGGGAAATACCTCAACCGGATCATCGAGTTCATCGAGGTTCAGGCCGATTGCCTTGCGGAAAGCGGCCTCCCCTCTCTCCGCAAGCGCGCCGGGGAGTCGGCCACCCGCCTGAAGATTGAGTTTATTCTTCGGGACTCCCCACAGCTGATCTCGGAATCAGCCACAGGCGCCGAGCGGGTCCAGAAGATCATCCACAATCTGAAGATTTTTTCCCGGGTCGATGACTCCGCTTTCGCCTCCGTCGACCTTAACGACTGTCTGGAGAGCGCCATCAGCATCGCACAGAGCGAGTTGGCCCCGGTGGCGCAGATCAGGCGGCGCTACGGGATCATCCCGCGTCTCCGCTGTTATCCGCAGCAACTGAGCCTGCTGTTTATGAATCTTCTTTTCAACGCCGCCCATGCTCTCACCGGCAGAGGGAGCATCACGGTCACCACCTGGCTGGAGGGAGAGACGATCTGCGCGGCCATCAGTGATACCGGCTGCGGGATTCCCGAGGCGCACCTCTCCCGCATCTTCGAGCCGTTCTTCACGACCCGGGAGGTGGGAATGGGGACCGGTCTCGGGCTCTCCCTCTCCTACGACATCGTCAAACGGCACAGTGGAGAGCTTACGGTGGAGAGCAGAGTGGGAGAAGGGTCGACCTTCACGGTACGGCTCCCCGTTGTCGGTCTCCCGTAGCTCCTCCTGCTTCAACTCCGCAATCAGAAAGCCATTCAAAATCAGCGCACCGGATGACACGGATCTTGACGGATAAATGCGGATCAATCTATTATTGGTTCAACCTCAAAGTCTGTTTTGGCTTGATCCGCCTTGATCCGTGTCGTCCGTGTCATCCGTGTGAAACGGTTTTTTCGAAATTATTACTCGGATTGTAACTATTCAAGAGGAGCAGATATGGGGACTGGAGAAGAAACCACGGGGACGCAGGAACAGGGGCACGAAGAGCTGCTCCTGAAGCTCCGCATCCGGCTCATGGAGTATGCCGTCGGCCACACCCTGGACGAACTGCTGCAGTACACCCTGGATGAGGTCTGCGCCTTCACCAACAGCCCCGTCGGCTTCTATCATTTTGTCGATCCGGATCAGGAGTCCCTCACGCTCCAGGCATGGTCCACGAGAACCCTCAGGGAGTTTTGCACTGCGGAGGAGCATAGCCGCCACTATCCCGTCAAGGAGGCCGGTGTCTGGTGCGACTGCCTCCATGCGCGAAAACCGGTGATCCATAACGATGTCGCCGCGCTCCCCCATCGCAAGGGGCTCCCCACGGGGCACGCCGTAATCATCAGGGAACTGGTGGCGCCGGTGCTGCGCAACGAACTGCCGGTGGCGCTCTTGGGGGTCGGCAACAAGCCTGAACCGTACACCGACGACGACGTGCGGGAAGTCTCCTTCCTGGCGGATGTCGCCTGGACCATTACCGAACAGAAGCGGACCCAGGTGGCCCTGCAGGAAAGCGAAGCGCTGTTACGACTCTTCCAGGAGCACAGCCCGGTCTACACCTACATCAAGGATGAACAGCTCAAGATCGTGGACGCCAGCCGAAACTTTGAGCAGATGCTCGGCAGACCGCTGGATCAGATCATCGGCAGAAAAACGGAAGAGCTCTTCCCGCCGGAGTTCGCCCAAAAGATCATTCAAGACGATCGCGCCGTGCTGGCCGGCGGCGCCGCGGCCGAGTTCGAGGAGGAGTTCGGCGGGAGGAGCTACCGAAGCATCAAGTTCCCCCTCAAACGGGGCGACCGGAACTATCTGGCCGGCCATACCATGGATATCACCGAATACAGAACGGCAGCGCGGGAGCTGAGCATCCTGCGGCAGCAGATGCTCCGGCAGGACAAGATGGCCTCCATCGGCCTCCTTGCCTCGGGAATCGCCCATGAGATCAACAACCCCGTGGGATTCATCTCCAGCAACCTCATGACCCTCGGGAAATATTTTGACCGGCTGGAATCCTATATGGAAACGCTGGAGGAGGAGCTCGGGGAAGAGGGGGACCACCAGGAGAAGCTGGAAAGAATCACCGCTCGCAAGGAAGCTCTCAAGATCACTCGCATCCGGCAAGACCTGCCGCAACTGATCGGCGAATCCTCGGAGGGAACCGAGCGGGTAAAAATGATCGTCCAAGAGCTCAAGCTCTTTTCCCGCAGTGATGAAAACAGGGCGCTGGAATCGACCGACCTGAACCTCTGCATCAGGAGCGCCGTCAACATCGTGACCAACGAAATCAAATATGTGGCCGACCTGAAGCTCTTCCTGGGAGATATCCCCCGGATCTGCTGCAATCCGCAGCAGATCAGCCAGGTGGTGATGAACCTTCTCGTGAACGCGGCGCAGGCGATGATCGGTCACGGGGAGATCACCGTCCGGAGCTGGAGCGACGCCGACAGGGTCTACATCAGCGTCCGGGATAGCGGGCGCGGCATCCCGGAACGGGAACTCCCCCGGATATTCGAACCGCTCTTCACCACCAAGGAGGCCGGCAGGGGGACCGGACTGGGGCTCTCCATCTCCCTCGATATCGTCAGGAAACATGGGGGGACCATCCAGGTGGAGAGCAGTGAGGGGGAGGGGTCGCTCTTCACGATTCAGCTCCCCATGAGGAGTGCGGCATGACAATGAAGCAGAAGGCGCCCGATGCGGTTAAGGTGCTCTGTGTGGATGATGAGGAGTACATCCTCAACTCCCTCAAGCGTCTGTTCATCGATGAGGAGTTTGAGGTCATCACCGCCCTCTCCGGGCAGGCGGGACTTGCCCTGCTGGCCGACACCAACAATGTGGGGGTGATCATCTCCGACCAGCGGATGCCGGGGATGCTCGGCGCGGAGTTTCTCCACGCCTGCCGTACCGTGGCCCCCGATGCCGCCAGGATCCTGCTGACCGGCTATTCCGACCTCACCTCCACCATCGACGCCATCAATAACGGCGGGTTGTCACGCTATCTGGGCAAACCATGGAACGATGAAGAGCTGCTCATGGTGGTGCGGGACGCCCTGCAACAGTACACGCTGATCATCGAGAACCGCCGTCTGAACGGCGTGGTACAGCAGCAGAACGAGGAGTTGCAGGAGTGGAACAAGAATCTCAAAGGGCGGGTTCTGGCGCAGACCATCACCCTGCGCCAGAAAAACGAAGAGCTCTACCTCACCCTGCAGCGGATCAAGCAGAGCTATGAATCCATGATTGTGGCGCTGGCGGGGCTGGTCAAGCTGCGCGAACAGAGCCTCTTTCAGCATGCCTGCAACGTGGCGGATCTCTCCCGCAGCGTCGCCATAAAAGCCGGCATCACCCCCTATGGTGTGGAGAACATCAGGGTAGCCGCGCTCCTGCACGATCTGGGGAAACTCGGCATTCCCGAACGGATCCTCCATCTGACCCCTGAACAGCTGAACCCTGAGGAGCTGCGCGTCTACCAGACCCACGCCATCCGGGGGCAGATGGCGCTCCATATGATCGAAGAGTTGCGGCCGGCCGGAATTCTCATCCGCCACCACCACGAGCATTTCGACGGCAGCGGTTTCCCCGACCGGCTTGGCGGCAGCGATATCCCCCTGGGGGCGCGGATCATCGCCTTCGCCGATTTCATCGACAACACGTTTACAGGACAGACAGCCACCACCCTGGAGCTCGCCCTGGATCAGGCCGAGGAGCTCGGCGGCAGCCGGCTCGACCCCCAACTCCAGAGACTCTTCGAGCGGGTCGCCGCCAACCTGTACGGTCTTGAGACCGACCGCTTCACCGGAACCGTTACCGAACGGGAGATCTCACCCTTCGAGCTGCAGAGCGGCATGACCCTGAGCAGACACATCTATACCGGCTCGGGGGTTCTGCTCCTGAGACAGGGAACGGTTCTGGATGATTTCAAACGGGAGGCGATCCAGCGCTTTTACACGTTCGACCCCACAAACCAGGGGGTCTTCGTCATGCTGAGGTAGGGAGAGAGGCGATTTATCCTAAACCGGACAAGCCGGAACCAAATAGGAAAGTCTTAAGCTGGATAAGCGAGAACCAAATAGGACGCGGATAAACGCTGATGAACGCGGATCTAAAACATAAAAACCTAAAAAAATAGCAGCAAGCGAGTGGCCTCAGAGTGTATAAAGAGGGTTGATCCGCGTCCATCCGCGTACAACGGTCTTGAATTTTGAAGTTTGCTCAGTTTTTGTAAAGAGTGAAGTTGTAAGTGACTAATCTGCGGCAAACAGAATCTCCCTCCCTTTCAAGCCTGCCCTGAGCTCTGTCGAAGGGGGGAGGGCTGGGGTGGGGATGGGGTAAGAACAGTCGCTCGACAACCCCATCCCCCTCCTGACCTCCCCCTTGAAGGGGGAGGAACGATTAATGCCGCAGATTGATAGCATTAAGGTGATTCGCACCAATAAAGATTCCATGCTAACCAACAGTTCAGGCGCAGGCGAGGGTGAGCCCTACTTCGGACAGGAGCGAAGAAAACATACTGACCGGAACCGGACGGCTCACCGTCCGGGCGCTCTTCTCGGCGACCGGAGTGGCCTCGGGAAAGAGGGGGTGCCGGGTCGCCGCCTGGACCGCCTCCAGCACGACCTGTTTCGCGATCATCCTCGTGGGGTTGATGACGATGGGTCCCTGCAGATTCATCGTGATCTGGCGGGGGTCACGAGCCATGGTTACCACCGAGAGAAGGACGATCTCGTCATCAGCCGACAGTTGCAGCCGGTCGTATTCGTCCTGGGTCAGCTTTACCCGATACTCCGGGACAAACAGGGTCGGATCGACCACCACGAAGGCCAGTTCAGGATTCTCCACGGCCTGGAGCCAGCAGAAGGGGCCCTTTTCCGGGTTGAGAAACATGAACCGGTTCTCCCTGAATCCGACCATTCCGTCAGGCATCTGGATGACCTTCTCCTCATCGATTTCCAATTCGCCGAAACGTGCCGTCTTGATTTTCACAGTCGTGACTCCTTCTTCTGGTCGGTGAACAGATTCACCGCGGTTTGAAAATCGGCCAGATCCCAGGTTGCAGCCAACCGGTTCTGCTCCTGTACCTTCAGGTAAATTTCTTCCCGGTAGATCCTGAAGTCCGCCGGCGCATCGATCCCGATCCGGATCGAATTCCCCTTTACCTCCACAACCCTGATCTTAATCTGGTCCCCGATGGCGATGGATTCGCCAACCTTCCTGGTCAATACCAACATCGTTTCGCCCTCCGTGGCATGGAATCATCCGGTACTGGACGCCCTGACGGCGCCCGCTATTTGAGATAGTTGAGCAGCGACAGCTGTGAAATCTTGGCGGTGGTGGAGAGGGCCGCCTGATAGGCTGTCTGCTGATTGGCAAGTTCGCTGTACACTTTCACCACATCGATATTCTGAGTATCCGAGAGAGACTTGCTGATGTTGATGTTGGCGCTGTCCCGGTCCGCGGTGACATTATCCAGCCGATTCATGCGTGAACCGGCATCCGAGCGGGCGGAGGTGATCTGCGTCAGCGACGTATCCAGGGTGTTGAGGGTCGCCTCGACCCCGCTCTGACTGTTGGTGGAGAGCGCGGTGGAGAGTTTCTGCAGCTCGGCGAAGATATCGATCCCCCCCCCTGTCCCCTTCAGCAGCTTCCCCCCCGAGTAGTTGATGGCGACATTTGTATTGTCCCCCACATTGATGGAGACGGCGTCCTCGGTGCCGGTAAAGGCGCCGGTGGTGCTGAAGGGAGGGGCGTCGTCCTTGAACCCGCCGAAGATGTATTTACCCCCCACCTGCGTATTGCCTAACTGCACCATCTGGGCCGTCAACTGCGTCACTTCGTTCACGGCGCCGGCCCGGTCACTGGCGTTGTAGGTGCCGTTGGCCATCTCCATGGCGATCTCATGAGCCCTGGTCACCACATCTCCCATGGAGGACATGGCGTTGTCCGTCTGCCCCAGCCAGGCGGTACCGGTGACACTGTTGCGGGCGTACTGATCGTTATCCTTGAGCGTCCCCTTCAGCTGGAGCGTCTTTACCGCGCCGGCCGGGTCGTCCCCCGGGGCGTTGATCTTCAGCCCCGACGATGCCTGTTGGGAGAGCTTCGTGAGCCGCTCCAGGTTGCTCTGCAGGGTGGCCAGGCTGTTGTTGGCGATACTCTTGTCGGTGACCCTCATGATCTGTCTCCTTAACGCACCATGCCGAGCACGGTATCGATCATATCCGACGCCGTGGTAATCAGCTTGGCGGCGCCTTCATAGGCCTTCTGATAGGAGAGGAGTTTCATCAACTCCTCGTCCAGCGCCACGCCGAGAGTCGACTCTCTCAGGTTGTCCAGCTGGGTGAGCATGGAACTGCTCTGGGACACCGCCTGGGTATTGTTCTGCACCGTGACCCCGACCTTCCCCACCAGGGAGTTGTAGAGCCCCGGCAACGTGGTCTGCGAACCGGAGACGGTGATGGCCTTGGTCTGCAGAGCGGCCAGGGAGAGGGCATTCACGTTATTACCGGTGGCGCCGGGGAGCGATGCCGCGGCAAGATCGTTGGTGGAGGTGATGCTGACCCCCATGATGGAGCTGTAGCCCGAGGTATAGGTTGCCGGCGGAGTCGGGGAAGCGGGGGGGGTAAAGAGATTCAACCCGGTGCCGCCGGTGAGACCGTACCCCGACGAGTGGACGCTGTTCACCTCGGTCGCCAGATTGTAGGCCGCCTCGTCCAGGCTCCCCAGGAATCCCGGTATGATCTGATCCCTCACCTGTAGCGTCCCCCCCAGGGTCCCGGACTTGGTGTCGGCCGCGATGAGGGAGGTGACATCGGTGCCCGGATCGGTGCTGCTGCTCTTCAGGAGGATGGATGAGGCGTTGGGAGTCACCCCGCCGGTGGTGAGGATGGAGGAGGTGACGCCGCTCACCAGGGTCGGCCCCCCGGAACTGCTCCCCAGGGTCACCGTCACGGTGCCGTCACTCTGTTCCTGAGTGGAGATGCCGACCTTCTGGGAGATACTCTTCAGCAGCAGATCGCGGCTGTCGCGCAGCTGGTTGGCGCTCCCCCCCCCGGTCTCGATGGATTTGATCTGGGCGTTGTAGTCGGCAATCTGCTTGAGATTGGTGGTGATGCCGGTGGTAAGAGACGGCAGGGAGTTGTTGGCCTGGAGCAGCTGATCGTTCAGCCCCGTGCTGATCCGGTGAAAATTGTCGACCACACTCTGGCTCTTGTCCAGCACCGCCTGCCGTTCGGTGGTCCCCTGGGGGTTCACGGAGAGGTCCTGCCAGGCGGTGAAAAACTCCTGGAGGGACGAGGAGAGGCCGGTGTTGGCGGTCTCATTGAACAGCGGTTCTACCGTGGCCAGGGCGCTCTGCAGGGCGCTCTGGTTGCCGTTGAAGCCGCTCTCACCCAGGATCTGGGTCTGCAGGTAGTTGTCCTGAGCCCGTTGCACCGAAGCGACATTGACCCCGTTCCCCGTGAAGAAGCGGGGATCGATGGTTCCGGCGCTTGATTCCAGGTTGACGCTCTGTCGCGAATAGCCGGGGGTATTGACGTTGGAGATGTTCTGCCCCGTCACGTCAATGGCGGTCTTTTGGGCCATCAGAGCCTTGCTGCCGATATCGAGAATGGTAGAAATGCTCATCTAGATCTCCCGACTGAGAAAACTCATTCCCATGGAACCGGCGGCGAGACGTCCTCGGGCGCCATACACATCGCCCCCCCCCAGGAGGCCTCCGATGAGCGACAGGGAGCGCTGGATCAATGCCAGTGAACGGGAGAGGAGCCTCCGGTTCAGCTCCTGCTGCCGCCCCAGAGAGCCGGCCAGGAGCAGCAGCCGCCGTTGCAGCGGCACGAGCCTCTCCTTCTCGGAGTCAGAGGCGGAACCGATCAGGAGAGAGAGGGTGATCTCCTTGTCTATCCCCCGCTCGGCGCCGAGCGACTCCATGAGCCGATGGCACTCTTCGGTCAGCCGCGCAAGCCGGGAGGTGACCTCTCCCTTGCACCGGTTGGACTCTTCCATGGAGACGGAGTTCATGTCGATGATCCGGCTCTGCTCCTCTTCCAGGGAGCAGGACAGCTCTTCCATGAGGCGCTCCTTGGACTCAAGCAGCGCCAATAACCTGACCATATTATCTGACATTGAACGCTCTCCAGTTATCCAGCATCTTTCCGGCGACTGCCTCGGAAGCCACCTGGTATGAACCGTCGGAGAGCTGCTGCCTGATCTGGGAGACCTTCTCGCCGGAAGAGTCCGGCGGCTGCGGCATCAGCGTCTTCAATTTTTCCACCTTCTCCCTGCTCCGCGATAGATTGACCCGGTCGGCGCCGGAAGCAGCCGCGCCGGTGGTGGTGTTGGAAGAGGAGTCCCCCTTCTTGGCGATGCTTTCGGCGGTGGACTGCACCAGCGGCGGGAGGAGCTGATTATTTGTTATTTTCATGGGTAACTCCGGTTAGCTCGCTGGGGTATCGGCCGTCATTTCCGGCGCCGCTCCGGCTCGCGCGGCTGCTTGCCACATGAGGAGCGAGCTGCTTGTCCAGCATCGTTGACATCCCTATTCCGCCATGCTCGGTGATGATCCGTGCGTACTCCTGATCCAGCATGGAGTGAAACATCTCTTCGCCTTGGCCACCGCCGGTGATCGAATCCTTCCCCACCGTGTCCCTCATGGATTTGAGCATCATGCCGACAAACAGCCCCTCAAACTCCCGGGCCACCTTCTTGGCCGCCAGCTCATCCTTGCTACGGGGCGCCGGAGCGCCGGATTTCACCACGCTGTCCGCCTTGAGGGACCCGGCGGCGTACTGCAGACTCTCCATGCTCCCGCTCTTGAGTTCCATACCTATTACTCTCTCCTATCGACAGCTTAGGGCAAAACTTTAAGGAGTTAGATGATCACCAGCTCGGCGTTGAGCGCGCCGGAGGCCTTGATGGCCTGCATGATGCCGATCAGGTCGCGGGGGGTTACTCCCAGGGAGTTGAGCGCTCTCACCACCTCCCCGATATTGGCCCCGGCCTCCACCACCGCCAGACGCGCCCCATCGGCGTTGTCGTTGACCTTAATCGAAGTCCGCGGCACGACCTGGGTGCTCCCTGTATTGCTGAAGGGGGTCGGCTGGGAAACTTCGGGGGTCTCCTTGATGTACAGAGTCAGGTTGCCGTGGGAGATCGCCACCGTTGAGATTCGCACCTTGTCCCCGATGACGATGGTTCCGGTCCGCTCGTTCAGCACCACCTTGGCCGGATTGTCCGGTGTCACCTCCAACCGCTCCAGGTCGGCCACGAACTCCACCGTCCGCCCCTTGTAGTCGGGAGGGATGACAAGGAGCACCGACCCCGGATCGATGTTTGAGGCAAGAACCGTCTTGAATTTGTCGTTTATCGCCTTGGATATTCTGTTGGCGGTGGTGAAGTCCGGCTGGTGGAGATTGAGCTTGAGGGTGCTCCGGTCGACGAGAACATTGGGGATTTCCCGCTCCACCAGCCCTCCGCCGGGGACTCGTCCCGCGGTGGGGTGATTCTTCTGGGCGGAAGCGGCCTGGCCGCCGTAGGAGAAGGCGTTGGTAGAGACCGCCCCCTGAGCCACCGCATAGACCTGGCCATCCCCCCCCTTCAGGGGAGAGAGGAGGAGCGTCCCCCCCGAGAGAGATGTGGCGTCACCAAGGGAGGAGACCAGCACGTCCATGGTCGCCCCCTGCTTGGCGAAGGGGGCGAGCACTGCGGTCACCATGACCGCCGCCAGGTTCTTGACCTTGATATCGACCCGGTTGACCGTCACCCCCATCCGCTCCAGCACGTTGACCAGCGACTGCACCGGGAACTTGGTCTGGTCGCTGTCACCGCTCCCGTTGAGTCCCACCACGAGCCCATAGCCGACCAGCTGATTGTCACGGACCCCGTCGAAACTGGCGATATCCTTGATCCGGATCGCCAGGGCCGGTTGGGCCATGAAGCCAAGGAGAAGCATGCTCAGAAGAAACCGTTTCATAAGATACCCACCACTGCCGGTCAGAACGGCCATGCGTAATCAAGGATGTTCATGAGCCACCCCGGCCGCTGCCGGTCACTGATTACCCCTTTACCGCTGTAGGTGATCCGCGCATCGGCCAACTGTGCGGAGTTTATCAGATTCTCAGGCGTGATATCCCGGGGGCGGACGGTCCCCTCCAGGACGATGGTCTGGTCCTCATTGTTGACCATGACGTGGCGCCGCCCCTCGATGAGCAGATTGCCGTTGGCGAGGACATCGATGACCCGGGCCGTAATGGTGGCGGTGAGGGCGTCCTTGCGGGTGGTCGAGCCTGAACCTGCGTATTTCGAGTCGATGGAGGCGGCCGCGAGCTTGGTCAGATCCATCCCGTTGAGACCGGCCAGCTTGGACTCCATCCCCAGCAGATTGGGAATTCCGGCCGCGATGGACGCGGCCCGACCGGTATCGGTGGTGGCGGCCTTGCTGGCGCTGGTCTGCTCGGAGATCACCACGGTGAGGGTATCTCCGATCCGGCGCGCCTTCATGTCATCCACCAAGCCGGGCGTGGTGGACTGCCAGAGCGAGCCGTTGGCGTAGCTCACCGGAGGCTTGTCCAGGTGCTGTTCCCGGGCGGGAAAGGTGCTCTCCGGCGGTGGGTGGACGCAGCCGGCGACAAGGAGGAGTAACAGCGAGGCTAAACAGTAGCGTTTCATATCAGAACTCCACCCGTACCTGGCCTTCACCGATCACCACGGCCTGAATATCCTTCTGCGCGTTGGGATTCTGCACCATTATCTGGTCCCCTTCGGCGCCGTTTCCCCGGGCCCTGCCGGTGGCGGTGATCTTGAATGCGCTGTTTTCGGCGATGATGGTGACCATCTGGCCGCTCCTGACCAGCGGCGGTTTCTCCAGGTAATCGGCGCGCAGCGAGGAGTTGACCCGCATCCCCACCTTGACCCGCTTGCCGATGACCTCGTCGATGCCGCGGCAGACCCGGTTGGGCGCCGTCGCCAGATCCCGCTTCTGCAGAGTCACGTCACCGGAGGTGAGCAGCATGCCAAACTCCAGCTGTCGGGTGGCTACCACCACGTTGGCCAGCGCCTCCACCTCCACATTGAGCGTGAGATTTTTCTCCACCCGGTCATTGACCCTGACGATGAGCGCCAGAGACTTTCGCCCCCACCCTTCCCACTCCTGGGGCGCAACCACCTCATAGCTGACCTCACCGGGAGGGAGCAGGCTCTCGCCCGAATAGCCGAGACTCTTCAGCCGGATCGTCACCTCCTGATTTTCGCTTCGTTGGACCAGGTAGTCGGTAACCACACGGCGGACCACGGCCTCCGTCATGAGCGTCCCCTTGGCGCCCCATGACGTGACAGCCGTCAGGAGAACCATGAGCAGCGCCGGCGTCAGTAGTTTCAAGATTCGTTTCATACTCCGCTCCCGCGTCACAGCAGCTTACCGTTTGAGTTCGTTGGCCTTCTGAAGCATCTCGTCGGAAGCCTGGATCGCCTTGGAGTTGGTCTCGTAGGCCCGCTGGCTGACGATCATGTTGACCATCTCTTCCATGACGCTCACGTTGCTCATTTCCAGGATCCCCTGGGCGGTGGTGCCGACTCCGTTCTGTCCCGGAGTTCCATTGGTGGCCGCACCCGACGAGTCGGTGGGCTGATAGAGGTTGTGCCCCATGCTGGAGAGCCCCGAGGGGTTGGAGAACATGGCCAGCTGGATATTGCCGACGGTGGTGGCGGCCGTTGTCCCGGCCTGAAGCACCGAGACGGTGCCGTCGTTGCCGATGTTCACCTTGGTGGCGTTGTTGGGAATGGTGATGGACGGCACGAGGGGATAGCCGTCTGAGTTGACGATCCGTCCCTGATTGTCCTTCTTGAAGGCGCCTGCCCGACTGTAGCCGGTGGTTCCATCGGGGAGCTGGATCTGAAAGAAACCATCCCCCTCGACGGCGATATCCAGCTCATTGCCGGTCTGGGAGAAATTGCCGGCGGTGAAAAGCTTGGTTACGGCGGCGGCCTTGGTCCCGAGTCCCACCTGAATCCCCACCGTCTGCGTCGTGGCGGTGGACGGTGCGCCGGTGGCCTTGAGGTTCTGATACATGAGGTCCTGGAAATCGGCCCGGCTCTTCTTGAAACCGGCGGTGTTCACGTTGGCCAGGTTGTTGGCGATCACATCCATATTGAGTTGCTGCGCCTGCATGCCGGAAGCGGCGGTCCAGAGTGCGCGTATCATGACAATCCTCCTGTTGTTACAGCTTACCCAGTTCGCCGGTGGCCTTAGCCGCCATGTCGTCGTAACTCTTCACCGCCTTGAGGCAGCTCTCGTAATAGCGGGACGTCTCTATGAGATTCGCCATCTCCAGGATCGGGTTGACGTTGGAATCCTCCAGGAACCCCTGTTTGACCCCCGTGCTCTTGGCCGGTTCGGCCGTCACCCCCTCCCCGGCGGTAAACAGCGCCCCTCCGACCTTCTGCAGGGTGTACGGTTTCGGGAATTCGACGACATTCAGGCTCCCCACCTGGTTCCCGTCGGCGAATATCCCCCCCTTGGCGTCAACCTCGATCTTGTTGCCGACCACGGTAATGGCTCCACCGTTGCTTCCCTGGACCTCGTCCCCCTGGGCGGTAAGGAGCTTCCCCCCGGCGTCCAGGTGAAAATTCCCCTGCCGGGTATAGGCGGTCCCCTCGGCGCTCTTGACCACGAAATAGCCCTCCCCATCCAGGGCGAAATCCAGCGGGACGCCGCTCTGCCGTACCGGTCCCCCGGAATAGTCGGTCACGACAGTACCGCCGGTATGCAGCGGTGTCCGCGCCGCCGTTACGGGAGAAGCCGCGACGGCGGGAGAGGCCGGCGTGGTGGAATTAACATTGGCCAACACGCTTTCGAACAGCACCCGGTCTCTCTTGAACCCGGTGGTGTTAAGATTGGCGAGATTGTTGGTCAGGACCTCCATCCGCTGGATTGAAGCCATGCTCCCCGAAAGCGCCGCATACATTCCGCTGTTCATGATCACTCTCCTTGGCAAACTTCAGGTACAACATCCCAGGATATCGAGGGGACAGGATGGCTAATGCAAGAACCTAACCGGATACGCGGGAATCGGGAAGAATGTGGCAGAAACGTGGGGGGAAGCGGAAATTTTCCTGAAACACGTGAATAGTGAGTCTAAAAACGGCACTTGAGACACGGAGACACGGAGAAAATCAGGTAATGCATATGGGTGTCATCCTGAGCGACAGCGAAGGATCTGCTTCCGCCTGAACAGCAGATCCTTCACTTCGTTCAGGATGACAAACTGAGTTGTAGTGTTGTACCTCGATTGGCCTCAGAGTGAACTATACGAAACTGTGAGAGATTATTCTCCGTGCCTGCGTGGTGGACTGTTTTTTCGAGGTTTATTCGGATTCAAAAACATGACAGCTCTGTCAATTTTTTTTCCGCGACCGGTCAATCGTAGTGCGGTTTCATCTTTGATCTGAGCCGGACCACCGCCTGGCTGTGCAGCTGGGAGACCCGCGACTCGGTAAGGCCGAGGATCTCGCCGATGTCCTTGAGCTTGAGCTCCTCATAGTAGTAGAGGGTGACAACAATCCGCTCCTTCTCCGGCAGGATATCGATACAGCCGGCCAGGGAGTCGATGAGCTGCCGATACTGGAGCTGCGCCTGGGGATTGAGCGCGGCGTTGTCCGCCACCATATCCAGGAGAGTCACCAGGCTCCCGTCATCATCCTCCATGGATTCGTTGAGGCTGACAAAGGAGAAGGTATGCACCTCTTCCAGAATCCGGTAGTACTCCTCCAGATCCACCTCCATGGCGGCGGCGACCTCCTCGCCGGAGGGATCGCGCCCCAGCTTCTGACAGAGGCGGGCGAACTCCCGCTCCAGCCGCTTATACTTTTCCCGTACCGACCGGGAAAGCCAATCCTGAGAGCGGAGCTCATCGAGGATCGTCCCCTTGATCCGTTGTTCGGCGAAGGTCTTGAAGAGAATCCCCCTGGCCGGCTCGAACCGTTCGGCGGAGGAGATGAGTCCCATCACCGCGGCGCTCATAAGTTCATCCTCATCGATATGGGGGGGGAGATGCGCCGCCATCCGTTTGACGATGTACTTGGCCAACGGCAGATGCTCGATGATCAGTGCGTCACGGATGGCAAGGGAGCTCCGCTGGGACTCCTCGGCATAGCCTCTCAACGCAGGATTCATACATACCTCATGGAAGGGATTTCTTCAAAGTAGCGCCTGAAGAGGAACTGGATGTTCCCCTTCACCGACTGGGATGCGGGACTGCTCCTGAGCGTGCGAGCCAGTGTGGCGAAACAGCGGGCGGCGGCCGAACGGGGGTGAAGTTCCACCACCGCCCTCTGCCGACGGACCGAATCAACCAGCCGCTCGTCGCGGACGATACAGCCGAAAAAATCCAGGGAGACATCCAGGAAGCGGCTCACCACCTGGGAGAGTCTCTTGAACATCTCCAGCGCCTCATCACTGTCCCTGACCATGTTGACCAGCACCTTGAAGCGCCGTTCCCCGTGGCGGGTCGCCATCACCTTGATCAGGGCGTAGACATCGGCCAGTGAGGTCGGCTCCGGAGAGAGGACCACCACGATCTCCTGGGCCGCGGCGTTGAAGTAGGTCACATTCTCCGAGATGCCGCTCTCCGTATCGATGATCAGGACGTCGAACTCCTCGTCGATGGCGTCCAGCTCATCCATCAGGAGGAGCCGTTCCCGCGGGTTGAGTATGGAGCACCGGTCGCCTCCCGATCCGGCGGGGATGATCCTGATCCCGCCGGGTCCGGTCACGATGACCTCGGAGAGACGCCGGCTCCCGTTGAAGACGTCGTCCAGGGTCAGCGTCGGCCGCAGCCCCAGGAGGATCCCCACATTCCCCAGCCCCACATCGGCATCCATGACCAGAACCCGCTCCCCCTCGTTGGCCAGAGCCAGGGCGAGGTTCACCACCACGCTGCTCTTGCCGACCCCCCCCTTGCCGCTGGTGACCGAGATGACACGGGCGCCGCACTTCTTCTTCGCCGGAGGGAGAGTAGTGGCGAACCGGATCTGGCCGGGATAAGCCCCCGCCATCATGTTCAGCCGGTCGGTATGGATCATCACTCCACTGCTGCAGTTCATGGTGTCATCTCCCCGAGAACAAGATCGGCGACCCGCTTGGGAGTCGCGACCAGTAGGTCCTCCGGCACTCTCTGGCCGGTGGTGAAGTAGGAAAGGGGCACCCTGTTCTTCAGATGCATGTTGATGATACAGCCGAAACTCTCGCTCTCATCCAGCTTGGTGAAGAGCACCTTCCCCACCGGGAGAATGCTGAACCGGGCGAAGATCTGCTCCAGCTCCCGGTCCCGGGTGGTCGCCGCCAGACAGAGATGGGTCTCGATCTCCGGATTAACCTCCAGAAACTCCTTCATCTCCAGGAGCCGCTCCTGGTCCCGGGGGTTACGGCCGGAGGTGTCGATGAAGATCAGCTGCTTGTCGCTGTTGGCGTCGATGGCAGCGGCCAGCTCGGCGGGGCTCTCGGCCACGGCGAAGGGGAGCCCCATGATGGCGGCATACGCCTTCAGCTGATCCACGGCGCCGATGCGGTAGGTATCGGTGGTGATGATGGAGACCCGAACCCGGTGCTTTACCGCAAGCGCCGCCAGCTTGGCGATGGTCGTGGTCTTTCCCACCCCGGTGGGGCCGACAAAAGCCATGATGCGCGGGGAGTCATTCTTCAGAGCCACCTGCTTGGCGCAGACCACGCCGGCCATGATCGCCTCGCGCAGTCGCTCGCGGAGCAGTTCGTGGCTTTCGCCAGCCAGCGGCGCCCCCCTGAGCGGCGCCAGGAGCAGTTCGATCTCCTCTTCCCCTACCCCGTTGGTGCGGAGCAGTTCCCCGAAGCTCTCCGCCTGCTCCTGAACCAGAGGAACAACCGTCGCTGTTTTCACGGGAGGCTCCACGTCAGCGGTCGGTTCCAGGTTGAGGAACCGCTGCAGGGCCACCTTCAGATCATCGGCCTCCGAGCAGTGGTGGTGTGCCGGACGGTTTTCTCCGGCATCGGGTTTCCACTGGGTCTGCCGTCCCGCCGCCGGGGCGCCGATCGCCACCCCTGAAAACGTGGGGAACTCACCGGCGCTCTTCCCCTCGCGCAACCCCGACGGGGCGCCGGAACCGGCGGCAGGAAGGGGCTTGAAGGCGGCGGGTCTGGCCGTCCCCGACCCGTTGGCGAGGGCCAACAGCTGTTTCAACTCGTCCAGATCCCGCCGTCCGGCGGAGAGCTCTCTCCGCTCCACGGGCGGGACAGCCGCGCTCTCCTGCTCCTTGCGGCTCCCCATGGATGCCAGGAGAATCTTTTTCAGCTCTTCGATGTCGCCGCGAAGCTTTTCGGTGGCTGCGGAGTCGGGAACCGGCTTGCCCGGTGAGCCCCCTTTCTCCCCCTCCCCCGCACGGATCAGATACTGCTTCAGCTCTTCAACCCCGAAGCGGGGATCAACGGGATTCACCGGAGAGTCTGATGGTTTGCGCGCCGCCGGGAACGGCTCAACCTTCTCTTCCGGCGCGGAGAGTACTTCGACCCGGGAGCGGAGCTCCTTGAGCTCCCGGGCCAGGGGGGCCAGCATGGAGTTCTGGAACTCTTCCCTGGTGTTGGTCTGGCGGGCCGGCTCTTTCGGCGGCTCCGGCACGGGATAGTCGGCCCGGGTGGGGCGGCTGTCCAGGAGCGCGGTGACCTCGTAGTACGGCTTGGCGAAAAAGGAAAAGAGCCCCTTGCGCCGCAGCTTCTTGGAGGTAAGGATCATGGCGTCGGGGCCGAACTCGGCCTTGACCAGCCGGAGCGCCTCCGCCATATCCTTAGCCTGAAAGGTTTTAATTTGCATTGAGACTCACCACTCCCAAGGATTGAATCTTGATATTCGGCGGGACCTCGCTGTGCGACAGCACCACCAGGTTCGGCAGAAAGCGCTCCGTAAGCTTTTTAATGTGACGTCTGATGGAAGGTGAGGCGATCAGCACCGGGTTAGTCCCCGTGACATTGAATTTTTCCATTTCATGACGCAGGCTCAGCAGAATCTTCTGCACGATGGCCGGCTCACACGCCAGGTAGCTCCCCTGATCGTTGGACTGGACCCCGTCGATGACCGCCTCCTCCACGCTCCGGTCGAGGCTCAACAGACAGAGGGTATCGTCGTCGGATTTGTACTGCTCGACGATGCTTCTCCCCAGCCCCTGGCGGACGAACTCCGTCAACATCTCCGGGTCTTTGGTGATCCCCCCGTAATCGGCCAGGGTCTCCATGATGCTCCGGAGGTCGCGAATAGAGGTCCCTTCACGGAGCAGGTTCCGGACGACCCGCAGGACCGTGCCGATGGAGAGGATCGATGGGACCAGCTCTTCCACCACCTTGGGACAGGTAGTGGCCAGATTGTCCATGAGCTGCTGCAACTCCTGACGTCCCACCAGCTCATGGGAGTATTTTTTGATGGTCTCGCCGATATGCGTGGCGACCACGGTGGTGTTGTCCACCACGGTGTAGCCGCAGAGCTGGGCATGCTCCTTGTCGGCGCCACGGATCCAGACGGCGGGAAGCCCGAAGACCGGTTCGGTGGTCCGCGCCCCTTCGACCTCACCGGTGGTGGCCCCGGAATCCATGGCCAGAAACTGGCCGGTCAGCTCGCCCCCGCCGACCTTTGCCCCCTTTATGAGGATGCTGTATTCGTAGGGACGCAGCTGCAGATTATCATGAATATGAATCGGAGGGACTATAAAACCCATCTTCTGGGCGTACTGACGGCGGATATTCCTGATCCGATCCAGCAGTTCTCCCTCCTGGGACTCGTCCACCAGCGGCACCAGGGCGTACCCCACTTCCAGCTCCAGCATCTCCAGCGGCTTGATGGAACGGATCTGGTCCCCCCCCTCTTCCCCTTCGGCTGGGCCGTCCATGAGCTGCGATTCATCCTCCCCCTCAATCTTCTCCTTGGCCACCCGACCGGCCAGGTACGCCCCCCCGGCGAGGGTAAAAAAGGCGAGGTGAGGCAGTCCCGGCAGCATACCGAAGCAGACAAGGATGCCGCAGAGGGTGTAACAGGCCCGGGGATAGTAGAGGAACTGACCACTGATCTCGCGGCCGAAGTTGTTCTCATCGGCGGAGCGGGTAACGATGATGCCGCCGGCGGTGGAGATGATGAGGGCGGGAATCTGGGCCATGAGCCCCTCCCCAACCGTCAGCAGGCTGTAGTTGGCCAGCGCCGTGTCAAACGGCATCCCCTGCTGCCAGACCCCGATGACAAAGCCACCGATCAGGTTGATCAGCATGATCAGGATCCCGGCGACGGCGTCTCCCCGGACGAACTTGCTGGCGCCGTCCATGGAGCCGTAGAATTCCGCCTCACGGGAGATCTTCAGCCGCCGGGCCTTGGCCTCCTTGTCGGTGATGGAACCGGAGGAGAGGTCGGCGTCGATGGCCATCTGCTTGCCGGGCATGGCGTCCAGGGTGAAGCGCGCGGCCACTTCGGCCACGCGACCGGCGCCCTTGGTGATGACCACGAAGTTGATGATGACCAGGATGAGAAAGAGCACCGCGCCGACCACGTAGTTGCCGCCAACCACGAACTGCCCGAAGGACTTGATGACCGCACCGGCCGCCTCCGGCCCCTCATTGCCGTGGAGCAGGATGAGCCGGGTCGAGGCGATGTTGAGGGCCAGGCGGAACAGGGTGGTCACCAGGAGCACGGAAGGAAATACGGAAAAATCGAGTGGTTGGGTGGTATAAAGACAGACCAGCAGGATGGCGAGGGCAATGGTTACGTTGGCGGCCAGGAAGACATCCAGCATGAAGGCGGGAAGCGGGATCACCATGAGCCCCAGCACCCCTACCAGCGCCAGTGCCATGATGACATCGGAGTTCTTTTTCAGCATCGAAGAATCGAACCCCTGAGACGGAACCGCCAGATCTGCCATCGAAACCACTCCCGTATATCAATAAAAAAATCCGTCCGTTATGGTGGACTGCAACCGTTGTGCCACTTGGCGCGACGAAACAAGGGAGAAAGCCGTAGTCCACCACGGAGGCACGGAGACACGGAGAAAAATAGTCATATACAACAGTCTGTTGCACCGTTGCGACCTGTACCTTCGATCTAAAAAAGTCGGGGTGAAATTATTTTGAAAACGGCAGTTCAAATAACACTGAGCAACGGAGCAACCGAGGAATCAAGACCTTACGTCAAGAGAGTTTTTTTGCAACAAGGTGAGTCGTTGAAAATATTTTCTCAATGAATTTCGCCCGGATTCCACTCCGTTGCTCAGTTGCTCCGTGTTTCAAGTGCTCTTCCAAGGATTATACGGCGGAGTTTCTCTTTGAGTTCTCCATGTCTCCGTCTCTCCGTGGTTCAAATGCCGCTTGAGGGATGGGATTTTTGTGCGAGACGGTAATTTGACACGGTTTCGTACGACTGCGGGAGGGGCCAAGGTTTTGACCTGTCGGCATGAAGAGAGGAAAAGAAGCGCTAACTTCGCCGGGAGAGGTAGGAGGCGAACTCCTTGTCAGAGACGCGGATATGTTTTATGAACCAGAGAATCAGGAGCCGCTTGGCGACCATGATATGTCTCGAGTTGGTATCGTCTCCACGCACATCGGCCTGGAGCCGGGTGAGATCATCCAGGAACGTGCGATGAGCAATTTTGTGCTCGGCAAGTTCAGGGTACCGTGAGCCGGCCATATAATCCTCTTCATCCCAGAAGTGCTGCTGGGTATACCGTTCCAGGAAGAGGAGAAGCTCCGTCAGCACTCCCAGGGCGACCCCCTGGTCGAAGGCGTCGGAGAACGCATCGAAGCGGCTGAATATCTCCTTATGTTGGATATCCACCACCTCGATGCCGGTGGCCAGATCGTCCTGCCAGGTAATCGCCATGATTCCTCTCCTTCACTATAGAGTGCGCTCCCGTCAAATTTTGCCCCGCATGCTGAAGACGTAGGCCAGGATCTCCGCGACCGCGGCGTAGAGACTCTCGGGGATCTCGTGCCCTTCTTTCACCTGGGCGTACAGCTCCCGCGCCAGGAAGCGGTTTTCCGCGATCATCACCTTGTGCTCCCGTGCGATCTGCTTGATCCGCTGGGCCATGTTGTCGGCCCCCTTGGCGATGACAATGGGCGCTCCCATCCGCTCCCGATCGTATTTCAGGGCGACGGCATAATGGGTCGGGTTCGTCACGATGACATCGGCGGTGGGGATGATCTTCTGCATCCGGCGGTTGTGCTGGGCAAACTGGAGGTTTCGGATCTTTCCCTTGACCTGGGGGTCCCCATCAGAATCCTTATGCTCCTGCTTTACCTCTTCCTTGGTCATCTTGATATTGGAGGTGAAACGCCACCGGGTATAAAAGAGATCGAGGATAGCCAGGCCGAAAAGCACCCCACAGCTGTTGATGACCAGCCGGAAGGAGAGCCTGCCGATATAGACGAAGATCTCATCCAGATCCTGCTCTCCCAGAAAGGTCAGGTTCTCCGCCTCCCCGTGGATGATCCGGTAGGCGATGTACCCCACGAAGGCGATCTTCAGGGACGATTTCACCATCTCCACGACGGCGTCCTTGTTGAAGAGCCTCCCGAAGCCGCTGATGGGATTCATGGAGTCGAACTTGAGCGCCAACTTGTCGAAGTTGACCGAGGCGTCCCCCTGGGCAAAATGGAGGGCCAGACCGGAGGCCATGACGGTGAGCAGAAAGGGGCCAAGGATCAGCCCCATGATGCCGAAGAACTTCACCATGAGGCCGTACACTCCCCCCTCGGTGACCTGGGACGGCTCCAGGTTTCCCAGTATCTCCCGACTCCCCTGCTGGAGGGTGGCGAACATGTAGCGGCCGGTGGCGGAGAGGGCCAGGATTCCCGCCAGGAGAGTTATGGTGGAGTTGAGGTCGCGGCTTCGGGGAGGACCGCTGTCCTTGAGGGCGTCTCCCCTCCGTTTCTCGGTGGGTTCTTCTGTTTTTGAGTGTTTGTCTTCGTCAGACATGGGATCAGGCTCCCAACAGCCGGAAGAGGATACTCATCTGCTGAGAGAGATTGGCGAAGGAGTTGCTGAGGGTATGAAAGAAGACCTTCGCGGTGATCCCGAGGACGATGAAGCCAAGCCCGATGTTCAGGGGGAAACTCATCATGAAGATGTTCATCTGGGGGAAGATCCGCGCCATGACCCCCAGGGAGACGGTGGCCGCCAGCAGGGAGGCCATAAGCGGCGCGGCCAGCTTGATCGCCAGAGTGAAGATCCCCCCGGTGGTGCTCACCACGAAGGCCAGGAGTGCGCCATTCACATGCCACGCCCCCAGCGGGACTACCCGATAACTCTCGATGATGGCGTTCAGGAAGAGGTGGTGCATCCCCAGGGTCATGAAGAGGAGCGTCGCCAGCAGATTCTCCAGCACCGACAGCACCGCCGTCTGCGTCCCCATGGTGGGGTCGAACATGGACGCCGTGGTGAACCCCATCTGCATACCGATGAACTGTCCGCAGAATTCAACCGCGGAGAAGACCACCTGGGAGAGGAGCCCCATGGAGAGCCCCACGAGCACCTCCCTCCCCACGAGCAGTCCCAGGGAGAGCACATCCGTCGGAATGGCCGGTAAATAGCTCCGCACCACGGGGAAGAAGACCAGCGCCATGGTGAAGATGATCGCAACCTTGACTCTGGAGGGAACCCCCTTGCCGCCGAACAGCGGGATGGCCGTGAAGAGCCCCGCCATCCGCCCGATCACCAGGGTGAACAGGATAATCTCCGACGGCTCCGGAAAGGGGAGGAGCGGAAACACCGGTCAATGCCTCATGTTGGCGATCATGCCGTAGATCTCACGGGTGAAGTCGGACATATAGCTCATCATCCAGGGAAAGAAGATGATCATCGCCACCATGACCGCAACGATCTTGGGGACAAAGGCGAGGGTCGCCTCATTGATGGAGGTCACCGTCTGAAAGACGCTCACCAGAAGCCCCACCACCAGGCTGAAGATCAGGAGCGGCGCCGACAGGAGCAGGGTGACCTCGAAGCTGCGGCGGGCCAGTTGTACGATCAGTTCAGGGGTCATGAAGCCGCCGGTGAAGCAGGTTGAGGTTGAGGTTGAGGTTGAGGTTGAGGTTCCCCGTCAGCCGAAACTCTTGACCAGGGAGCCGATCACCAGCCCCCAGCCGTCCACCAGGACGAAGAGGAGAATCTTGAAAGGGAGCGAGATCATGGCTGGCGGGAGCATCATCATCCCCATGGACATGAGCACCGAGGCGACCACCATGTCCAGCACCAGAAAGGGAATGTAGATGAGAAAACCGATCTGAAACGCGGTGCGCAACTCGCTGATGATAAACGCCGGCACGATGGTCAGGGTGGGGACATCATCGGAATTCTTGGGGCGCGCCTGCTTGGAGAGGCTGATGAAGAGCGCCAGATCTTTCTCCCTGACCTGGGAGAGCATGAACTTCCTGATGGGGGCGACCCCGCGATTCAGCGCCTGCTCCTGGGTGATCGTCTGAGCCTTGTACGGCTCCAGGGCCTGGCTGTTCACCTGCTGCCAGACCGGGGTCATGATGAAAAAAGTCAGGAAGAGCGAGAGGGCGATGACAATCTGGTTGGAAGGGGCCTGCTGGGTCCCCATGGCGTTCCGGAGAAACGAGAGAACCACGACGATCCGGGTAAACGAGGTCGTCATGATCAAGAGACTCGGCGCCAGGGAGAAGATCGTCATGAGGAAGAGGATCTGGAGCACCGTGGCCGTCTCCCCCGGTTTCGACGCCGTCCCTACCCCCAGTAATCCGGGGAGCGAGAGCGTCTCGGCCGCTGCGGTTCCGGCAGTCAGCAGGAGCGCGACCGCGGCGACCGGCAGGCCATATCTTTTCACCGGGAATCTCATCCTTCACTCCGCGAAAACGCCGCCGAGAGCCGGGGGAGTGTCAAGTTCCCCATGAATCCTTCGAGCCGTGCCTGAAATTTTTCTCCGGTGGTAACCTCCCGCCCCACCACCTCGATCACCTCGGCCTCTTCCACCATGTCGATCTGCTTGATGAGGCTGATGCCGTCGGCATCGCTGCTGAGGAGCAGGTACTCTCCGGCCACCTCCACGAGAAGTAGAGATTTCTTCGGCGCCAGGCAGCGGGACTCCACCACCCGGATATGGGTTCGGAGGCCGTTCCCCCCCTTTATGCCGGTGAGAGTCCGGCGGCCCAGATAGGCCAGAAGGTAGATCGCCCCCAGCACCACCGCCAGAGAGGAGAACATCTGCAGCAGACAGGTGGTAAAACTGAAGCCGCCATCGCCCCCCGTGCCGGCCAGAGCAGCGCCGGGGAAGAGGCACCCTGCCATTACCGCCATAAGACGCCTCATAACACCTTCTCCATCCTCTCGGTGGGGCTGACGATATCCACCAGCCGAACGCCGAACTTCTCGTTGACCACCACTGCCTCGCCCCGGGCGATCAGCTTGGAGTTCACATAGATGTCAAGGGGGTCCCCGGCGAGCTTGGAGAGTTCGACCACGGAGCCCTGATTCAACTTCAACACGTCCTTCACCAGCAGATTGGCCCGCCCCAGCTCAACGGTCAGCTGAAGAGGAATATCGAGAATAAAGCTCAACTTCTGCATCTCGAGTTCCAGAGCAGCGACTTCCGCGTGTTCTGTTACTTCACTCATATTCAGCCTCCCTGGTAATGCTGCGCAGTATCTGGACAGCCTTGTTGCCGCGATACACCCCCGGAGTTCCCACGAACTTGTTGACTCCGCCGATGTTCACCATCATGGGGCTCTGAACATCCTTGTCGAGCATGATGGTATCACCAAGCTCCAGGTGGAGCAGTTCGCGCATGGTGATGTTGGCATGCCCCATCTCCACGGTAACGCCCAGCGGTGCATCGCAGAGCTCCGTGGAGAGCTTGTACGTCCAGCGGGGATCGCTGGTCTCGGAATCGATCTGCGCCCCATGCTTCAGCTTGTCCTTGAGAGGATCCACCGTCATGTAGGGGATGGCGAATACCATACTCCCCCGGGTGTTCTCCACCTGAATCTCCAACTCCATGGTCACCACCAGGTACTCCGGCGGCACGATATTGACCAGCCGCGGGTTCGACTCCATGCGCAGCAGATTCATCTTGGTGTTGTGCTGGAGATGCAACCAGGCCTTTTCCAGATCAAGGAGCGCATCCTTCATGATCTTCTGCATGATCCGCAGCTCGATGGAGGTATAAATCCGGTTGGTCTCCATGATACTCGGGGCGCCGGTCCCCCCCAGGACGCTGTCGATGATGGCATAGACGAGATTGTTGTCCATGGCCAGCACCGAGGCCCCCTTCAGGGGATCGATGCGGAAGATCCCCATACAGATCGTCGGCGACAGGGTCTTGAGAAAATCGTCAAATTTATACGGCCGCGCCCCGATCTTCTTGATCTCCACGATCTTGCGCAGGCGGTTCGACATGGAAACGCGATGATACCGGATGAAGCTGTCATAGACGATATCCAGGTTGGGCATCAACCCCTTGTGGGCCGTCGTGTTGAAGAGATCGTAGACGACGACCGAGCCCCGTTGACGCGCCAACTCCTTGTCGGGGTCGATACGCCCCTCGGAAACAGCGGTCAACAGTGCTTCGATTTCGTCCTTGGTAAGCAGCTTATCCATAAACTCCCCCCGACAGGCGGTTACTGAACCACGAAATCGGTGAAAAACACCTGAGTTACCTTGCCGCGGGGAAAGATCCGGACCGCCGAGGTCATGATCTCCTGCCTGAGACGGGTCTTGCCGGGGAGATCCTGAACGTCGGCCAGGGTCTTGGAGGTGAGGAGCATGAGAATCGAATCCCTGAGTTTGGGGAGGTAGGGATCGAACTCGGCCTTCACCTCGGGTCCGGCCGCGATGACCTCGAACTCCAGCTTGACCTTCAGGTAGCGGACATCCGTGTTATCGCGAATATTGACAACAAACGGCTCCACGGGATAGAGGGCTGTCGCCTCATGTTTTTTGCTCGATGACTCCGCCTTCTTCCCCCCGGGTTGGTCAGCCGCCTCCCCTGCGGTGCTGTTCAGATAAAAAGCGACGCCGCCGGCGATACAGGCCAACGCCACCAGAATCGCGGTTCCGATGATGATCAGCTTCTTCTTCCCCCCCTCCGGCTTTTCAACAGACTCTTCTTCATGCTCTTCGCCCTTGGCCATACGTCACTCCTTGTTGTGGTATCCATGCAACCGCGGAATAATAAGCGTTATGGAGCAGGAGTACAACGAATATATAGAACTCCGTGCAACAGAAGTGCCAGAGTTGCCGATGTGCTGCAAATAGATTTGCGGGGGAGGTGATTACTCCTCTTCCCTTGCGAATGCACCATTGAAGCAGGTGGAGCTAACCGGCTACGCCACTTTTTATGAGGAGGAGATAACAGAATCGGCAGGGAGGTGAAGTCAGTGTTTTGACAATGAGTGGAGAGATCAAAAAAAGGGCGGCTCGGAAGCCGCCCCTGGTAAGGGTACTCACTGTCTCAGAAAAATTACCGTACCATCTGGATCGCGTCGTTGGTCAGCTGGTCGTTGACGGTAATGGTTTTGGAGTTGGCCGAATAAGCTCGCTGGGTGACGATCATGTTGACCATCTCCGCCGCCATGTCCACATTGCTCGACTCCAGGGAGTTGGCAACAATTTTTTCCGTCGGGGACAACCCCGCGCCTGCGAGGTTGGCGTAGACGAGAGGAGTGCCCGAGGTGGTGCTGGAGTTATAGAGAGATCCGCCCCCTTTCTGCAGCTCCGTGGGGACTTGGACCCTGACGAGACCGATTCTGCCGGAGCCCGTTACCGGAGCCAAGATAGTGGTGCCGGTGGTGTCAACAGCGGTGATCTTGCCGGTGGAGTCGATTCCGGTAATCCTGCCGAATGTCGCCGGATTATAGCTTAGCCCCAATCCGGCATCATCCAGCACATTTTTTCCATCGGGATTGACCAGGTTACCCAATGCGTCCAGATTAAAAGCCCCGGCCCTGGTCAATTGAGCGGCAGCAGGGAGGGTAACTGGAGCAGGGCCTCCTGTCGCCGTGAGATTGGCGACTGCGAAGAAGAGATTGTCCCCTTGAAGCGCCACATCGCTGACGTTAGCCGTTGTCTGGAGGGAGCCGCCAAAAAACTGATTCTCCACCTTCTGGACCTGGGTGCCGAGTCCGACCTGGGAGTTGTTGTGTCCGATATTCTGGGAGAGGAGATCGGAGAAGAGGGTGCGGGCGGCCTTGTACCCGGTGGTGTTGACGTTGGCGATGTTGTTGCTGATCACGCCCATGGCTTCGCTCTGGGCCTTCATTCCATTGACGCCGGTAAACAGTGCGGATGTGATGCTCATGATATGCCTCCTTACGGCAAATTAGTAGCGGGATACCTCGGTCGGTCGGTACCCCCGGGCTTCCTTCTGGAGGTCCAGCCCGTTAAGTTCTGGTGTAAAGTCGGGGTTCTAGGTTCTAGGTTCTGGGTTCGATGTTCTGGGTTCGGGTTAGCTGCCAATTGTAAATTATTAATTGTTAATTAGTCCATTGCTTGTCAAATGACTGCCACTGAATCGATGTTGGTGATGACACTGCCAACCATACTCTTCCGGTCCATCGCCGTAATCACCGTCCGATTTGCCACACTGACCACGAAGGCTGTATCCCCCTGCATGATGAGTGATTCTCTCCCCCCCTTTTTCGCCACACTCTCCATGGCGCCAGCAAGACTCTTGAGGTCTGACTCGCTGAGGGTTATCCCCCGGGTTCGAAGCCGCTCCTGTGCATGCTGTGAAAACTTGATCCCCTCTGCCGGAAGTTTTGTATCCAGGATCTTGGCAAAGGGTGACGCCACCCCCGAAACAGCACTCTTGGATTCTACCGGTTTCCTTGATGGCTGGATTACGAGTGGATCGGGGAAAAAAACCTTGTCGATCACATCATATCACCCCCCTACCCCTATGACGTTGGCCAACGGCACGTTCCCCCCGGCACTCTGCAGCACCGGTGAACCTTGATTCATCGTCACTCCGGTCACGGCTCTCTTGACAAGGGAAGTCCCGTCGAACGTACTCCCATAACTATTGACCCCGGTGACGGAGAACGTGTACGCTCCGGAAGCTGCCTGGGCGCCGGTACTATCCAACCCATCCCATGTCATGCTCCCGTTTCCGGTTGCCGCACTCCCTCCAGTCAGCACCCGGACGGTGCTTCCGGCGCTGTTCTTAATCGTCACCTTAACCGAGTCCGCCGCACTTCCGAGATTGTAATTGACTTGCGAAGCCGAACCCGAAGCCAGCTGAATATCCGATCCTTGGGCGGTGATCGTCTTGCCGATATACGACACTGCCGTCAGATTTGACTGTGCGGTCAGCAGATTCGTCAGATTGGTATTGGCATTGTACGCCTGCTCAACCTGGGTAAGCTGGGCCATCTGCGCCACCATCTGCGTACTGTCGGTCGGGTTCATCGGATCCTGATTTTGCAACTGCGTGATAAACAGCTTCATGAAGTCGTCTTTGTTGAGACCGGTCGTCTTCTTCATATATGCCGCAGCGGCAGAGGTATCATTTGTAACTGTTGAAATAGCCATACATCTCACCTCCTTTCTTTTTGTAATCGAGAGACCTTATGCTATTCCTTTTGCATCAGTAGTGCCAGTTACACAATCTATTTAAAATTTCTTTTTATCACATAAAAATGTTGTAAATCGGTCAGTTCTGTTGAATTTCTCTGGCAGAGTCCACTGTTTTCAGTTTCCTGTCGTAATCCTGAATCAAGCCTTGTCAGGTTCTTGACAACATATCGGAAATCATGACTCCCGGATCGTCACGCCACGAGGTTAATCAGCGAATTTTCCCTGTCGTCATCAACCTGGCTTACTCGTGAGGTCGGCATATCCACAGGTTCGATCTTCCGGACCGTTTGCCGGGGGACATCGTTGCGCTGTGTACCGGCATCATCCCGGAACGTCTGATTTGAGCCTTGCCCACCCCCGGCACCCGTGGAGACATCGAAGCGCTCCATGGTGAACTGCTGTTTCGACAGGGTCTCCTTGAGGCTCTCCATATTGTTCATCAACGCCTCCCGCACCGTCCGGTTTTCGCTGATGATCTCCACCTTCAACCGATGATCCTCCATCCGCACATTGATGGTCAGTTCGCCCAGTTCATCCGGGCTGAGCCGCAGTGAAATCCGGCCGCTTCCTTTGGCGTCATGCCGCACCTCGGCCTGTTTCACCTGAGAGAGAATGCTCTCCTTGAGAGCGCTCTTCAGGTCGACCTCAGCCGCCGGAGTCGCCACGGAAAGCGGTTCCCGCGTCTCCGGAGAATGGGGAGAGGTCATGTTGAATGCCTGAATATGTTCCCGGTTTTTATCCTTCTCCTGGGAGGCAGGCCGGTCATTCCCATCGGAAGTTGCATTATCTCCGGTTGAAGATGGGTCGGTAAAGGTGACGTCCATCTTGGCGACAGGAACGGTCCCATCGCTGACGCTCGCGCGCTGCAGGGGGGACGCTTCATTTTTTTCGATACCGGCTGGATTCCCCATTCGAGAAGATCGGGCTGCTGACGTCGCAGCCAACGGCTTCTGCTGTATGGCCACGCTCTCCAAAACCGTGTCCGGTATCTTCAGGTCAGCTTGAGGCAAAGGCTCGGCAGTGGTTACAGCCGGCGCCGGGCCAGTCACTGAATCCGGCGTCAATCTTGTAACCTCTGATGCGACATCGTTCTGTCGTGTCACCTTGACTTCAGTTGTATCGGTGGTGGCTGCTCCCGCAGTTATCGGGGTGCGGTCGGAAGTCGACAGCTTTTCAGTCACCACGATTGGCGCCTGATCCGGTGTCGGGATAAACGGTGCAGAAATAGGTTCTTGCCGGGATGCGGCCGCAGTAACCGACGGACTTGCGACTTTGGCGGCTACCGGCGCGTCCGCCGGCGCTACTTCCGGCGCGACTGCGACGGTCTCCGGCGAGGACACTACCGGCTCAGTTACCGCTGCGACCGGCGTCGACTTCGCTGCCTGCTGCGGCTCATCGGCTACGGGTTGTGGCCGAGTCTTAATCTCAGCGGTTCCAGAAGTTGCAACTTGAACCGGACGTGCGGCCTCCTGCCGAGATGTAGCCGCAGCAACCGACGGACTTGCTACTTTGGCGGCTACCGGTGCGTCCACCGTCACTACTTCCGGCGCGACTGCGGCGGTCTCAGGCGAGGACACTGCCGGCTCAGTTGCCGCTGCAACCGGCGTCGACTTCGCTGCCTGCTGCGGCGCTTCGGTAACTGGTTGCGGCCGAGTCTTGATCTCAGCGGCTCCAGGAGTTGCAACTTGAACCGGACGTGTAGCCTCCTGCCGAGGTGTGGCCGAAGTAACCGACGGACTTGCGACTTTGGCGGCTACCGGCGCTTCCGCCGTCACTACTTCCGGCGCGACGGCGACGGTCTCAGGCGAGGACACTGCCGGCTCAGTTGCCGCTGCGACCGGCGTCGACTTCGCTGCCTGCTGCGGCTCATCGGCTACGGGTTGTGGCCGAGTCTTAATCTCAGCGGTTCCAGAAGTTGCAACTTGAACCGGACGTGCGGCCTCCTGC